>NZ_JALXWY010000003.1:0-221280 GCF_025144155.1 Corynebacterium sp. p3-SID1194
GTCGTGGAGGAGTTCTCCGCGACCTTGTCAATAGGTGTTCTGGAATAGGTGTTTGGCGTAAGCAGGCTATTTAGCCGTTCTTGGTCACGTTCGCGGTGACGCCGTCGAGGACCTTGTGGCCGGCATCGTCGGCGTCGGTGGTGACGGTGAACGACGTTGCGAGCGTCTCAGCCGCAATGTGGTCGGCGTGGCGGTTGGCCCACTCCTCCTTGTCCGCTGGGACGTGGAGGGTAACCGAAATACGGTCGGAGACTTCAAGGCCTTCGTTCTTGCGGGCGTCCTGCAGACCGCGAATGACATCGGCGGCCCAGCCCTCGGCCTCCAGCTCCTCGGTGAGGGTGGTGTCGAGGACGACGAGGCCATCCATGCCCTCCACACGTGCGGTGGAATCCGGGTCCGCGGCGACGAGGCGCTCGGTGTACAGATCCGGAGTGAGCACCAGGTCGCCGTCGACGACGACATTCTCCCCGTCGTGGACGTAGTTGCCAGCCTTGACGTTCTTGATCGCGCGCTGGACGTCTTTGCCCAGCTTCGGGCCGGCGACCTTCGCATTGACGACGACGTCGAAAGAACCGGCGGAGGCGACGTCCTGGGTGAGCTCGACGTTCTTCACGTTGACCTCGTCGCGGATGACCGACTCGAACGGGGCGAGTGTGTCCGCCTCCGGCAGGGCGACCTTCAGGCCCGGCAGCGGCAGGCGGTTACGCAGCTTCTTCGCCTTGCGCAGCGAGGACGCAGCGGAGCACACGGCGCGGGTGGTGTCCATCGCGGCGACGAGCTCGTCGTCGGCCGGGAAGTCGTCCGCGTTCGGGTAATCAGCAAGATGCACGGAGCGTTCGCCGGTGAGACCGCGCCACATGACCTCGGTGATGTACGGCAGCAGCGGGGCCGCGGTCCGGGCCAGGACCTCGAGCACGGTGTAGAGGGTGTTGAATGCCTCCGGGTGCTCGTCCTGGCCCGCCCAGAAGCGGTCGCGGGAGCGGCGCACGTACCAGTTGGTCAAAGTGTCGGCGAAGAGACGGACTTCCTCGCATGCACCGGAGATATCTGTGGACTCGAGGGCTGAGCTGGTGTTCTTCACCATGTCGTGCAGCTTGGCCAAGATGTAGCGGTCCAGCACGTTATCGGAGCTGGTATCCCAGGTTGCCTCACGGTCGGAGTAGAGCTGCAAGAACGTGTAGGCATTCCAGAACGGCAGAATTGCTTGGCGCACGCCGTCGCGGATGCCCTGCTCGGTGACGATCAGGTTGCCGCCGCGCAGGATCGGGCTGGACATGAGGAACCAGCGCATCGCATCCGAGCCATCGCGGTCGAAGACTTCCTTCACGTCCGGGTAGTTGCCCTTGGACTTGGACATCTTCAGGCCGTCCTCGCCGAGCACGATGCCGTGGGCGACGACCTGCTTGTACGCCACGCGGTCAAACAGTGCGGTGGACAGCACGTGCTGGACGTAGAACCAGCCGCGGGACTGGCCGGAGTACTCGACGATGAAGTCCGCGGGCTGGCGGGTGTCGAATTCTTCCTTGTTCTCGAACGGGTAGTGGTACTGCGCAAATGGCATGGAGCCGGACTCGAACCAGCAGTCCAGAACATCCGGGACGCGGCGCATGGTGGACTTCCCAGTCGGATCGTCCGGGTTCGGGCGGGTCAGCTCGTCGATGTACGGGCGGTGCAGCGACTCGGGACGGACGCCGAAGTCAGCCTCCAGCTCATCGAGGGAACCGTAGACATCCACGCGCGGGTATTCCGGGTTGTCGGAGACCCAGGCTGGCACCGGGGAACCCCAGTAACGGGTGCGGGAGATATTCCAGTCGCGTGCGCCTTCCAGCCACTTGCCGAACTGGCCGTCACGGATGTGCGACGGGATCCAATCGATCTCCTGGTTCAGCTCCACCATGCGGTCGCGGATATCGACGACCTTGACGAACCATGCTGGCAATGCCATGTAGATCAAAGGCTCGCCGGAACGCCAGGAGTGCGGGTAGGAGTGAACGATGGTCTGGTCGCGCACGACACGGCCGCGGGCCTTGAGGTCGCGGATGATGTCGCGGTTGGCGTCGAAGACGAGCTTGCCCTCGTATTCGGGAACCTGGGAGGTGAACTTGCCGTCGGCGTCGACCGGGATGACCAGGCCGATGCCGTACTTCTCGCAGGTATTCATATCGTCTTCACCGAAGGCGGGTGCCTGGTGGACGACGCCGGTGCCGTCCTCCGTGGTGACGTAATCGGCCAGCAGCACCTGGAAGGCATTCGGCTCGTCGGCGAAGTACTCGAAGAGCGGCTCGTAGGTGACACCCTCCAAATCGGTTCCGCGGTAGGTGGCCAGCACCTCCGGGTTCTCCCCCAGCTCCTTGGCGTAGGCCTTGATCAGGTCAGACGCCAAGACCAGCTTCGCACCAGCGAATTCCGGCACGGAGGTGTCTTCGCCCACGCGCACCAGTGCGTACTCGATCTCCGGCCCCACAGCGAGAGCCAAGTTCGACGGCGTCGTCCAGGGGGTGGTGGTCCAGCCGATGAAGGCGGCGTCGATAAGCTCCTCGTGCCCATTGGCGTCCTTGATCGGGAACGTGACGGTGACCGTCGGATCCTGGCGCTCCTTGTACGCGTCGTCGAGGCGCGTCTCCTGGTTCGACAACGGTGTGTGCTCGGCCCAGGAATACGGCAGGACGCGGAAGCCCTGGTAGATCAGGCCTTTGTCGTAGAGCTCTTTGAACGCCCACATGACGGACTCCATGTACTCCGGATCCATCGTCTTGTAGCCGTTGTCGAAGTCCACCCAGCGCGCCTGGCGGGTGACGTAGTCCTCCCACTCGTCGGCATAGTGCATCACCGACTTGCCGCAGTACTCGTTGAACTTGGCCAGACCCATGTCCTCAATCTGGGCCTTGTCGGTGATGCCCAGCTGCTTCTCTGCCTCAAGCTCGGCGGGCAGGCCGTGGCAGTCCCACCCGAAGACGCGCGGTACGTGGTAGCCCGTCATGGTGCGGTAGCGCGGAACGATGTCCTTCACATAACCGGTGAGCAGGTGGCCATAGTGCGGCAGGCCATTCGCGAAAGGCGGGCCGTCGTTGAAGACGTATTCCTCGCAGCCCTCGCGGTTTTCAAGGCTGGCTTGGAAAGTGCCGTCCTGGTTCCAATAATCCAGGACGATCTGCTCCATCTCCGGGAATTTCGACGAGCCCCCGGTCATATCGACCTTGGGGTACACGCCGCCGACACCTTGCTTGTCTGCCATGATTCCTCCACGCACATCATCGCGCGGGGACGCAGCAGGCTGCGCGGTACCACCCCGCTTGGAACTTCCCGGATGGGGAAATTCCCACTTCATTGTGGTGAAGGATTGACGTATCCCTATGCACGTCCGGTTCTACTGAGCCAGCGGCTAAAAGCAGCCGCCTGCTGTTCTTCCGGAAACGCTCCCCGGTGATGGCCGGATCAATGCGTGTCTGGTTCTGACATGGGTCAGTGTAGCTGCAATAGAAAAAGCCCGCCCACATCGGGGCGGGTCAATTCCCGTAAGCGCGTGCTAGAAGCTGGCGCCTACTTCTGGTTCACGTCGCCGCTCGGAGCGGAGGTGCCGCGGGTCTCCAGCTCCTCGAGCTGCGACTCGAGCAGGGTCTTCAGGCGGGTGCGGTACTCGCGCTCGAAGGTGCGCAGCTCGGCAATGCGGGACTCGAGTGCGGTCTGCTGCTGCTTGACCGTGCTCATGATCTCGGTGTGCTTGCGCTCAGCGTCGCTCTTCAGCTTGGAAGCCTGCTCCTCAGCCTGGCGGATCTGTGCCTCGGCGCGGGAGTTAGCGTCGTTGGTGGTCTCCTCAGCCTTGCGCTCAGCATCGCTGACGAGCTGGCTAGCGCGCTGCTCGGCGGCCTTGGTGGTCTCGGCGGCCTTCTTCTCTGCGTCGGACACCTGAGTGGTGGCGTTGGCGCGTGCATCGGCGACAACGCGCTCGGACTCTTCGGCTGCCTCGCGGGTGAGACGGTCGGCGGTCTCCTGCGCCAGCTCGAGAACGCGAGCGGCCTGGATGTGTGCCTCGCCGGTGGTCTTCGGCTGCTGCTGGCTGACCGGGCGGGAAATGCCCTGAGCCTGTGCGTCGCTCTTCTGGGATGCCTCGGCCTGCTTGCGTGCCTGCGCAGCCTCTTCGCGTGCGGAGCGAATCTCGGCATCTGCGGCCTCGGCGCGGGAACGGGCTGCCTTGGCCTCGTCCTCGGCATCCTTCAGACGTGCCTCGTACTCCTTGCGGAGCTTAGCCTCGATCTCCTGGCGGATCGCATTCTCGTCAACCTGGTTGGACGGCTGAGCGACAGCTGCCGCAGCCGGTGCACCGCTGCCGGAGCCGAGCTCCTCGATGCGTGCGCGAAGATCGTCGTTCTCATCCTGCAGCTGGGCGAGAGTGTCCTCAACGAGGTCGAGGAACTGATCGACTTCGTCCTCGTTGTAGCCACGCTTGCCAATCGGCGGCTTGCTGAAAGCGACATTGTGCACGTCAGCTGGTGTCAGCGGCATTTGCGTTCCCTTCAAGTAATGACGTTTTTTGCCAGCCCCGATCGGGCCAGTGGCACTGGTCTAGGCATAAAGCCTAGCTGACAGTAGTTATACCCTCAACGTTTACCCGAGGGTGAGTTTCAGAATTTTATTTTCCGGGATTTAACCGCACTGCAGTTTTGTCACTACAGCAAGATGCCACGGATCAACGCTTGAAGCACCGCGAGGGCGAGGAACAGCACGATCACGCTGACATCCAACGCGACGCCACCGAGCGGCAGCGGCGGGATGTACTTGCGCAGGAGTTTGATCGGCGGATCCGTGACAACGAAGAAGAACTCGCCCGCCACCATGAACCAGCGCGGCGGGTCAAAGTGCTTGGAGAACGACTGGATCATCTCGATGATCAGCCGGATGATCACGAAAAGCGTGTACAGACCGACGATTGAATAGAGAACGGCTCCGAGCATATTCACGGGAACCCACCCTACCTAGGCGCGTACGCCAAATGAATTAGCGGTGAACTAACGGATGTGCGCGGCGCGCTCGAGCTCGCTGACGGTGGTGCGCGCATTCTCCGGAACGATGGCGAACACGAGGTGCTCGTCGCCGGTGCGGGACAGCTTGTGCATCTTGCCGCGGGCAGCGAAGCACAGGCCAGCAGCGAAGTCGATCAGGCGCATTGCGGTCGGCTTATCGACGTTGGACAGGTCCATGACCACTGCATCGCCATCGCGGAACGGCTCGCCGATCTCCTTAGCGTCGTTGTAGTTGCGCGGACGGACGCTGATGATCGCCGCGGAGTAGTCGCGCGGCTCGTAGCTGTACTCGCGCTCGCGGGTGCGGGGCTCAGCAGCGGTCGCGGTGCGGGAGTACGCGCCGGCGCCAGCTTCTTCGTAGGCCGGGTCGTCGTAGTACGGGTCCATTGCCGGGTCGTACTGGCCGATGCCGAAGAATTCCTTGAGGCTGTTAGAGAAGGACATGCGCGTAAGTCTCCTGTTCGCGGGCTGTTTTAGGGAGTCGATCTAGCGTTGTTCGTCAGCCTACGGGCCGTGCTCCTAACAGCCCGGTTCCGACACGCACGACGGTCGATCCGTGAGCAATTGCATCTTCAAAATCACCGGACATTCCCGCTGACAGCCGCAGGGAACGGCCGAGCTTTTCCGCGTATGCATCGCAAATGCTTTTCGACGCCGCGAACACCTCCCCCGGCTCGGCTTCACGGGGCGGGACCACCATGAAGCCGTCGAAAAGCAAATGCTCGGCCGTATCGACAGCGGTGACCACGGAATCAAGCAGTTCCGCGTCGTCGTGTGGCACTCCCCCGCGGTTGGTGTCGTCGTCGAATGACAGCTGGATCAGACAGGGCAGGGTGTCTGTGGTGCGGTCGCCGCGCTCCAGCGCGAGCGCCATGCCGCGGTCAAGGCCACCTGCGAGCTTCACTGAATCCACGGAATGGACTTCGCTCGCCCACCGCGCGACGGCATTCGCCTTTTTGGATTGAATCTGGCCGATCATCGCGAAACGCATCTCTACTCCGGCGGCGGTGAGTTCCTCGACCTTGCCGCGCGCCTCTTGTTCGCGGTTCTCCCCCACGAGGTCAATGCCCAGTTCCGCAAGCACGGCGACATCGGATGCCGGGTGGAATTTGGTGACCGGAAGAATGCTCACGCTGCCGGGCATCCGGCCTGCTTTTTCTTCGGCCGCGCGCACCTGGGCCTGGAGTTGCTCCCATTTCGCTGCGATCTCATCGCGACGCTCGTCGGTGAATTCCACTTAGTCCTCCTCCCCGGAATCAAAAGATTTGCCCGTCAACCAGATCACGCCCGCCTGTCGCCCAGTGGTGCCTTCACGCCGGTAGGAGAAGAAGGATTCATCGGTGACGGTATCGCGCGGATCCGCATCGATGTGGGTCACGCCCGCCGCCATCAACTGCCGCACCAAGCCGGCGCGAATATCCAACCCCGGCGTGCCCTTCTTGGTCCGTGTGCGGGAGCCCGGCAGGTGTTTCTCCACATCATCGGCCATTTCCTGCGGCACCTCGTAGGATTCGCCCGCCGCGGCGGGTCCGAGGAGCGCTTGAATATTCGCAGGTTCTGCGCCGAGCTCTCGCATTTTCTCCACCGCGCGTGGCACGATCCCGTTGCGGGCGCCGAGTCGTCCGGCGTGCACTGCCGCCACTACCCCGGCATTGTGGTCAGACAACAACACTGGAACGCAGTCGGCGACCAGCACGCACAACGCCAGGTTCTGTTTGGTGGTCACGATCGCGTCGGTCGCCTCGACTGGTCCACCCTGCGGCCCGTCGACGACGGTGACGTTATTGGTGTGCAACTGCTCCATCCATACGAACTGCTCTGGCTTAAGGCCGGCGATATCGGCGAGACGCGCACGGTTAGCTGAGACTGCCTGCTCGTCGTCGCCGACGTGATCGCCGAGGTTGAAGGAATCATACGGGGATGCAGAAACCCCGCCCGCACGGCTGGTGAACAGCATGCGGACGGGGCGACTGGTGGTGTCAATCATGACACCCAAGGCTACTACCGGAGGAAGTCCGGCACGTCGAGGTCGTCATCGCCGCCGCGGGAATCGCGGGTGTCCTCGTAGCGGCGGGTCGTGCGGTACTCACGGTCGTAGTCGCGGTCGGAGCTACGGTCGGAATTGGTGAACAGGCCGCCACGGGATTCGTCGTAGCGGTGGCGCGGCGTGTACTCCTCGGCCACCGGTGCGTCAGCGGGTTCCTGGCGGTCGCTGGACTCGAACAGGGAGCTCGAGGACGGTGCCGGAGTCGGGGTCTCGGCGGCAGCGGCCGGCTCAACCTGGACCTGCTGGGTCTCCACAACCTGGGTGGAGCCCTGGCCTGCCTGCTCCTGGCCCGGTGCCTGCGGGCGAGCGTTGGCCTTCTCGTCGAAGCCGGTGGCGATGATGGTCACGCGGACCTCGTCGCCCAGGTTGTCGTCGATGATCGTGCCGAAGATGATGTTGGCGTCTTCGTCGGCCTTCTCCTCGACGATGGAGGCGGCGTTGTTGACTTCCATGAGGCCGAGATCGGAACCGCCGGCCACGGAGATGAGCACGCCCTTGGCGCCCTCCATGGTGGTCTCCAGCAGCGGGGAGTTGATGGCCTGCTCGGTGGCGGCCATGACGCGGTTCTCACCGCGGGCCGAGCCCACGCCCATGAGTGCGGAGCCGGCATCGGCCATGACGGAGCGGACGTCGGCGAAGTCGACGTTGATCATGCCCGGGATGGTGATCAGGTTCGTGATGCCCTGAACACCGTTGTAGAGCACCTCGTCGGCAGCGCGGAACGCTTCCATCATCGACAGGTCTGCTTCACCCAGCTGCAGCAGGCGGTCGTTCGGAATGACGATGACGGTGTCGCAGACTTCCTTCAGGGCGTCGATACCCTCGAGCGCCTGGCGGGTGCGACGCTTGCCCTCGAAGGAGAACGGTCGGGTGACCACACCGATGGTGAGTGCGCCCATCTTCTTGGCGATGCCGGCAACGACCGGTGCCGCACCCGTACCCGTGCCGCCGCCCTCGCCGGCGGTGACGAAGACCATGTCGGAACCCTTGAGGGATTCCTCGATCTCCTGCTTGTGGTCCTCAGCGGAGGTGCGGCCGACCTCCGGGTTAGCGCCTGCGCCGAGACCGCGGGTCGCCTCACGGCCAATGTCGAGCTTGGTGTCCGCATCGGTGAACAGGAGTGCCTGGGAGTCCGTGTTGATGGCGACGAACTCGACACCCTTCAGGCCCTCTTCGATCATGCGGTTCACTGCGTTGACACCGCCGCCGCCGACACCGACAACGCGGATCATGGCGAGGTAGTTGCTAGGTGAGGTCATGGGTGTGTGCTCGCCTTTCAGATAACGGGGACATGTGATTCAAAGACGCCTCCCATCATGACTAAACGATGCGGCATTTCGGCGAATTCTTTCGGCGTGTCGGCACCCTCAACCTGTACTTTAGGGTTTATGACCTGGGTTTTTACAGAAACGTCTCTATTTGAACGTCTCTATTTGACGGTGATCTGCCGCGGGTTGGTCACGTTGAATTCTTTTCCTTCGCGCTGAAGCACGGTGTCCAACGCCAGGGATTTATTTTTGTTGTCTTCGCTCGCGCCCCACACGACGGTGCGGTCGTCTTTGAGATTGAGCACGAATTGGTATTTCGACTTCGCCTCGATGGATATCACCGCGGCGCGCCCGTTCTCGCTGAGCGCCGCGGCGATGTCCACGGCGTCTTTGCGCACGGATTCATCTGAATCAGCAGCGCCGGTCAGCTCCACTGCGTCCTCCGGCGGAGTGTCGACCGCGAATTCCTTGCCCTCTGGGTCAATGAGGTGGGTGCCGTCCGACGCGGCGCGGTATGCGACGGCGGTGTTCTCCTCCACCTTCACGGAGATTGTCGACGGCCATTTCCGCGTTGCAGTCGCGGATTTCACCCACGGCAGGGAGACCACATTCGACGCCGTCTGGCGCATATTCACCTGCGCTAAGGGCGTGCCCTCGGCGACGCCAGCGGCGGAGACGACTGTCTCTTCGTCGAGGTGCTCGTTGCCTTCCACCGCCACGTTCTTCACAGAGAACAACGGCGTGAAATAGACGATCGCCCACAACAGCGCCAGGACGACCACACCGACTGCCGTGACCCCCGCGATCCGACGCCACGGCAGCTCACGGCGGCCGCGGGCAGCATTACGGCGCTGCCGGTTTTGGCTCTTCGGACGTCCGCTTTCAAGGGTGCGATCGTCTTTCCGATCATCGCTGTTGGACGGGTTCACGGCTGTGGACATGGGTGTTTATTTCGCTTCCTCGCCGTCGGTGGAACCGTTGGCTGTGTCAGTGCCCGCCAGCGCCTCGAGGATCGGGTCGGCGAGCATGGTGACGGTGCCGGCGCCCATGGTGATCACAACGTCGCCCGGCTGGGTCACGGAGCGCACAGTGGCAGGCGCGCGGGAGAAATCCGGCTCATAAACAGTCTCAGTGCCATCGGCAATGTGCTGGGTAATGATTCGGGAATCCACTCCTTCCACAGGAGCTTCGCGGGCGCCGAAGATGTCGAGGACCACGGCGGCGTCGGCAAGCGAAAGCGCCTCGGCGAATTCCTGCGCGAAGGCCTGCGTGCGCGAGTACAGGTGAGGTTGGAAGCACACGACGACGCGGGCGCCGTTGCCTTCGGACTCGACCTTGCCGCGCGCGGCGGACAAAACGGCGTGCACCTCCGTCGGGTGGTGCGCGTAATCGTCGTAGACCCGGGTGCCGGTCTGCGGCCCCGCGGTGATCTCCCCGCGCAGCTCGAAGCGACGGCGCACACCGGTGAAGCTGCTCAGACCCTCGGCGAGCTTGACGGGATCCGCGCCAGCGATCGCACAGGACAACAGCGCCGCAGCGGAATTGAGCACCATGTGACGGCCGGGCAGCGCGAGGTGGTACGCCACCGTGCCCTCGTGGCCTTGGAGGCGCAAGTCAACGGCGACCTCGGTGAGGTGGCCGTCTGCGGACTCGTCGGTGATCACCGCTCCAGCCGGGATCTCCGGGTGACGGGCAGCTGCGGTGTCCGTGCCGTAGCCCAGCACGGTGATTCCGCGCTCCTGCGCGCGCAGGCCGCACCGCACCGTCGCCTCATCGTCGAGGCAGACAACCAGCGTGCCATCGTCGGGAAGGCGGTCCGCAAATTCGTCGAAGACTTGGTAGTAGCTTTCCGCATTGCCGAAATAGTCGAGGTGATCCGGCTCGATATTCGTGATCACGGCGACCGACGGGCGGTAGCGCAGCAGCGACGCATCGGATTCATCAGCTTCCGCCACGAAGATATGGCCGCTGCCGTGGTGCGCGTTCGTGCCAGCCCGGTTGAGTTGACCGCCGATGGCGAAGGAGGGGTCCTCCCCCGCTGCCTGAAGGGCGACGACCGCCATCGACGTCGTCGATGTCTTGCCGTGGGTGCCGGCGAAGAGGACTTGGGTGTAGCCCTCCATGAGCTCGCCCAGCAAATCCGAGCGGCGGATCACCGGAATGCCGTGCTCCGCGGCGGCAAGAAGCTCCGGGTTGTCTTTCGGAATGGCCGCGAAACTCGTCACCACGACAGTCGGCAACTGCCCAGACAGTTCGAGGTTCTCCGCCGCGTGCCCCACCGCAATGGTGGCGCCCTGCGCGCGCAGAGCACGGACGGGGCGGGAGTCTTTCACATCGGAGCCCGTGACCACAGAGCCGCGGTCAAGCAAGATGCGGGCAACGCCCGACATGCCGGAACCGCCAATGCCGATCAGGTGGACCCGGGAGAGGTCGATGGGTGCCGCAGAAGTCATGATGTCCTTTCTCCGATGATGCGCCGAGCGATTTCCTCCGCCGCATTGCCTGCCCCGGAGTCATCCAACGCCGCACGCATGGCAGAAGCGGTACCGCCGGGGCCGAGAATGTCAGTCACAGCGTCGACGAGGGCCTCAGGGGTCAGGTCGGCGTCGTCGATACGCACTGCCGCCCCCGCCTCGACGACATGCGCCGAATTGAGGCCTTGCTCTCCGTTGCCGTGCGGCAGCGGAATGTAGATCGCGGGGACGCCCGCCGCAGAATTCTCCGCCACCGTCATTGCGCCCGACCGGCAAATGACCACGTCGGCGACAGCGTAGGCCGCTTCCATGTCGTCGATGTACGGCACAGCCGTGTAGTGGTCGTGCTCGGCCGGCGCGTCATTCTTCCGGCCGTAGGCGTGCAGCACCTGATAGCCGGCGTCAACAAGCGGGCCGACCGCTCCTTCGAGGGCGGTATTGATGCTGCGTGCTCCTTGCGAGCCGCCGGTCACCAGCACCGTCGGGCGCTGTGGATCCAGATTCCACATTTTGTAGCCGCGCTCCGCCTTCACACCGTCGGTGTCCACACCGACACCCGGGCGGACGGGAATGCCGAGGACCTCGCCTGGCATGCCTGAATGAGGCACGGCATTGAAACCGGTGCCGCCGAGCTTCACGCCGAGCTTGTTCGCCATGCCCGCCAGCGCGTTGGTCTCCAGCACATAGAAGGGAATGCGGAGCGATTTCGCTGCCAGATATGCAGAAGCGGACACATAGCCGCCGGTGCCGAAAACCGCGTCAGCCTTGGCCTTCTTCAGCGCCGCGCGAGTCTGTGCCACGGAGCGAATGAGCTTCGCGGGCACGCCGAGCAGCTTCAGCGGCTTCTTGCGCGGGATCGGCACCGGCTCGATGAGCTCGAGCGGGAAACCGCGGGCGGGAATGATCGTCGTCTCCAGGCCCTTCTCGGTGCCCAACGCGGTGACCTCGGCACCGAAGGAGTCGCGCAGGACTTCCGCCACTGCCAAAGCTGGTTCAATGTGGCCGGCAGTGCCGCCGCCGGCCACCACGATGTGTGGTGCTGTCACTGGGTGATTCAACCGCCTTTACTATCCGGCGCGGCGGGTGTCGTGTGCGTTCCGGTGGTTCCGGGGCTCACGTCGCGCGCGTGGCTCATCGTATCGCGTCCGGGCCGCCGGACGTGCGCCAGTGCGGGCACCGCCACGGACATCGCCGCGGCCACTGCTGCGGGTAGGGGCCTGAGCACGGCCCTGCCGCTGTCCTTCGTGTTGGGCTGCGCGTGCCTCCGGCGCGGGACGGCGACGCGCAGTGACCGGGGTGCCGTAGCGGCTGTCATTCGTCTGCTGCTTCTTCCCCGGGCGTGCGGCGGCGCGCTGACGGGGCTCGCTCGCAGTCGGCTCGCGGAGGAAGAAGAGACGGTCGAACAACGGCCGGCCATAGTTCTGCATCGAGGACACAGCACCCGGCTCGTGACGGGAGACGGAGGCGACCAGGCCCATTGCACCGAGGGTGATCACTGCTGAGGTGCCGCCGGCGGAGATCATGGGCAGCTGAATACCGGTCACCGGAAGCAGGCCGATGACATAACCGATATTGATGAATGCCTGGGAGACAATTCCAGTGGTGATCGAGGCCGCCAGAAGAGCCTGGTACTGGTTCGCGGCAAGACGCGCGGTGCGCAGACCGAAGAAGAGCAGCATGGTGAACAGGATGATCACCAAGGCCCCGCCCCACAGGCCGAGTTCCTCGCCGATGACCGCGAAGATGAAGTCGTTCTTCGCCTCCGGGAGGTAGAACCACTTCGCGCGGGACTGGCCGAGACCGACACCGAACAAGGAACCGTCCGCCAGCGACAAGAAGCCCTGGTAGGACTGGAACGCCACGCCGCGGGTGTCTTCGAAATGGCCGAAGAGCGCATCGAAGTAGACGTGGAAGCGTTGGGAACGGTAGCCGCCGGCAGCCATGACGCCAGCGAAGAGCAGTACGCCGAAAGCCGCGACAACGCCGATGAATTTCCAGGAAATGCCCGCGAAGACGAGGATGAATGCGACGACGATACAGAACGACACAGCCATGCCCAGGTCGCCCTGCGCGGCAATGAGCCCGACGCACAGCACCGCGACGGCGGCGAACGGTACGAAGCCGTTGGTCATGTCGAACATGCGGCGCGGGTCCTTATTCGCCAGAATCGACGCACCCCACACACAGATGGCTACCCTGGCCACCTCCGAAGGTTGCAGCTGGAAGCCGCCGATATAGATCCACGACTGGGAGCCCACTTCCTCACGCCCGGTGCCCACGCCGGGCAGGAGCACCGCGATCAGCAGCAGAATCGATATCACCATCAGGACTAGCGCGATCTTCTGCACCCGCTCGGGAGGAATTTGCAGCGCCACCCAGAACATGAACAGACCCAATGAGACGACGATGACCTGCTTGAGCGGCTGGGCCCATACGGAAGAATCGTTGAGCGCGGACCAGGTCATCGAGGAGCTGGTCACCATGACCACGCCGAGACCGGCGAGCACGAGCACAATCGTGCGCACCATCGTGTAATCGAGCAGCGGACGCGCATCCATCCACGCGTTCATGCGGGACAGCGCACGCGCCATGCCGGACGAGTGCTGCCCGGCAGCGGCACGCTGGCGCGGTCGCGTAGGCCGCTGTGCCTGTTTCGCATGCGGCTTACGGGGCTGGTGTGGCCGTGGTGGGCGCTGAGCTGCTGTGGTCATCGTGTTTCAGATTGCCTTAAACGTCGCGTTTTCCGGCGAGGGCGCGCGCAGCGTCAGCGAAGATATTTCCGCGCTGCGCCATTCCCGAGTACATATCCAGGCTCGCGGCAGCTGGCGCGAGGATCACCGAGTCACCCGGGCGAGCCTGCTCCGCCGCGAATTCCACGACATCACGCATAGCTTCTTCGGGGTCCACGCTATCTGTCAGGAAGACAGGAATTTCGGGGGCATGCTTATCGACGGCGCGTGCGATCTCTTCCCTGTCCACCCCCAGCAAAGCGACTGCCCTGAATTGCTGCACATGGTCGGCGACAAGCTGGTCGATCTCAGCGCCCTTGAGCCGGCCGCCCGCAATCCACACGATCTGTCCTTCGACACCGTTGAGGGCCGAATCTGCCGCATGGGGGTTGGTCGCTTTGGAGTTATCGATCCAGTCGATGCTGTTGTCGGAGTGAACTACCGCTCCCCTGTGCCCCGACACTTCGTAGGAGTGCAATGCGCGGTCGATCTGTTCCGGGGTGGCGCCACGGGTAATAGCCACAGCCGCAGCGGCCAGCGCATCGAGCGTGCCGGCGGTACCAGCGGGCTCGATGCCGTCGATACGCGTGATCTCAGTCGTCGCTGATCCGATCCGCGAGACAATCGTGCCGTCGATGATGCCGACCTGGTTGTCCTGCGGTTCGTTGAGCGTGAAACCGATGATGTCCGCGCGGCCGGATTTCTCGGCGTAGCTCCGCACGTGCTCGTCGTCGATGCCAGCGACGGCTGTCGAATAGCTAAAGACTTTCGCTTTCGCTTCCGCGTAGGCGTCGAAGCTGCCGTGCCAGTCGATGTGGTCGTCGGCGAGGTTGAGCAGCACGCCGGCATCAGCGGTGAGGTCGTGCGACCAGTGGAGCTGAAAGCTGGACAGTTCCGCGACAAGGACGTCGATGCGCGGTGTGCTCAACAGCGCGTCGCCGACCGCGATACCGATATTGCCGCAGGCAGTCGCGCGCTTACCGGTGTATGTCCCCGCTTCCTCCATGATGCGGGCGAGCATGCCCGTCGTGGTCGTCTTGCCGTTGGTGCCGGTGACCACGAGCCAGTCGCGCGGCGGGCCGAAGAAGCTGTTCTGGTCGAGCAGGAAGCACAGCTCGACATCGCCGATCACCGTGCAGTCCATGTCCTGCGCGGCGAGGAGGAGCGGAGAATTCGGGCGCCAACCCGGAGAGGTGACCACGAGCGGGTACTCGGTGACCCGCTCGGCGGCTTCCGCCGTCGTCATGGTGCGGCAGCCGGTCGCTTCGTGCACGGCTGCGCGGTTAGCTTCGTTGTCGTCGGCGACGGCAAAGAAAACGCCCGCCTCACGAAGCAGCTTCGCGGTTCCCATGCCGGACACTCCGGCTCCGGCGACGAGAACTCCGCCGGAAAGCAGGATGGAGAAAGTCCCGTTCACGCTCGTGGTGGAGTGAATGCTGTCGCTCATGCCAGATTCACTCCGGTAGCGGAGAGCCAGTCGGTGTAGAACACAGCCAGGCCGAGGACGACGGCGATGGCGCACATGACCCAGAAACGGACCACCACGGTGGTCTCTGCCCAGCCACCGTTTTCAAAGTGGTGGTGGAACGGCGCCATGCGGAACACGCGCTTACCGCTGGTCTTGAACACCAGCACCTGAATGACCACGGACGCGGCCTCCATGACGAACAGGGCACCGATGACGACCATCAGAACCTCGGTGCGGCTGGCGATGGACACGCCGGCCACCAGTCCGCCGAGAGCCAAAGAACCGGTATCGCCCATGAAAATCTTCGCGGGCGCGGCATTCCACCACAGGAAGCCGATGCAGGCGCCGAGGCCTGCGGAACACAACACCGCCAAATCGAGCGGATCGCGCACGTCGTAGCAGCCGGCACCAGGCGCTTGGGCGCAGGAATTCCGGAACTGCCAGAAGGTGATCAAGGTGTAGCCGAACATCACCAGCGAGGTGGAACCGGCAGCGAGCCCGTCGAGGCCGTCGGTCAAGTTCACCGCATTCGACCATGCGGCGATGAGGAAGTAGATGAAGATCAAAAAGAAGATGGTGCCCAGCACTGCGCCACCGACGGCGATATCGAAGGTCTCGATGTCGCGGATGAAGCTCAGCTTCGTCGAACCCGGTGTCAGGCCGGTGCGGTCCTGCGGGAACTGCAGGAGCAGGAAGCCGAAAACGAGCGACACCACGAGCTGGCCGATAAGCTTCGCGGTCTTATTCAGCCCGAGGTTGCGGTTGAAGAAGAGCTTGATTCCGTCATCGGCGAAACCGAGCAGGCCCAGACACATGGTCAACCCCAGCACCAGCAGACCGGAAGCGGTGAAGCCCCCATGGCCAGTGGCCTGCCCCCAGATGCCCACGACGAGATAGGCGACGAGAATGCCGAGCAGGATCGCGATGCCGCCCATCGTCGGCGTGCCGCGTTTGCGGATGTGGGAGGCCGGACCGTCCTCACGGATTTCCTGACCTTTTCCAGCATTGGTGAAGTACCGGATCAACAGCGGTGTGGTGAAGATTGCGACGAGGAAGCTGATAGCCCCCGACATGATGATCTGGGTCATGGTTGGCTACCTCGTGTCTTCCTGGTCAGGTTGTGTGATCGGTATGTTCGGCGAATGCGGGACAGTATTCGGTTGCTGCGGGTGCGCAGGCCCTTCGGCGAGCAGGATCTCAGCGACCCGCCACAGGCCCACCGCATTCGATGCTTTGACGAGCACTACATCGCGGTCGTCGCGGTTGCGCCAATTTCCCTCTCCTGGTGGGGCGGTGCGCACGATCTCGCTGACGATGTCTGCGGCTGCGTCGACGCCGCCGGCGCTATGGGTTTGAATCCCGCGCCCGGCGGCGCGCTCGGCGAGCACTCGCGTCTCCTCGCTCTCCCCCACCACCACGAGGTGGGTGACACGGTATCGGGCGAGTTCGTCGCCCAATGCACGGTGCGCTTCAACAGAGTCGGAGCCGAGTTCGCCCATCTCGCCCAGCACCGCGATCGAGCGGACGCCGGGGCGCGCAGCAGCAGTGAAGCCGAGGGCGGCGATGCCTGCGCGCATCGAATCCGGGTTAGCGTTGTACGCGTCGTTGATCACGGTCACGCCGTCGGCGCGCGTGTTCACGTCCATCCGGTTGACCGAGACGCTGTGCGCATTCGACAACGCGTCGGCGACGGTCGCCGCATCCAGCCCAGCTTCGATGCCGACAGCCGCGGCCGCGAGCGCATTGGACACCTGGTGGGCGCCGAAGACCTTCAAACTCACCCGCTGCGGGCCGCCCGCGGAGGAATGCATGGTGAAGGTGGCACGCGCGACGTCGTCAAGCTTTATGTCCGTGGCGTAGTACTCAGCCGCGCCGTGCCCTGCGGCGCCTCCATGCTCCGCGGAAAAACGCACGACGCGCCCGTCGGTGCGCGGCGCCATGCCCGCGACAAGATCGTCGTCAGCGTTGAGAATGGCCACGCCATCAGCCGGCAGGGCCTCGACGAGCTCTCCCTTCGCTTGGGCGATATTCTCGCGCGAACCGAATTCGCCGAGGTGGGCGCTACCGACGTTGAGCACCACACCGATGTGCGGCGGCGCGATGCTGGCCAACTGGGCGATGTGCCCGACATTGCGCGCGGACATCTCCGCGACCAAAAAGTCTGTGTTTTCCGTGCAGCGCAGCACGGTGTACGGCAGGCCGATCTCGTTATTGAACGAGCCGGGCGGCGCGACCGTCTCCCCGCCCTGGCCGAGCACATTCGCGATCAAATCCTTCGTGGAGGTCTTGCCCGCAGAACCCGTCACGCCAGTGATGCGCAAGCCATGCTTATCGACGAGCGTTCGCGCCACATGCCCCGCCAATTTCGCCATGCCGGCGACGACTGCTCGGGCGGAACCATCCGGATCACCCGCGGCGAGATCTGAATTATCTCCCTCGATCTGCTCGACAGGCGGAAGAATGACTGCGGGAACTCCCACTTCGCGCGCGACGAGCGCTCCTACCGCTCCACGCGCAATCGCGGATTCGGCGAAATCGTGTCCGTCGACATTGCTACCTGGCAGGGCCACGAAAAGGCCGCCTGGGGTGATCTTCCGCGAGTCGAACTCGACGTAGCTGGTCACCGTCGCTTGCGGGTCGGCGGACTCACTGAGGGTGCCACCGGTGACCCGTGCGATGTCTGCCAGCGTCATCGGAATCATGCCCGGTCCTCCTTATTCTCAGTCCGTGCGGGTGCAGTGCCGAAGCCATTGTCCGCCAAAGCCGCGCGTACTTCTTCTCTATCGTCGAAGTGGTGGGTCGTGTCGCCGATGATTTGCCCGACTTCGTGGCCTTTACCCACGACGATAACTGCGTCGCCGGGTTGTGCCCACGCGACGAGCTGCCTGATCGCGTCCCCGCGTGAATCGCTCTCGCGGATCTCAACGTTTCTGCCGGACGTTGCCACTGATTCGGCGCCTTCCCGCACAGCCGCGCGGATGGTGGCCGGGTCCTCAGTGCGCGGATTGTCGTCGGTGATGATGACCAGGTCGGCGCGTCGCGCCGACTCCGCACCCATGATTGCGCGCTTGGACTGGTCGCGGTCGCCGCCGGCACCCACAACGATACCGACGCGGCCATCGACCTGTTCGCGCAGCGAGTCCAAGGCAGCAGCGATCGCGGCGGGCTTGTGCGCGTAGTCGACGACAGCCACGAATTCCTGGCCCGCATCAATGCGTTCCATACGGCCAGGGACCGCGGCACCACTCACGCCCTTGAGGAAGGTCTCCGCGTCGATGCCCGCTGCGGCAGCCAGTGCCGTGGCCAGCGCTGCGTTGGCGACATTGAATGCGCCCGGCAGCGGCAGACGCGCATCGATCGCGGTGCCGTGAAGTTTCACCGTGATGTCCTGCGCGCCGCTGTCGGTGGTGCTGTTTAGTGTGGCAGCACAATCGACATCATCCTGCCCATTCGTGCCCACGGTGATTACGGCGCGCTCCCCACCTGCGGCGCGCTGCGCCATCTTCTGGCCCCACTCATCGTCAACGCAAATCACGGCCTGCTCAGTCGCGACCGGTGAGCCGGGTTCGAAAAGCATCGCCTTGGCATCGAAGTACTCCTCCATCGTCGGGTGGAAATCCAAGTGGTCCTGCGACAGATTCGTGAAACCGGCGACAGCGAAACGCGTGCCTGTCACACGTCCCAGTACGAGAGCGTGGGAGGAGACCTCCATGACCACGTGGGTCACGCCGCGCTCCACCATGAGCGCGAAGAGTTCCTGTAGCTTCGGCGCCTCCGGCGTGGTGAGCGAGGTGGGCACGTCTTCGCCCTTGATGCGAGTGCCGGTCGTGCCGATGAGCCCTACCGCGCAGCCAGCGGCAGTCAGCCCGGATTCAAGCATGTATGTCGTGGTGGTCTTACCTGACGTGCCAGTGACGCCGATGATGGTGAGCTTTTCCGACGGGCGCCCGTAAATTTCAGCGGAGACGAGACCGAGGATCGCACGCACGTCCTCGACAACGAGCACCGGTCGGGTTTCTTGCGCTTCAACGAGAATGTCCCAGCCGGCCACATCGGTCAGAATGGCCGCGGCCTTCGATCCCCCCGCGTACGTCGCTCCGTGCACACGAGTGCCCGGCAGCGCCGCGAAAATGGAGCCTGCTTCAACTGCATTCGAGTCGAGGCTGATCCCGGTGACCTTCAGTTCTTCCGTCGGAGCGTTCTCGACCCGCGCGGCGGCAATCTCGGCCACTGTGGTGAGTGCGACGGCGGCCGCAAAATTCTCGTTGATGTTGTTCATGACCACTCCTCGCTTTCGCTACTGGGCTTGCAGGACCATCGGCTCGCCCGGGTCCGGGCTCTGGGCAATATTTTCTCGGTTGATCAGCCAGTTGGCGATCTCAGTGAAGATCGGCGCCGACGACTGTCCGCCACCGCCGCCTTCAAGCGGGCCACGCTCCGGATCATCGAGCATCACCGCCACGACGAAGCGCGGATCGTCCGCCGGCGCGATACCAGCGAACGTGATCCAATAATCCGAATTGGAGTACGCGCCAGTGTCAGGGTTCACCTTCTGTGCTGTACCGGTCTTGCCGGACAGCTGGTAGCCCGGAATGGAGTTGCCCTGCGCGGTACCGCTGTTGACCCCGTTCGGGTCGTCCTGGAACGGCGCACGGAACATGTCGACGATCGTCTTCGCAGTCTTCTCGCTGACCACACGGGTTCGACGCGGATCATCCTGCGGGATCTCTTCCCCGGTGGACTGCGTGACAGTCTTGACCACGCGGGGCTCGATTCGCTCTCCTTCATTAGCCAGTGCCTGATAGACGCTGGCCAGCTGCAGCGTGGTCATGGACATGCCCTGGCCGATCGGCAGGTTGGCAAAGGTGCCGCCGGACCACTGCTCACGTGTCGGGACCAGACCTGAGGATTCATTCGGCAATTCAACGCCGGTGGATTGGCCCACGCCGAATCGCTTCAAATAATCGTCGAATCGGTCCTCGCCCACCTTCTGGGCAAGCATCAGGGTGCCCACGTTGGAGGACTTACCGAAGATGCCGGTTGTGGTGTACGGAACGACATCGTGCTGCCATGCATCTGCGACCGTCACGCCAGCCATCTCAATGGAGCCGGGCACCTGGTGTACCTCGTCCGGCGTGGTCAGACCTTCTTCGATCGCTGCCGCAGCAGTGATGATCTTGGCGACAGAACCTGGCTCGTACGGGTGGGAAATCGACGGGTTCTCGAAATTGCGCCCGGAATCGAGCTGGCGGTCCAGGTCGCCGTTCGGGTCGATCGTATTCGTATTCGCCATTGCTAGAACTTCACCGGTCTTGGCGTCCAGCACGACTGCTTCTGCTTCCTTAGCCTTCGCATTCGCCTTGGACTGTTCCAGCAACTGCTGAACATATGCCTGGAGGTCCAGGTCGACCGTGAGCTCGACGCGTGCACCATCGACGACCGGCACCACATCGCGCAAGGTGCCCGGGATCGCCTGACCGTTAGCGGAAACGTCTTCGGTGGAGCGGCCGTCAATGCCCGTGAGAATCGAATCGCTGGACGCTTCGAGCCCGAACTGGCCCTGGCCGTCCATGGACACCCGTCCAACGATATTCTCGCCGATCGCGCCGTTCGGGTATTCACGAATGTCTTGCCTATCAGCGGCCACGCCGTGGAATTTCTCCGCGACCTTCGCCGCGACATCTGGGTCGACATTGCGGACGAGAACCTCGTAATCGGTATCCGCGTGGAGCTTCTCCAAGATGTCCTTGGACTTCACCTGCGGGGTGGGCAGCTTGTCCTTCTCCCCCGACGATTTCTTGTCGTCGGCTTTCTCATCCTTATCGTCTGATTCTTCAGAGCTCTCGCCATTCGGATCCTGCACCTGATCGTCGCTGATCATGGTGGGAATCTCATTAGCCATCTGGCGCAGAATGTCCTCGACGCGCGCATCCTGCTGCGCTTCCGCTTCAGCGCGGGTCGCTCCGTTTTCGTACATCTCGTTGCGAGCGATCTCGCCGAGTTCGCGGCGCAAGGTCACCGGCGAGACTGTCAAGGAGCGGGCCTTCATCGTGTAGGCCAAGTAATTGCCTTCACGGTCCAGGATCGCGCCGCGGCGGGCAGGATCCTCAAAATCCCGTTCGCGCTGCTCGGCGGCCACCGTCTGCAATTGCGGGCCCCACTTGAGCTGGACCCAGGCGAGACGCCCGACGAGGACGAGGGCGGCGACTAGGAAGACGGCCGTGAGGATACGCATGCGACTGGCAGTAATGACTTTTTGCGCGGGGACTGCCCGCGCCTGCCGCTTCCGCGGAACCATTCTGCTCACGTCGCAGTCTCACCTACTTCTCTTGTGTCGTCGCGTCCATAGGAGGCTTTCATCCCAATGATTGCCTTCATCTTGCCCCGATCACCGGGCAAGATTATGACCGCCACACACGAACCGGGAACTAAATCCCGGTACGAATCATTCGCGTTTGGGAAGACGCTCAGAAACCGCCGGGCAGCGCTGGCAGCGCGTCCTCCGCCGGAGCGGGTGCTGGAGCCGGTGCACTAGGTGCCGGCGCGTTAGGTGCCGGTGCATCTGGTGCCGGTGCCTCAGCAGCGGGCACTGGTGCCGCCGGAGCAGCCCCGCGATTACCCGACTGGCCGCCAGGAGTCGGCAGCGACGGCGCAGCACCGCGTCCGTTCGGCAGCGAGTTCTGCGGAAGAGCAGACAGGTTATCGGCAATATCGCGCGTTGCTTCGCGGTCACTCGTCGCTTTGTCGGTACGGATCGTCTCCTCATTCACATCGACAACACGCACGTGCTTTTCTGGGTCGGCTTCACGAGTCTCGTTCGCCTTCCCGTCGGCGGCGACATCGATAATGCCGGGCTGGACCGGGACGACCATGCCCGCAGCATCGGCCTTCGCAGCGACTTCTGCAGCAGCACGGCTGTCCTCGACGTTGCGGTTCAGCGTCTCAATCTCATTGTTGAGCGTGCGCTCCTTGCTCTGGAGCTGTTCGATCGTGAATGTCTGCTGCGTGGACAGAGCAGACAGCAGCATCGCACCAAAGATGCCCAGCACCAGCAGCGGCAACGCCAGCATCGACATCGTCGAGAACTTGCGCTTCGCCTCCGTGGTGGCCACGCGACGTCCGCGCACGGACACGACCTGCTTGGAGCCCAGACGACGCGGTCCGCGTGGGACGTGCGGGGCGATGCGCGGCTTCAGCCCCGACGGCGCCGGCGCTGTGCGCGTGCCAGGCCGGTCAGCATGGCGGGTCGTACGCTGCGGGGTGCGTTCCAGCAGCGCAGTCGAGCTGCCGGCGGTGTTACCGGCGGTGAGGTCTCGGCTTGCTCCCATGGTCGTGGTTCCCTTCGCTTGTTGCCGTGCTGTGTGTGGTTGCCGTGCTGTGCGTGAATGTGTCGATCGGATGGTCATCGCGCACCCCCAGGTGGCCCGCTGTCGAGCTTTTCCACCGCCCGAACACGCACCGAAGCTGCTCTGCGGTTCAGCTCAATCTCCGCCTCGGAGGCCTGCTCGGCGCCACGAGTGACCAAGCGGAATTTCGGTGCCATGTCTGGCAGCTCGGTCGGGAGACCCGGCGGGGTCTTCGACTTCGTCATATCCGCGAATGCACGCTTGACCAGCTTGTCTTCGAGCGACTGGTAACTCATGAACACTGCGCGGCCACCCTCACCGAGCGCATCCGCAACCATCGGGATGACGTTTTCCAGCGCTTCGAGCTCCCGGTTGACCTCGACGCGGAGGGCCTGGAACGTACGCTTGGCCGGGTGTCCGCCCGTGCGGCGCGTCGCCGCAGGGATCACATCGTAAAGAAGCTCCACGAGGCGCCCAGACCGATCGAACGGTTCTTTCTCGCGCTCTTCGATCACTGCCGAGGCGATCTTGCCGGCGAAACGCTCGTCACCGTACGTCTTAAGCACACGCGCCAAATCACCATGGCTGTACGTGTTCAAGACATCCGCGGCCGTCAGACCGATGCTCGGATCCATGCGCATGTCCAGTGGCGCGTCGACGCGGTAGGCGAAACCACGCTCCTCCTGGTCGAGCTGCATCGATGACACGCCAAGATCAAAGAACGCGCCCGCCAATCCCGTCTTGCGGACGCGCTCGAACACAACGTTTTCGTTGCTCGCCAATTCCTCGCCGAGGCAATCGAAGCGGCCCCGGACCGGAACGAACCTGTCGCCAAACCGCGCCAGACGCTTGGTGGCGTTTTCCAGAGCCGCCCCGTCACGATCAATGCCGATCACGGTGGCGTCGGGGAATTCGGTGAGGAAATATTCGGTGTGCCCGCCGGCACCCAGCGTGCCGTCGACGATCACGGTCTCAGCTCCGAAGCGTTCTACTGCCGGGCGCAGCAGATCGCCCATGCGGTCGCGCATAACGGGGACGTGACCATGGTTGGCATCGACACCGAAGTCCATGTCCGACTTCTGCAACGTGTCATGTGCCATGTGGTCCACCCCCCTTGTGCCTGGTGTGCCGTGCTACGGATTAGGTCTGACTGCGGTTGAAAGAATCTGTTCTAACGGGGAACGTGTAGGGCCCTGCTCGGGGCGGTCATTCTGATATCGGGGAAGTACACCAGAACGACTCGCGCCCCGAGCAGAGTCCGTACACGCTCTCCGCTCGCCCGCTTAGAGCAGGCCCGAGAGAATGTCGTCCTCATCGGCCGCCGAGAAAGCGGCCTCCGTATTTTCTTGGTATTTCTGCCAGGACTCGGCGTCCCAGATTTCCAAGAAATCCACCGAACCGATGACCACGCATTCCTTGGACAAGTTCGCGTAGTCCCGGTGCGCCGGTGACAGCGTGATGCGACCCGAACCGTCCAGCGTCTGCTCATCCGCACTTGCCGCCAAGTTTCGGATAAAGGCACGCGCCTTCGGGTTCGTGCGGGAAACCGCAGCCGCTTTACGCGCGCGTGCCGCGAATTCCTCGCGGGGATAGACCGCCAGCGAGTGGTCTTGCCCCTTGGTCACCATCAGCCCGTCCGCCAGTCCTTCACGGAACTTGGCGGGCAACGTCAGGCGCCCTTTGTCATCCAGCTTGGGGGTATAGGTGCCAAGAAACATCCGGCGCCCTACCTTCCTTCGCTCAATGACTCCGGCTGTGAATTTTTGTCAGATCCGACCCGGCATCGTCACACCGGCCCTTCACTGTCCCCCACTTTAACCCACTCTCCCCCACAAACGCCACATTGGAACACAAAATTCTTTCCGCGTGTCACGAATTCACAGTTCAGCACACTGATCACACGTGGCGCGTCCACCCACCCCCTCTAGCCACATTCCACCACATCTGCCCCTAATCGCCCTTTACTACCCCACCATCACCACCAATACCGCCACGACCGATCGACATTCCCGCAGGAAAAACGGATCACGCCATGACCAAGAGGCCCCAGTGGGTGAAAGTGGGGAGCCTGAGTGGAGGAAAGTGGGAAACCCAGGTGGAGGGAAGTGGGAAGCCGAGCAAAAAGGCACTACACAGGCGAGATACCGTGATGCGCGCACAAAAATTCCCCCTCACGTTTCCGTAAGAGGGTTTGAAACTATTCCGTTAAAGGGTCGGAAACCTATCTAGTTAGGCAGGCTCTCTTGCCTAGTTGGGCAGGCCGCTTGGTCGGGCCTTCACGCCGGGAGGGCGGCAACTGAATTAGGAGGACGGCTTACTGACCTTCGAAGCGACGGCGGAAGTTCTCTTCCATCCGGGAGCTGCGACCTTCGCGGCGCAACTGCGGTCCGGCGCTTTGAGCGCGCGATGGCACGTTCTCCTGGGCCGGTGCACGCAGCCCCCAAATGCCGCCGATGAACATGACAACGAATCCGAGAATGCTGAGTGCCACAAACCAGATGCTTTCAGCAGCCAGGGCGACGCCCGCAATGAGCAGCACGAGGCCGAGCACAATGAGGGCAACGGCCCGCATGGTCGGCCGGAACCCGCCGTCAGCAGATCCACGCTCAGGCGCAGAAGCCACCGTCGACCCGAACTTCGGATCGTCGGCCATCAGCGACTCCTCGATTTCGCGGAGCAACTTCTGTTCCTGCTCAGATAAAGCCACTTTCACTCCCAGCCTGGTTTGGTCGCTGTCTTCTTCGAACTACAACGCGCCACGGCGCCGTTTTGTTCCCTTCATCATAGCGCCCCGACACCACCGCAGAACAGTCACAGCAGGCTAGGCGGCGGTCATGCCACTTCCCTCCCCGGCCGTCTCCCCGAAGAACTCGGAAGCCAACTGAACAAGACGTTCGACATCCCCACGTTGCGGATTCAGCTCGATCCCGGACGCGACTCTCCCCCTCAGCCGCGAGAATCCGGAGAACGCATTCGCCCAATACGCTCCACGAGCCCCTGTGAGTGCAAGCTTGTCCCACGCACTCGTGGGCAGACGCTTCCGCTTGGCCACCGCTGCCGACTGCGCAATCACGGCCCCTGCGGTACGCAGTGCCGCGCGGTACGCACTTTCCAGAGCCAGGTCGTATGCGCCGGCAGCGAGCTGCGCATGCGCATCCTCGAGCAGCGCACGCCCCGAAGCCAGAAATTCATCATGCTGCAAGGTCGCGGGCACCGCCCCGTACACCGCGCCCGTCGTCGCTGAGATCACGCTCGACATCTGACTCTCCTCCTCGTTTCACTACCGTTCCGCCCGGCGTTCACATTCCTGTTCGCGTCCTCATTTCCAATTACTTTGTGAGCCTCACACTAGAAACCGAGCCGGACACAGCCCGCCGACAGTTCGAACATGTTTTCGAACTATTGCCCCACTTCGTATCAATACCCCGTAATGACCTGCAGCTTCAGCCATGTCGGGGTGTGGATAAGCTGAATCAGACGCACCCACGCGTCCTGCATGGTTCGATGGAAACCGTGTCCGTCACCATCCGCGAGCTGTCCCCGCACGAATTCACCGCCATGGCTCCCGAACTCGTGGGCCTCTACATCACGGCGATGCGCTACCCCATTGCCATCCACGACCAACGCGTGACTGTCTGGCGCCGCGATTCGCTGGAACGGGACTTCACGGCCGTCGCCGCATTCGCCCAGGAGCAGCTCGCCGGTGTGGCTTATGGTTTCCGAGGCTCACAGAAACGCTGGTGGGACCAGCAGCTTCGACGCGGACTAGTGAATAGCCACGCGATGACGCCAGAGATGACCGCGGTCGTGGAGAACTATTTCGAGCTAGCGGAAATTCACGTGGCCCCGCATCTCCAGGGCCACGGCATCGGCAGAGCCCTCATTGAAAGACTGCTCAGCCGGGCATCGCAGCCACATGTCTTGCTCTCCACCCCCGAAGTGCCGAACGAGGGCAATGCCGCGTTCGGCCTCTACCGCTCGCTCGGCTTTGAAGATGTGCTCCGCGATTTCCGTTACACCGGTGATCCGCGCCCCTTCGCGGTGCTTGGCCGGACATTGCCGTTGGAGATCAGCACCCCGGTAAAGTGAGTGGTAATCGTCCATCCTCCCCTCCGTGCGGCAGAAGGAGACACCACTTTTGAGCGAGCGCACACCTCACATTGCGGTAGCAGATGTCCCAGCAGCAGTGGAACGAGAGCTGGAAGCATTCTTCGGGGACAACGCGGCGTCGATAAGCGAAATCGGCGCTCCCGTCGCTGAGGCCGTGGGGCACTTGCGCAATTTCGTGCTCGGCGGAGGCAAGCGCATCCGTCCCACCTACGGTTGGGTGGGATACGCGGCGACCGTCGGTGCCCACGGCGGCGGCGAGGACCCGGCGGACGTACTTCGTGCGGTCAGCGCCCTCGAGCTCATTCAAGCGTGCGCGCTCGTCCACGACGACATCATCGATGCCTCGGACACCCGACGTGGCAAGCCCACGGTCCACCGTGCAATCGCAGCGGAACATGCGCAACGCGGCTGGCACGGCGACGCTGACAAATATGGTGAGAATGTCGCGATCCTCATTGGCGATCTTGCTCTGGCCTGGGCCGACGATATGTGGCGCTACTCCGGCGTGAGCGATGAAGCGCTGCTGCGCGCGGCTGAACCGTGGCGCGGTATGCGCGCGGAGGTCATCGGTGGGCAGATCCTCGACATCGCCTTGGAAGCCTCCGGCATCGAAAGCGTGGAGATGGCAGATTCTGTCAACCGCTACAAGACCGCCGCCTACACGGTGGAACGTCCGCTCCACCTTGGTGCGGCATTGGCAGGAGCGGACGAGACGACTATCGCTGCGCTGCGCGGATACGGTCGAGATATCGGCATTGCCTTCCAGCTCCGCGACGATCTTCTGGGCGTCTTCGGCGACCCTGAGGTGACCGGTAAGCCGGCAGGCGACGATCTGCGCGAAGGCAAGCGGACCGTGCTCTACGCACTTGCGTTGCAAGCCGCGGACGCATCAGATCCGGCTGCTGCAGAAAAACTGCGTGCTGGAATCGGCACCGCCACGGCCCCCGACGACATCGCGGAACTGGCACGCATCATCGAGTCGACCGGCGCTGTGGACGTCACGGAAGAGCGCATCACGCGTCTGACCGAGTCCGGATTAAAGCATCTGGAGAACGCCCACATCACCGACGACGCCGTGGAGACCCTCACGTCCCTGGCTATCAAGTCCACGGCCCGGCGCAAATAGAGGCGCCTGTCCGATGACCGTACGACTCTCCCCGAAAACCGCGCTGTGGTTGGGCACTGCCGGCGCCGTCCTCATGGTGATCGGCTCCTTTGGCGCGGGCGCAACGAGGAACCACGGCGGGGTGCTCGATGCTTTCGGTGTCGCCTTCCTGTCGTACGGCCACGGCCGGGGCCTACTCAACATCGCGTTGACCGCAGGGCTTGTGCTTCTCGTGCTCGGTTGGGTCGCCGTCGGCCGGTATGTGCTGGCTGACCGCACTGAGCCTGGCGTGCGCGACCGGTGTGAATTCGCACGGGCGTCACTGTGGTCTGCCACTGCCCCACTCCTGCTCGCCGCGCCGCTGATGTCGCGCGACATCTACTCCTACCTCATGCAGGGCGCCATGGTCCGCGACGGTTTCGACCCGTATTCGGAAGGCGCCGCTGTAAACCCCGGCCCGTATTTGCTGGAAGTCTCCCACGACTGGCGCAACACCACCACGCCCTACGGCCCGCTGCACCTGTGGATCGGCAACGGAGTGACCAGTTTTGTCGGCGACAATGTCATGGCGGGCATCATCTGCTACAAATTCATCTCCCTCGCTGGTTTCGCCGCCATTGCGTGGGCTGTCCCGAAGATCGCGCGTTTCCTCGGGGGCGATCCAGCGGTCGCTTTGTGGCTGGGTGTAGCCAATCCGGTGATGCTCATCCACATGGTCGGCGGCATGCACAACGAGGCGGTCATGGTCGGCTTGGTCAGTCTCGGCCTTGTGGCGTGCCTGTCGCGACGCTTCCTGCTGGGCACCGTGCTGGTCGGGGTGGCTGTATCCCTCAAGGCGACGGCTGCGGTCACGTTGCCGTTCATCGTGTGGATGGCTCTGCACCGCTACGCGCCCGAGGGGTCCCGCCCAGCCCGACGGGTCGGCGTCTTCTTCGCTGCTGGTTTCGCCGTCGTAGCAACGGCTGTGGCCACCGTCGCGGCGGTGACGCTGGCGTCGGGCACCTCGTGGGGCTGGCTGGCGGAGATCTCCGGCAATTCGAAAGTGGTCAATCCGCTCTCCGCCGCGACGCTCGCCGCGGAGGCAATCACGCCCTTCCTGCAGCTTTTCGACGAAGCCTTCCCCTACAACACCGTCCTCGACACCACCCGCACTATCAGTTCGGTGCTGATGCTGGCCGGTCTCGTGGCGGTGTGGTGGATCTTCCGGAAGACTGACCGCCGCAATGTCATGGGTATGGCGCTGGCGTACATGGTCGCATTCGTCTTCAACGCAGTCTCGCTGCCGTGGTACTTCGCCTCCGCTGTGTCCGTGGCGGGCACGTTCACCCCGGCGCGCTGGCTAACACGCCTGACAGTGGGGTTGTCAGTGATCGTGGCGCTCGCGTTTTCCGGCAGCGGCAACCATCACTTCTACAACGGGCCGTGGATGCTCGCCGCTTTGATCGCCGGCTGGTGCGCGGCCGCGTATGTCCTGCCGCGCTCTAAAACGCCATCGCCTGAGCGCGCCTGATCACTTCACGGGCCCCATGGCCGTGCAACGCGTCGATCGGGCGGCCGGGCAGACTGTCATCTTCCGTGAACAGGTAGGCCAGGATTTCCTCCTGGTTGAAGCCACCGTCGAGGAGAACGGTGATGGCCCCGGCGATGAATTTGGACAGCTCCGTCCCGCCATCGAGCATGAGCTCGGGGATGACTTTCGTGCCGTCCTTTTTGTGGGACACGAGTTTGCCGGCGTTGACGTAGTCGTGGACCTTTGTCACAGGGACGCCGAGCCGCTCGGCCACCTCGAGGAATGACAGCAGCGTTTCCCCGCTCAGCAGTGCGTCGAGGTCATGTTCGTTGGGGTCGTGCTCTGTAGAACTCACGCCCGCCACTCTACTCACCGCATGCCGTCTACCGATCGGGAAGTCCCGTGCACCATACTGGGTGCTATGACTCACCTCGCAGCCGGCGACGTGTTGGAAGGCCGGTACATCATCGACCGCCCCATTGCGCGCGGCGGCATGTCCACCGTGTACCGCTGCCTCGACGACCGTTTGGGCCGTGAAGTCGCCGCGAAGGTGATGGATGAACGCTATGTCCACGACGACGTTTTTCTCGATCGTTTCGCGCGCGAGGCCCGAGCGATGGCGCAGCTGAGCCACCCGAATTTGGTCAATGTGTACGATTTCGCGGCCGACGGCGAGGATGTCTTCCTCATCATGGAGCTGATCACCGGCGGCACGCTCCGGGAGCTGCTCGCCGAGCGCGGCCCAATGCCCCCGCATGCCGCCGCCGCTGTCATGCGGGCGATGCTGACGGGCTTGTCCGTCGCGCACCGTCGCGGTCTGGTGCACCGCGACATCAAACCAGACAATATTCTCATCAACGGCGACAGCATGGTGAAGCTCGCAGATTTCGGTCTCGTGCGCGCGGCGAGCGATGCCCGGCATTCCACGGATCAGATCGTCGGCACTGTCGCGTACCTCTCCCCCGAGCAGGTCGACGGCACAGAAATCACCCAGACCTCCGACGTGTATTCCGCCGGCATCGTGCTCTTCGAACTACTCACCGGCACCGTCCCCTTCGATGGGGACACCTCGCTCGGCCATGCGATGGCGCGCCTGCGGTCGGATGTCCCGGCACCGTCGTCACGCATGCAGGGCGTGCCTATGCTTTTCGACGAGCTCGTGGCCACCGCTACCGCCCGCGATCCACGCGACCGCTTTGCCGATGCACGGGAATTTCTCGAAGCTCTCGACGATGTTGCCGCCGAGTTGGAGCTGCCGGAGTTCACGGTCCCGGTGCCCACTCAGTCCGCGGCGAACCGGGCCGCAGCGATTCCCACGAGCGTCACTCACCTTGATTCCCCGCAGTCTGCCCCGGAATCTGCCCCGGCACCGGAAGCAGGCCTGTTCGGGCGCTATGACGAACACAGGTACTGGGATCACGACGAGCCGCGCGAGCCGCACTCTGCCCCGCTCCCGCCGGCAGCCGCACCAGCTCCGGCCCCAGCACAATACGAACCGCATGTGCCGCCGTTGGAGCGTGTCGACGATCGCCGGCGGGAGCCCGAAATGGATGAACAGCCTCCGGTGGACACGAACCGCTCGGCGGCTGCGATGGTCGTGATTCTCCTGCTCATAACAGCAGCCACCGCAGCAGTCGCTGTCGGTGGCTGGTGGTTCGGTTCCGGGTCCTACGGGGAGATCCCCGAAATCCTCCGGATGCCTGAGTAGAGCGGGGAATTCACCCCGCTCCGCTCTGTTAGTTGCGGAGCATCTCCGCGACGAGGAATGCGAGCTCCAACGCCTGCTCCGTGTTCAAGCGCGGATCGCAAGCGGACTCGTAACGGCCCGGCAGGTCGATATCGGTGATGTCCTGCGCTCCGCCGAGGCACTCGGTGACGTGCTCGCCGGTCAGCTCGATGTGGATGCCGCCCGGGTGGGTGCCCAGGTGGCGGTGCACCTCGAAGAAGCCCTGGACCTCATCGATGATCTTGTCGAAGTGGCGAGTCTTGTAACCGTTCGATGCAGTGAAAGTGTTGCCGTGCATCGGGTCGGACTGCCAGACCACCTTGTGGCCGGAGCGCTCCACGGCATCCACGATGCCCGGCAGGACCTCGCGGACATTCTCGTGGCCCATGCGCGCGACCATTGTGAGACGGCCCGGCTCACGGTTCGGATCCAGCTTCTCTGCGTAGGCGACAGCCTCCTCCGGAGTGACCTTCGGCCCGAGCTTGATGCCGATCGGGTTGTCGATCAGGGCGGCGAAGTTGACGTGGAAGTCCTCGAGACCGCGGGTGCGCTCACCGATCCACAGCTGGTGCGCCGACAGATCGTAGAGCTTGGTCTCGCCCTTCTCGTTCTCGGCGAGGCGGAGCATCGCACGCTCGTAGTCGACCAAGAGTGCCTCATGGGAGGCGTAGATCTCGGAGGTGCGCAGCTCACGGTCGTTCACGCCGCAGGCGTCCATGAAGTGGAGCGAGCGGGTGATCTCGCGCGACAGTGCCTCGTAGCGAGCACCAGCGGCGGAGTTTGCAACGAACTCGCGGTTCCAGGCCTCAACGCGGTACAGATCGGCCGTTCCGGAGGTGGTCAACGCACGGACCAGGTTCATCGCCGCCGAAGAGTTCGCGTAGGCGCGAATCATGCGGGCGGGATCGTGGCGGCGGGACTCCTTCGTCGGCTCCACACCGTTGACGATGTCGCCACGGTAGTTCGGCAGACCGTTCTCGTCCAGATCGGAGGAGCGTGGCTTGGCGTATTGGCCGGCGATGCGGGCCAGCTTCACCACCGGGGTGGATGCGCCGTAGGTCAGCACCACTGCCATTTGCAGCAGGGTCTTGATATTGGCGCGGATGTGCGGCTCAGTGTTGGACTCGAAGGTCTCGGCGCAGTCGCCGCCCTGCAGCAGGAAGGCCTCGCCGTTTGCCACGTCCGCCAGCTGGCTCTTCAGCTTGTGGATCTCGGGAGCCACCACCACCGGTGGGACCGACTCGAGAATCTTGCGCACATACAGGGACGAGTTCTCATCCCATGTCGGCTGCTGCTTCGCGTCGCGGTTGACGGCGTCCTGGAACGCCTCATTGATGTCACCGGGAAGCGGCGGCAGATCGGGCAACACTTCTTTGGGGATGTCTACTGTCCAACTCACCCCTTTACTTCTAGCACGTCTGCGACAGCGGACGTAGCAAAAGTGTGAAATGAGCTTGGATTATTCCGGCCGCACGGTCGCGTGACCCCGCCGATCGAGGGGCAGCGAGCGCGCGCAGATCTTGAATTTAAGGAGATTATGGCGCGCGTCGACAAGCGCGTCGTGGTTGCCCTGGGGAGCGGGAGGCAGCGTCGGGCGCCCCGCCATGTCCCAGTATTGGCGCAACTCACGTGTGTACCGCGGCATCTCCTTCGGAAGTTTGGCCATATCGCCCCACAGCTGCGCCAGCACGACATGGTCGTACGCGCCCACCCACGCCCACAGCTCGGGCTTCAAATCGGAATCGGTGAGAAAGGCGAAGACTTCCTCGCGGATGGTCTGCTTCGATTTCCATTCCGGACGCTGCGGATTGGGCAGCTTCTCCAGGACATTCTCGCGCACCCACGGATTCGCGCGCGAGGCGTCGAAGTCCGTGGACACGGCATAGTACTCGCGTCCGTCCTCGGCGACGATCCCGATGGAGATCAGCTCGATCGTCGTGCCGTCCTCAATGAATTCGGTGTCGTAGAAGTACCTCACTGCATGTTCTGCCAGTCAGGCTCCGTGCCCTCCGGGTAGCCGTTGCCTGCCTCGAGGGACTTCTTCACGTCCCCGGCGTATGCATCGACGTAGTCGTAGCCGGACAGCTCAACGAGCCGCTCCATAAAGAAATCGGTGAACGGGCGCCACACGGCAGAATCGCTCGGGTCATATCCGTTCTCACGTGCCCACTTGTGCGGGTCGATCGCTTCACCGATCTTCACTCGCACCTTCACCGGCCGCGGAATCCAAGAGCCGATCGGGTTCGCGTTGCGGGTACCGATCATGGCGACCGGAATGCAGGGCACGCCCGATTCCATCGCCACGCGCGCCATACCAGTCTTGCCCTTGTAAATACGCCCATCCGGGGAACGCGTTCCCTCCGGGTAGATGCAGAACAGATCGCCTTTATCGAAAACTTTCTGGGTGACCTCGAGCAGGTTCGCTCCAGCATCCTTCGCCTGACGGTCGATGGGCACCTGGCCCACGGAGGTGAAGAAGAACTTCTGGACACGGCCGACAAAGCCCGGCGAGGTGAAGTACTCCTTCTTCGCCGGGTGCACCAGCTGGCGCGGGCACACGAGCGGGAAATAGAAGGAATCCATCACGGCTTGGTGGTTGGACACCATCAGCGCGGGCTTCCCCTCCGGCGGGATGTGCTCGAGCCCTTCAGTTTCGGGGCGGTTCCAGATCCGCAACCACGGCCCGATCAGGATGTACTTGAAAAACTTGTACCACTTGTTGTTCATACTTCCTCTTACAGCACGTCTCGGGCCAAATCAGCAACGCCAATCATACCTGCCTGCGCGCCGAGCTCAGCTGTTTCCAGACGCGGATTGGGACGGAACCCGGAACCGACCACGCCAGCTTCCATTTCTTTTCGCGCGGTATCCAGGAACAGATCAGCATCTAGGCTCACTCCCCCGCCGAGCACAATGAGCTCAGGATCGAGGACATCGCACACGATCGACAGGCCCTGCCCGAGCCACCCCGCGAAGTGATCCATCGTCGCCAGCGCGAGCGCATCGCCGGAACGCGCCGCAGCGACGACATCGTTACCGGACGCACGCTTATCGACGACGCGGCGGTACAGCCCACAACCGTCGAACCCGCCCCGTTCTGCGATCTCCACGGCAGTGTCCACCAGCGCGGTGCCGGAGGCATAGCGCTCGAGGCACCCACGTTTGCCGCAGGAGCATGCCCGCCCACCCGGCATGACGGTGAGGTGACCGAATTCCGGTGCGGTGCCGAACGAGCCGCGGTAGATCTCCCCGCGGTGCATGAGCGTGGCACCGATTCCAGTCCCCACCGCGAAGAGCACCCACGTATCAGCATCCTTCGCCGCACCGAAGCGGTATTCGCCCCAAGCAGCCGAGTTCGCGTCGTGCTCTAATCGCACGGGCAGTTCGAGTTCCTCCTGGAGAATGTCGCGGACCGGCTCATTGTCTTTCCACGGCAGGTGGGGCGCGAAGCGAACGACCTCGCACTCCGGGTCCAAAAACCCTGCCACCGCAACACCGACGGCACCCACGGAATACTCCCGGCGCAGTTGCTCCACCAGCTCAACGATGGCGTGGACCAGGCCGTCCTCGTCCTCTGGGGTGCGCGTGGACACCGTGGTGAGAATACTGCCCGAGGCATCCACAACGCCCGCGCGCGTATTCGTGCCGCCGATATCGAAACCGATGGTGAGCGGGGCGGCACTGTCTTGTGTACGCATGGGTCAACATTCTAGCCTCGCGGCGGCGCGGTCTATATCCCACCGGTTGCCCCACCACGATCCGAACGATCCTCGAGTACGTTTGCGAGGCGTTCGACCAGCACTGTCCACGAGAACCTCTCCCCCACGAACTTCCGGCCGGCTGCACCCATTGCGGCACGTTGCTGCGGGTTGCGCAAAAATTCGATGACCGCTGCTGCGATCGCGGTGTTATCGGTGCCGTCGACAACCATGCCGGTTTCGGCGGTGACGGTTTCCGGCGCACCGCCGGACTGTCCTGCGATGACGGGCACTCCGCACGCTTGGGCTTCGAGGTAGACAATGCCCAGCCCCTCAACATCCAGCCCTCCGCCGCGTGTGCGCGCAGGCATAGCCATCACATCAGCCGACGCGACGATATCCCGCATGTCCTCCCGCGGCAGGCGGCCCAAAAAGCGCACGGCGTCCTCGACACCGTGGCGTCGCGCAAGCTTCTTCAAGCGCGGCTCGTACCGACCTTCGCCGACGACGGCGAGCGTCGCCCCCGGCACTGCATCGCGCACCGCCGGCCAGCACTCGATCAACCGGTCCTGCCCCTTGCGCGGCACCAGCCGGGAAGCGACCACGACCAAGGGGGCAGACCCGAATCCGTAGCGGTCGCGCGCAGCAGCCCGCTGCTCGCTCGTTGCGGGACAGAAGAAGTCCGTGTCTACACCAGAAGGCAGCGGCACGAATGCGGGGCGTTCACCGAATGCGGGGCGAAAACGACGGAGCGTGTACTCCGAGATATACGTGACCGTATCCGCCGCATTGCCGATCAGACGGAGCACCTGACGCGCTCCCGGCAACATCGACCATCCCACTTCGTGTCCGTGCGTCGTCGCCACAATTGTGCGTGCACCAGCTCTCCGGGCTGCTGGAGCCATCACAGCCAAAGGCGCAGCCGCACCGAACCAGACCGTGGTGATGCCGTGCTGTTCAATCAGCTCTTGCATACGGCGCACCGTCGCCGGAGTCGGCAGCATCATTTTCGTGGGCCAACGGTGAACGGTGTACGGCAACGTAGCGTCGTAAAGCGATGCTTCATGCGCATCTTGCGTGGAGGCGAAGACGACGAGCGACTCCGGCCCACGCAGGCGCACGAATTCGCTCGCGAAATCCCGCAGATACGACTGAATCCCGCCGACTCTGGGCGGGAAATCATTCGTGACGAGAAGCGTTGCCATGCTGCCCAGTAAGGGGGCGATTCGACGCGTTGCGCGACTAGTAGCGCACAGCGCCCTGGACGGGCATGGAATTCAAAGGCACGACCTGGACCGGAATGCCGTAGTCCGCAGCGTGGACCACCTGGCCATTGCCCACGTACATGCCCACGTGAGTAACCCCCGGGTAGTAGCCGATGATGTCGCCGGGCTGCAGCTCGGACATAGACACCGGAGTGCCGCCAGCGAGCTGGGCGCTGGAGGTACGCGGAATGGACTTGCCGTTCTGCTGGTACGCCCAGTACATCAGGCCCGAACAATCGAACTGACCCGGGCCCGCAGCGCCCCAGCCGTACGGCGAACCGATCTTGGACAGCGCCGAGCCGACAACACCGTTCGCGGCCGCGGACGGCGGAACGTTGAGGCTCACCGGTCCGTTCTTCGCCTCCCAACGGGAACGCTGCTCCGGTGTGAAGGCGTCCACGCGCTTCTCCACATCCTTGACCTTGTCATCGAGGTCGCGGCGCTCGCGCTCCAGTTTCTTGCGCTTGCCCTCAAGCTCGGACTGGCGGTAATTCGCCACTGCCACCGCGATATTCGCATCGGTCGCGCGCTGAGCAGCCCGCTGGTTAAGCCGCTGCGACTCGTCGAGCGTGCGCTGCGCAGAACGGGACAGAGAGCCGAGGTACGCTGCCCGGTCAATAGCTTCCTGCGGATTCGCCGATTCCAGCGCATTCACATTCGCGTCATTCGACAGGTTGCGGTACTGAACGCGCGCACGGTTATCCACTTCGCCCTGTGCACCGTCCTGAGCGTCAGCGGCCTTGCGGGCATCACGCCGCGCGTCGTCCGCCACCTTCTTCAGCGATTTCACCTCGCGCTCGCCCTTGGCGATATCGTCTTCGATCGCCTTGACTTCCTCAGCCTTCGAGGTGGCCTCGTCCGAGATCTCGCTCATCTGCTTGATCAGGTCGTCGACCTCATCGGCCTGGGCAGGCGTGGCAAAGCCGCCTGCTGCGATCGCCGACGCGAGACCGGCGGCGGCAAGCGCTTTCGCGGTGCCATTGAAGCAACGAACGCTCACACGGGAAGAAGCGCGGTGCGTACCCATCACGGGAACCTCTTCTTTCAAAAACGCAGACGTCCCCCACGCGCTGTGGGGCCGCAGCAAAGGGTGAAAAGATTACAAACCTGTAACAAAACTAATCCGCAAACAGTCGCAGGTCAAACGCCCAGAACGGGTGGGTTCCGTTACTGAAACAGGTGTGATCAAAGTGAAAAACGAGATAGAAAATCGGCCGCGCACACCCCGTGGTTGCTGCGGGGTGCCGCGGCCGGTTGAACGCTTTTAGAAGCGTTGCGTCCTAGAAGCGGACTGCCGAGTGGATCGGCATGTAGTTCAGCGGACGGTAGCCGACCGGGGTGCCGGAGTTCAGCGCGTCGATGATCTGGCCGTTGCCAGCGTAGATAGCAACGTGGGAAGCGCCGCTGTAGTACACGACGATGTCGCCCGGCTGCAGGTCGGAGATAGCGACATTACGACCAGCGGAAGCCTGAGCGCCGGAGGTACGCGGGATCTGCTTGCCAGCCTGAGCGTAAACCCAGGAGGTGAAGCCGGAGCAGTCGAAGGCGTTCGGGCCAGCTGCGCCGTAGACGTACGGGGAACCGATCTTGGACTTCGCGATGGACACGATGCGCTCGCCCTGGGACGGCTTCGGCTTCGGTGCCGGCTTCGGAGCAGGCTTAGCAGCAGCTGCACGGTACTCGGTCTGAGCCTTCGCCGGGGCGTACTTAGCCTCGACGCCTGCGATCCATGCGCTGAAGCCCGGAACGTTTTCGACGCCCGGAACGTTCTTCACAGCGTCGATGGCTGCGCGGACATCCGCACCCTTGTCAGCCTTGCCGGCGAGGGACGGGATCCACTGATCAATACCCGGGACGCTAGCGATTCCCGGAACGTTCTCGATGCCCGGAACCTCAGCAGCAATACCGGAGTTCGGGACGGTGACCTGAGCCGCGTTAGCGGTGGCCGGTGCAAAAAGGGTTGCGCCCGCGACGATCGCGGAGGCGGTAGCGATGCTGCGCTTTGCAGTCGCGTTCTGGCGGCGGTGCTTAGCCATGGACAATCTCCAATATCTTCCAGTGTTGCCTACCGGGTTAGCTGACGGGTTCGGTGCAGGAAATCACCTTTGGGATGCTCCGGCGCACTCGGTGCGCGCTCCTTGCTTCCCGTTCACCCCAGGAAACGTTTTCGGTTCCCCGGCTTCCATCCCCGCCATGGGGGGCGGAGTGAAATTCGGCTTAATGTTCAGATGTCTTATCGCTTGCGCCTCTGTGGCCACAAGGTCTCAGATAGGTTACGAAATGGACACGGACATTGTCTAGCGACGCGCCCGTTATCAATTCGTAATTTTCATCGGTGCCTTCGGTGAAGGCGATTTGTCACCATCTAGATTCCCGGGAGAAACTTTCTTCAGGCAGCCAAAATCAAGCCTGACCTGCACAGTTGTCATCTGTGAACGCGTTGCGTAACCCCTACCCAAGAGACCCTATACCCTCAAAAATTTTAGTGTGACGCTCATCACACCGTTACAAAAACGCTACAAACGCGAAGAAACCCCCTTCCCTGACCCGGACTGAACCGGACTCAAACGGAAGGGGGTTTTAAGCGCTGTTGCGCCTAGATTCTACTTGCGCTTGCGTTCAATAGCGCCAGCATCACGGTCGGAAGCGTCCTTCTCGGCCTCGAGGGCGCGGAGGGTCTCCACCTCCTCGTGGTGGTTAGCACGCTTGATCTCGTTGCGCTTCGCGGTGATCGCCGGGTCATCCGGCGAGAAGACACCGGAGGTCTCCGAGTCGGCGTAGCCGAGCTCGTTGAGCTGCTTCGGCACACGTGCACCGGCGTACTCCAGCGGCAGCTGGTGGCCGTCGGCGTCGACCGGGCCCAGCGGCTGGTGCACACCGACGAAGGCGCCGTTCGGCAGCTTCTGGATGATACCGGTCTCAATACCGTGCTCCAGCACCTCGCGGTCGCTGCGCTGCAGACCAACGCAAATGCGGTAGGTGATGAAGTACGCCAGCGGCGGCAGGACGATCAAGCCGATACGGCCGACCCAGGTCATCGCATTCAGGGAAATCTGGAAGTGGTACGCGAACAAGTCGTTACCGCCGGACAGCGTCAGGAGCAGGAAGAAGACCAGGCCCATGACACCGATGCCGGTGCGCACCGGAACGTCGCGCGGACGCTGCAGCAGGTTGTGGTGCGCATCGTCGCCGGTGACCTTCTTCTCGATGAACGGGTAGGTCAGCAGCAGGACGACCATCAGGCCTGCCAGCAGTGCGACCCAGAACACGCCCGGAATGGTGTAGTTGCCCAGGTAGAGCTCCCACGCAGGCATGACACGGGCGGCACCGTCAGTCCACAGCATGTAGATATCCGGCTGCGAACCAGCGGAGACCTGCGACGGGTTGTACGGGCCGATATTCCAGATGGCGTTAATGGTGGTGACACCGGCCATCAGAGCGAGAACGCCGAAGACCAGCATGCCGAAGCCCATGGCCTTCACGGCGAAGACCGGCATAATGCGGATGCCCACGACATTGTTCTCGGAGCGACCCGGGCCCGGGAACTGAGTGTGCTTCTGGAACCAGACGAGCAGCAAGTGCGCTGCAATGAGCGCGAGGATGATGCCCGGCAGGATCAGCACGTGAAGGATGTAAAAGCGGTCCAGCATGAGATCCGACGGGAAGTCGCCGCCGAACATTGCCCAGTGGAGCCAGGTGCCGATGATCGGCAGACCCACGATGATGGCGGACATGATTCGCAGACCGACACCGGAGAGCAGGTCGTCCGGCAGGGAGTAGCCCATGAAGCCCTCAGCCATGCCCAGCAGGATCAGGGTGACACCGATGATCCAGTTGGCCTCACGCGGGCGACGGAACGCGCCGGTGAAGAAGATGCGCATCATGTGGGCGAACATCGCCATCATGAACATCAGGGCGGCCCAGTGGTGCATCTGGCGGACGAAGAGACCGCCGCGGACCTCGAAGGAAATATTAAGTGCCGTCGCGTATGCGCGCGACATTTCCACACCGTTGAGCGGCAGGTAGCCGCCGTCGTAGATGACCTTGGTGATGGACGGGTCAAAGAACAGGGCCAAGTAGACACCGGTCAGCAGGAGGATGATGAAGCTGTACAGCGCCATCTCACCCAGCATGAACGACCAGTGGGTCGGGAAGACCTTGTTCAGCTGCGGGCGGAGAATGCCCGAGATCGTGTACCGCGAGTCAATATTGTCCGCGGCTTGTTCCAGTTTCGTGCTCATTATGACTTACGCTCCCAGAATGCCGGGCCGACGGGCTCAATGAAGTCCCCGCGGGCGATGAGGTAACCGTCTTCGTCGATTTCAATAGGCAGCTGCGGCAGAGCGCGGGCCGCCGGACCGAAGACCGGCTTGCCGTGCTCCAAAGCGTCGAACTGCGACTGGTGGCACGGGCACAGGATGCGGTTGGTCTGTGCCTCGTACAGAGAGGTCGGGCAACCGATGTGAGTGCAGATCTTCGAGTAGGCGTAGTAGTCGCCGTAGTGGAAGTCCTCCTGGCCCTCGCGCTCGAGCACCTTGGCGGCGTCGGAGGAACGCAGGCGAATCAGCATGACAGCGTTGCGCGGGCCGTGAATCGAGTGCATGTGATTCTCGTACACGTCACGCTCGGCGTCGTACTTATCGCCGTCGTTGACATCCTCTTCAAGGAGCGGGAAGACCGTCTCCATGGCCGCTGCGTCAAGGTCCTCCGGGCGCATACGCACCAGACGGGACACGCCTGCGGTGCTGTAGTGCTTACCGGCCTCGGTGTCGTGCAACTCGGCGACCGCGGCGGTGTCGCGACCCAGGTAGAGCTTCTTGCCTTCGCGGGCCAGTGACCAACCCTGGGTCCACAGGGTGCCGTCGCCGTTGTAGTTCATCTGGTGACGGACACGCCACGGATTCTTGATGATGCCACCGAGCGGGGCGATGATGACCAGACCAGCCATCAGACCAGCGCCGCCGAGCAGGCCCTTCATGACGTTGCGACGACCAAGGGTGGAGGTCTGCCAAGCATCGTTCAGAAGTGCCGTCGTGGTGCGACGGTCGAGTTCGGAAGAGCGGCCGTCGTGACGGCGCTGAACCGCGATCTCCTCCGGCACGAACTTCTTCACGTACTGGACGATTGCCACACCGAGGGAAACGAGCGACAGACCCGAGGTCAGACCCAGCAGCGGGGTGTACAGGCTGTACATCCCCAGACCTTCCTGACCATGGAAGCGAGCCTCCCAGGGCCAGAACAGGTACACACCCAAGAAAGCGAGACCAGTGATGATGGACAGACCCAGCCAGATGTTGATGCCAGCTGCGGCACGCTTTTCTGCCGGATCGTTCTCGATCGGGAAGCGTTCCTTGCGGTACGCCACCGTGACGTCGTCAAGCTCGGTGCCCAGTGCAGCGAGCTCAGCGTTGCTCATCTTGTCCAGCTCTTCGCTGGTGTAGTTCTTCTTTAGTTCATTGCTCATGAGCGCGATCCAATCCACATTGCGGCTGCACCGACGAGGGTGACGCCAATGATCCACATAGCCAGACCCTCAGCCACCGGGCCGATACCGCCCAGTGCCCAACCAGCCGGGCTCGGGGTCTCCTTCGACGACTTGATGAAGGCGATGATGTCGCGCTTCTCATCCGCCGTCAGCTGACGGTCGGAGAACTTCGGCATGTTCTGCGGACCGGTCAGCATTGCCTGGTAGATCTCCTGCTCGTTGGCGGGATCCAGATACGGCGCATACTTACCGGACGACAGCGAGCCGCCGCGGCCGGTGAAGTTGTGGCAGGACGCGCAGTTGAGGCGGAACAGCTCGGAACCGCGTGCAACGTCAGCGGCCTGAATGTCGCCATCAAAGTTCTTACCGCGCAGCTCTTCCATAGCGATGGAGCCGTCCTCGTTGTACACGAGCTCCGGACCGCCGCCATTTGCTGCAACATATGCGGCCATAGCCAGCGTCTGTGCCTCGGAGTAGCGCGGCTTCTTGCGCTCAGCCTGCGCGTCGTTCGACATCATCGGCATGCGGCCGGAGTTGACCTGGAAGTACACGGCGCCCTCGCCGGTACCGATCAGAGAAGGACCACGGTCCTTCACGCCCTGCAGGTTCGCGCCGTGGCAGGTGATGCAGGCCTGCTCGTAGAGGTCTTTGCCTTCCTGGATCAGCGCTTGGTCATCGCGTTGGGCGGTGGCAACCTGCGCATCCGGAGTCAGGGCCGTAGCCAGCAGGCCGGCACCCGAGAGACCGATGCCGAGCGCCAGTGCGCCGGCCGCTGAGCGGCGCATCTTGCGGCGGTTCCGCGCCTTCTTTGGGGTGTTATCCATGTTGTTCCCTTAAGCGAAATCGGTGGTTAGTGCTTACGTCCGAAAGGCCGCGCTACTGAACCAGGTAGAGAGTAACGAACACGCCGATCCACACGACGTCGACGAAGTGCCAGTAGTAGGAGGTCACCATGGCGGCAGTAGCCTGCGCCGGGGTGAACTTCGACTTGGCCACACGGAGGATCACGACGACGAACGCGAGGATGCCCGCGGTCACGTGAGCCATGTGGAAGCCGGTGATGATGTAGAACACCGAGCCGTAAACACTGGACTGCGGGGTGATTCCCGCCATGACCATCTCGGTCCACTCAAATGCGACGAGGCCCAAGAAGACCACGCCGAGCGCGATGGTCACGGTGAACCACTTGCGCAGACCGAAGACATCGCCCTTCTCAGCGGCAAAGACGCCGAACTGAGACGTGACCGAGGAGGTCACCAGGACGACGGTGATGATCGTGCCGAAGACCACGTTGAGGTGGTCCGTCTGGTTCGACCAATCGCCGGTGGACATGCCGTTTGCGCGCGAGGTGAAGTACATCGCGAACAAGCCGGCGAAGAACATCAATTCTTGGGCGAGGAACACGATCGTGCCCACGCTGACCATGTTGGGACGGTTCAGCACGGGAAGACGATCGGGCGCTGTCGCCATACCTGGGTTCGTTGTTGCAGTCGTCACGCGTAACAGTATCGCCTTTTTGAACCATAAAGTCACCTTGTTCACCCCCGAATTTTTCATGTGAGCACGACGCGGACCTGCCGTTTTCTTTTCGTTTCCTGCGCGTGTCGGTCCACATAAAAGTTGCGGGAACTATTTCGGCACGCTTTACGACGTTCATCGGTGCAGGTCATCGGCTAACGCTTACGAGCACACTTCGCCGGACCGAAAACCGCCTAAATCCCGCTACTGTCTTTCGGAAAATAATCGGAAATTTTTTAGTTCCCGAGTGTGACTGGATTCACACATGCGCCCTGCCGAAACGCCCGATCCCCCAAACTTTCGTATGACCCCCCGCATTTCAGCCACACTCCCCCACCGCGCACGTGTGAAAAAGCACGCATAAAAAATCCCCGCACCGTGGAGATCATCGGTGCGGGGTTAGGCGCGTGAAGCGTCGAAGGCGTTTAGTGCTTCTCGCGCGGAATGCCGTACTGCAGGTTCAGCTTGGTGGTCGCCCAGATGAGGATGACCGCACCAACGGCCAGCAGCCACAGCTGCCAGAAGGCAATGCCGAAGGCCATGAGGCAGATGCCGCCGGTCATAGCGAGCGGCCAGATGGAGCCCGGGGAGAAGAAGCCCAGGACGCCTGCACCGTCCTCGACCTCAGCCTCCTCCCAGTCCTCCGGAAGAACATCGCTGCGGCTCTCGGTGAAGTTGAGGTAACCGCCGAGCATGAACGAGAAGGCAGCTGCCAGGATCAGTGCGACACCGCCGGCCCATTCGTAGCCGTAGAGGTATGCGTCATCGCCGACGTAGTTGGTGGCGAATGCGTAGATGACCGCCATGATCGTCAGGAAGACGCCGTTGGCGTAGAAGACTTTTGCTCCAGCTCCCATTGCTTTTCCCTAGCCTCTCTTAGACGTTCTGCACGGCGTTGTCGCCGCCGCGGGTACCGGTTCGGTCGGAGTTGAACGGACGGGTGGACGTTGCGAACGGCTCTTCGCCGATGGATGCGAGGGCCTCGGAGTTAGCCGCGTCGGGGTTCTCCTCGCGGAAGCGCATGTAGTCGCGGAACTTCTCCGGGGAGACCGCGCGGATCTCGAAGTTCATCATTGCGTGGTAGGTACCGCACATCTCGGCACAGCGGCCGACGAATGCGCCTTCCTCATTGATCTGCTCGATCTGGAACCTGCGCTCCTGCTGGTTCTTCTCCGGGTGGGAGTAGACGTCGCGCTTGAACAGGAACTCCGGAACCCAGAACGCGTGGGACACGTCGCCGGATGCCAGACGGAACTCGATCGGAGTGTTGGTCGGAAGAACCAGCACCGGAACTTCCTCGGTCGTGCCGACAGTCTCAATCTTGTTGAAGTTCAGGTAGGACTTGTCCGACATCGAGTTGCCGTGGATCGGGTTCGCGTTGTGAACGTCCTCCGCATCCTTCTGGGACTCGTCGGCGATCTTCTGACGCTCTGCATCAGTACCGTCATAGTCGGAACCAGTCGGCGAAAGCTCCGGACCGACGTGGGCATAGCCGAACTTCCAGTTCCACTGGAAACCGGTGACATCAACGGTGACTTCCGGATTCTTATCCAGAGCGACGACCTTGGTCTGCGCCTGAATGGTGAAGAAGAACAGCACCATCACGATGATGATCGGGACGATGGTCAAGCCCAGCTCCAGCGGAACGTTGTACTGCAGCTGCTTTGGGAATTCCCCGGCACCCTTCTTCTCGCGGCGCTTACCACCCCACGCGAAGATCGCGTAGAGGAAGATGCCCCACATGATGATGCCGATGATCCATGCGGCGAGCCAGACCCACACCCAGAAGTTGTACATGCTTGCACCTTCAGGGGTGATGGGGTCCGGCCAGCCCATGTCGAGCAAGTTCGACAATGCGCTCGGCGGTTCAGCCTCACAGCCGGCGAGACCGAAGCCGCTCAGGGCGAGCAGCCCTGCGACTCCGAGCTTCTTGGCCAGGCCACGGTTCTTTGCCGTATCCACGTGTGTCTGCCTTCCTGTCCACACAAACGAAAAAGCTGTGAATACCCTTCAATCCTCTCCCCCGGCTGACAGCCAGCATGGGGCGAGCAGAGCAGAATATTCCTACCAAGTCAGAATAGATTATCCGCGCCCCGGACCTAACCCGCCGCGGTCCGCATGTTCAGCCAGCCCAATCAACTGCTGCGACCGGCGACCACACCGATCCGTTTACCCGCTGGTAACCGGCCACGTCTTCAGTGCTGGACATCGGAGCCAATCCGGCAATGTGCCCGTCGTCACACTATTCGCCAGAAATATCAACCGGAAGTTGCACCCCTATTGGGGACGGGCTAAAGGTTGGCTGACAGCTCCACCTGAGCGCCTCACAGCAAGGCCCCGCGCCACGCGGACGCGCGCTAATTCCAGTCGTGCCGGATGCGGCTTCTATTGTGGGTAGAGCTGAACTCACTTTCCTTAAATGACCAACTAAGGAGCCATTCCCATGTGCGGTCTTCTCGCCATGCTGACCAGCTCGTCTGACGCCTCCCGTTTCGTGGATTCCGCCGAGCGAGCTCTCCCCTGCTTCTACCACCGCGGCCCGGACGCTGCGGGCACCTGGCACGACGAGGATGCCCTCTTCGGCTTCAACCGCCTCGCCATCATCGATCTCGAGCACTCTCACCAGCCGCTGCGCTGGGGTCCGGCAGAGAATCCGGAGCGCTACGCCCTGACGTTCAACGGCGAGATCTACAACTACGTCGAACTGCGCGAGGAACTCACCGCCGCCGGCCTGACCTTCAATACAGGGGGCGATTCCGAGACCATCGTGGTGGGCTACCACCACTGGGGCAAGGACGTGGTCAAGCACCTGCGCGGCATGTTCGCCTTTGTCATCTGGGACACCGAAACGCGCACGATGTTCGTGGCCCGCGACCAGTTCGGCATCAAGCCGCTGTACTACGCCACCACCGACGCCGGTACAGTCTTCTCTTCGGAGAAGAAGGCCATCATGGAGATGGCAGAGGAACTCGGTCTGGATTTGAGCCTTGACCGCCGCGCTATCGAGCACTACGTCGACCTCCAGTACGTCCCGGAACCGGAGTCGCTGCACTCCTCTATCCGCCGTCTCGAGTCCGGCTGCACTGCCACGCTCACCCCGGGTGTCCACGTCGACGCGAAGCGCTACTTCAACCCGCAGTTCAATGTCGTCCCAGTGACCAAGGGCAAAGAGCACGAACTGTTCACGAAGATTGCCGGGGCGCTGGAGGATTCCGTCGCAAAGCATATGCGTGCTGATGTGACCGTCGGCTCCTTCCTCTCGGGCGGCATTGACTCCACTGCGATCGCGACGCTGGCGAAGCGCCACAACCCGGACCTGCTCACTTTCACCACCGGATTCGAGCGCGAGGGCTACTCCGAAGTCGACGTCGCCGCCGAGTCCGCAGAAGCGATCGGTGTCGAACACATCGTGAAGGTCGTCTCCCCCGAGGAATACGCCGATGCAATCCCGAAAATCATGTGGTACCTCGACGACCCTGTTGCGGACCCGTCGCTCGTTCCGCTGTTCTTCGTCGCGCAGGAGGCGCGCAAACACGTCAAGGTCGTGCTCTCCGGTGAGGGTGCCGACGAATTATTCGGCGGCTACACCATTTATAAGGAACCGCTCTCCCTCGCTCCCTTCGAGAAGATGCCCGATCCCCTGCTGAAGGGCCTGAACAAGCTCAGCCAGGTTCTGCCTGAGGGAATGCGCGGCAAGTCCCTGCTCGAGCGCGGCACCACCCCGATGGAGACGCGTTACTACGGCAACGCCCGCTCCTTCAATTACGACCAGCTGCGTCGCGTACTGCCGTGGGTGAAGCCGGAATGGGACCACCGCGAGGTCACCGCACCGATCTACGCCCGCTCGAAGGACATGGATCCGGTCGCGCGCATGCAGCACCTCGACCTGTTCACGTGGATGCGCGGCGACATTCTGGTCAAGGCCGACAAGATCAATATGGCGCACTCCCTCGAGCTGCGCGTGCCGTTCTTGGACAAGGAAGTCTTCTCCGTCGCCGAGACCATCCCGCACGACCTGAAGATCGCGAATGGCACCACCAAGTACGCGCTGCGCAAGGCCATGGAGCAGATCGTTCCGCCGCACGTGCTGCACCGCAAGAAGCTCGGCTTCCCGGTACCGATGCGCCACTGGCTCGCCGGCGATGAGCTCTACGGCTGGGCGCAGCAGACCATCAACGAGTCACAGACCGACGACATCTTCAACAAGCCCGAGGTGTTGGAGATGCTCAAGGAGCACCGCGACGGTGTCTCTGACCACTCCCGCCGCCTGTGGACCGTGCTCGCGTTCATGATCTGGCACGGCATCTTCGTCGAGCACCGCATCGACCCGGGCATCGAGCAGCGCGACTACCCGGTGCAGCTCTAACGCTCCCCTCAGACCCCCGTTACCCCGCCTCGCGGCACATCCACCGTGCCTGCACGCGGGGTAGTGCTGTCTCTACCTCGATTGCATAAACAGAGCTACTGACTCTACCTACGCCCCGCTGTTCAATGAGCACCATGACAACAACACAGCCAGCCACGACTCAACCAAAGCCAAAGAAGACCGGACGCAGGATCCTGACCGTGATCGGGGCGCTCTTTCTCGCGGCCGTGCTCGTCGCTGCAGCCGCCACGTATTTCTACGGCCCCGCAGTCAGCGCAATGACGACCGGCAAGGCACGCTTCCTCGGCACGGATTCGCCCAAACGCTACACCTCCACGGTGCTGCAGCTCGCCGAACAGGGCATCTACAGCGATTCGGAGGAATTCGCGGCAGCCAGCGAGCACGCGAAGGAGGTGGCCAAGGACGCAGATTCGGTCGACGAGGTGCGCGCAGCGCTTGACGACGCCATTCATGCTGCCGGCGGCAAACACTCCCGCCTGTTCTCCCCGGAAGAAGCCGAGCAGCGTGTCGCCGATTCCGATGCTCCGGGTAGCGCCGGCGGTGCGGGGCCTGCTGTCGACGTGGACGGTGGCGTCGTCGTCGCGACCGTGCCGGGTGTCTCCCGCCACGCTGACGTGCAAAGCTACGCCGACACGCTCGCGGACGGGCTGACCCAGGCACGCGACAGCGGCGCATGTGGCGCGATCGTGGATCTGCGCGGCAACGACGGCGGCGACATGGGGCCGATGCTGGCCGGCCTGTCCCCGCTCATCCCTGACGGCACGGCGATGGAATTCGAGTATTCCGGCCGGATGTCGCCGGTGACCGTAGACGGCAATTCCGTATCCGGCGGCGGCACTCCCCTGTCCACCCACGGCGGCAAATGGGACGCCCCGACCGCAGTCCTGGTGGACGAGGAGACCGCATCTTCCGGCGAGGCGACCATGCTGGCATTCCGCGGACTAGACAACTCCCGCAGCTTCGGCACCCCGACGGCCGGCTTCGCCTCGGCGAACACTGTCTACGACTTCCCCGACGGCAGCGAACTGATGCTCACCATCGCGAAAGACCGCGACCGGGAGGGCCAGACTTACGCTGAAGACCCGATCGAACCCGACACGAAGACCGAATCAGGCGATGCAGCCCTCGCCGCGGCTCAGAAGTGGCTGCGCGACGAGCACGGCTGCAGCTAGTTCCGCCTGAACCCCGGCCCTGGGATCACAGGGCGCTGTGCCGGCACAAACCGGAAGGGCCCACAAACCAACAAAAACGCGCCCCGCACAAAACGGGGCGCGTTTTCATCGTTCGCTGGCAGCGTGCCAGCTGACTCTTAGTTGAAGGAGTCGCCGCAGGCGCAGGAGCCGCCGGCATTCGGATTATCGATGGTGAAGCCCTGCTGCTCGATGGTGTCAGCGAAGTCGATCTCCGCGCCCATCAGGTACGGAACGCTCATCTTGTCCACCACGAGGCGGACGCCACCGATGACATCGGACTTGTCGCCTTCGAGGTCACGGTCGTCGAAGTAGAGCTGGTAGCGCAGCCCAGCGCAGCCACCCGGCTGAACGGCGATGCGCAGGGACAGGTCGTTGCGGCCTTCCTGATCCAGCAGCGCCTTCGCCTTGGCGGCGGCTGCCTCAGTGAGCTTGACGCCGGTTGCGGAAGTCGGTGCAGTCATGAACGTTTCTCCTTGCCTACGAATCGTTTCAGGTTCCCGAGCCTACTCCCGGCCGGCACCTGGATGCTAGTACACCCTAACTTGCGCTGGTCACTGCTCAAAAACGAGACAATAACGAAACCTGAGCGTGATACCGCGCTTGTATATTCGTTCAACACCACGCTGCGCACCCGTATTCCCACCAGCCCACGGCGGTTTTGTAGCCTAGAGTGCGTGAAACTTCCCTGGCAGAAATCCGATGCCCGCGCGGCAAAAGGCGCAGCCGCCAATAGCGGCTCCACCAAGCTCGACCTCGGCGACAACGCCAAGGACACCAAGAAGGCCTCTTCCGCGAAGAAGAACTCGGCGAAGAAGAACTCCGCCTCCACAGCCCAAGACACAAAGCAAGGCGACAAGAGCGACCGCCCGCTGGGCAAAGACGGCAAGCCACTGCCGAAGGGCTACACCCCACCGAAGGGGCGCCCGACGCCGAAGCGGCACGACCAGGAGGTCAAGCGCGGTGTCGTGCGCGACCCGAATGCCATGTCCAAGCCGCAGCAGGCGCAGAAGCGCAAGGAGCTGAAGGCCTCCATGTCCAAGGAGGAGTGGAAGGACTACAAGAAGCAGGAGCGCGCCGAGCGCCGTGAGCGCAACAAGGAAATCCAGGCTCGCATGGACGCAGGCGACGAGCAGTACTTGATGGAGCGCGACCAAGGCGACGTCCGCCGCTACGTGCGCGACTGGGTGGATTCCCGTCGCTTTTTGGCCAACTACATGCTGCCCACGATGGTCGTGCTACTCGCCATCATGCTTCTGGGCACTTTCTTGCCGCGCGTCGCGGAGATTCTGTCGCTGGTGTCCATGATCTTCATCGCAGCGATCTTCGTCGAGGCCGTGCTGATCGGCCGCCGCGCGAACCGCGCTGTGCGCGAGAAATTCCCGGAGACGGACGAGACGGGCTTCGGCCTGGGCATGTACGCCTACTCGCGCGCCTCCCAGCCGCGCGGTTGGCGTACCCCGAAGCCGCAGGTCGCAATCGGTTCCAAGGCGTAGCGCCAGGGAATAGCGCAGAAAGCAGGCCATGTCATCATGAGCGTTTCGCTGGACTTCAACCCAGTCCCCATGCCGGACAGTTCCGCTGAGGCACGGGTGCGCGCCGCGATGACGGAAAATCCGCGCGGTGTGTCGTTCGGCAGGCTCGCAGGGATCGGCGCATGGTTGGCAGGACGCCAGGGAGAAGCGCCCCCGCGGCCTGTTCAATCGCCGAAGATCGTCGTATTCGCCGGCGACCACGGCATCGCCTCCCGCGGGGTATCCGCATACACGCCGGAGGCATCGGTTCTGCAAGCCGATGAGATTGACGCGGGTGCAGCTCCTGTGAACACGTTGGCGCGCATCGCCGACGCCCCGGTGGAGCTCGTCCGCGTGAGCCTCGCCGAAGCCGGATCGCTCATCCGCGAAGCGTCCGGCGCGATCGATGTCGAGGACGCCATGAGCGACGACGAGCTCGTTCGCGCCGCAGAGCTCGGCAGGACCATCGCTGACACGGCAATCGATTCCGGGTGCGATCTCGCCGTGATCGGCGACATCGGAGTGGGCAACACGACGGTTGCCGCGGCGGTCATCGGCACGCTCACCTTCACCGAGCCCGTCGTCGCGGTCGGCCGCGGCAGCGGCATCAATGACGAGACCTGGAAGATCAAGGTCACCGCCGTGCGCGACGCGATGTTCCGCGCACGCGAGATCAATGACGATGTCGCGGAGGTCCTCCGCCGCATTTCATCGCCGGATTTTGTCGCGGAGGTCGCGTTCATCGCGCAATGCGCGGCACGACGTACGCCAGTGCTTATCGACGGCGCGTTTCCCGCAGCCGCCGCCTACACCGCCGAGCGACTCGCCCCCGGTGTGAAAGAGTGGCTGCTCGCCGGCCAGCTCAGCCCAGAGCCCTGCCACACTGTGTGCCTGAAGGCCCTGGATCTGACCCCGGTGGCGGCACTCGACATGACCACCGGCCAGGGTGCCGGCGGTGCCGCTGTCTTGCCGCTCGTCACCGCGGCTACGGAGCTCGTCGCCGACGAGATGCGCTCCCAGAACAGCGCCGAGCAATAGCTGAGCTGTAACAGCGCACCCCTACTTCGCGGGCACGAGCGTGTGCAGCCAGCCGTGGGTGTCCTCGTGCTCGCCGCGCTGAATCTTGGTCAGGCGCTCACGCATCTTCATCGTGACATCGCCGGCCTCATTGTCGTTGACGGTGAAGTCGATCCCGTTGCCGACAACGTGGCCGACCGGGGTGATCACGGCAGCGGTGCCGCACGCTAAGGTCTCGGTCAGCTTGCCGTTGGCAACGTCGGTCATCCAGTCATCGACGGAGATGCGGACCTCTTCCGTGTCATAGCCGAGGTCTTCGGCGACCTGCAGCAGCGAGTCACGCGTGATGCCCGGCAGCAAGGAGCCGGACAGTTCCGGCGTGACCACCTTGACGCCATCGTCGCTCGAACCGTAGACGAACATCAGGTTCATGCCGCCCATCTCCTCGATGTAGGTGCGCTCAATCGCATCCAGCCACACGACCTGGTCGCAGCCCTGCTCCTGAACTTGAGCCTGTGCGAGCAGCGACGCAGCGTAGTTACCGGCGAATTTCGCGGCGCCGGTACCGCCCGGCGCGGCGCGGACATAGTCCTCGGAGATCCACACCTTGACCGGCTTGATACCGCCGTCGAAGTACGCACCCGCCGGGGAGGCAATGACGTAGAAGGTGTAGGAGTTCGCCGGTTTCACACCGAGGCCGACCTCGGTAGAGATCATGAACGGGCGCAGGTACAGCGCAGCCTCGCCGCCAGCCTCCGGCACCCATGCCTCATCGATCTCGACGAGCTGGCGCAGGGACTCGAGGAAGTACTCGTCGGGAAGCTCCGGCATAGCCATGCGCTGCGCGGAGTTCTGCATGCGGTGTGCATTCTGCTCCGGGCGGAAGGTAGCGATGGATCCGTCCGGCTGACGGTACGCCTTCAGGCCCTCGAAGATCGCCTGGCCGTAGTGGAAGACCATGGCCGCCGGCTCGAATTCAAGCGGCGCGTACGGCTGCACGCGGGCATTGTGCCAGCCCTCGTCCTCGGTCCAGTCGATCGCGACCATGTGGTCGGTGAATTCCTGGCCAAATTTTGGATCTTTGAGAATCTCCGCACGCTGCTCGTCGCTCGCAGGATTCTCGTTTTCTCGCACGGTGAATTCCAAGTTCGTCATGCCTCCCAAGCATACGCTGGCTGTCAGCAGCCGCAGCCAGTTTCCGGGCACGGTACTGGCGTAGGATCGGCCGCGAGAATCGCACGTACTGATTGTTTTTAGAAGGAGTATGCGTTCAATGCTTCCTCACACCACCGGTGTTCTTCCCTCCCACGGCACGCTGCCCGACGTCGACTTCGCCGCGACGGCAGACAGCACGCTTATCGACGGCGCGGCGCGCCTCATCCCCATCGCCCAGGGCGACGCGCTGGAGCTGCCGGTGTCGGCATTGACCCGCGATGGTTTGCTGGAAGCACTGGAAGCTGTGGGGGCGACGGGCGCCCACGGCGAGATCACCAAGGTGGTTCTCGACGGCGTCCTCTATATCTCTGTCGGTCTCGGCGAGGACACCTCCGCGACCTCCGTCCGCCGCGCGATGGGCGTTGCTGCCCGCTCCTTGACAGGCATTGACCGCGCGGTCGTCTCGGGTGAATTCGGTGTCGGCGTCATCGTCGAGGGCCTACTGCTCGGCGGCTACAGCTACTCCGGGTTGAAGACTAGCCACAGCGAAAACAGCGAGAACAGCCAAGACAGCGAAAACACTGAAGCAGAGAAGACCGGGGACACATCCTTGGCTATCACGGTGCTCGGCCGCGAAGACGAGCGCGAGGAATTCGAAACTGCTGCGACAATCGGCCATGCCGTTGCTCTGGCACGCGATCTGGTGAACACCCCGTCGAATCTGCTCTATCCGGATATCTACGCCGCTCACGCAGAGAAGGTCGCCACCGATGCCGGCTTGGCTGTCGAGATTCTCGACGATGCGCAATTGCGTGGGCAGGGGTTCGGCGGCATCACTGCTGTCGGCCAAGGCTCCGAGCACGCGCCGCGCTTGGTCCACCTGACGTGGGCTCCAGAGAACGCCTCCGCCGAGACATCGGTCGCGCTGGTGGGTAAGGGCATCACCTTTGATTCCGGCGGCATCTCCATCAAGCCGTCAAACGGTATGGAGCAGATGGTGATGGACATGGGCGGTTCCGCAGCCGTGCTCGCTACTGCGTGCGCCATCGCCGCGCTGAATACTCCGGTGCGAGTAGAGGCCTGGATGCCGCTCGCGGAGAACATGCCGTCCGGTTCTGCGCAGCGACCAGGCGACGTGATCACCCATTACGGGGGTATCACGAGTGAGATCATCAACACAGACGCGGAAGGCCGACTCGTGCTCGCTGATGCGATTGCACGCGCCTGCGAGGACTCCCCCACCCACCTGATCGAGACCTCCACGCTCACCGGCGCGCAGATGGTCGCCCTGGGCAAGCGGACCTTCGGCGTGATGGGCAGCGACAATCTGCGCGACCGTATCGCCGAGAACGGCCGCGACATCGACGAACCTGGCTGGGCAATGCCGCTGCTGGAGGAGCACGAGGACGAGATTTCCTCCAAGGTCGCCGACGTGAAGAACGCCAACAGCGACCGTTTCGGCGGGATGGAATTCGCAGCTACCTATCTGTCCCGCTTCATCGGCGACGACATTGAATGGGTCCACGTGGATGTGGCGAGCCCTGCCTGGAATACGGGCGCGCCCCACGGATTCACCCCCGGCCGCGCTACCGGCGTTCCGGTGCGGACGCTGGTGGAGACCATTCGCGGCCTCGCCTAACCCAGCCCTTCTTCCAATGAATCCCCAGTTAGGGGGATGTTCTACTCACCGCGCTCGAACCGGGCGCGGCGTTCTTTTTGTTCGGCACGCTTGCGCAGGATGCGCTCCTGCTCCATCCGCTTGCGCATGCGGTCGGGATAACCGGTCTCCTCGACGTCGTAAAGCGCGATGCCCAGTTGTTTCGCGACCACGTCGATGCCCTTCGGTCCGCCGATCCGGCGACGGGTGAATTCCCCGTTCTCCGCGACAAGCACAACCGACATTTCGTTGACCAGCGTTTCCGGTTCAACAAACCCTTCAACGAAGGCGTGCTGTGCGGTCCACTGCTCGAGGTACCTAATGTCTTCCGGCCGCACGGTCTCGCCGGGGCCGCGAGGCGGCTTGATCGGCGAGTTCTTTTTGCGGGAACCGAAAATATTGAACACGCACCACATCATATAAGGCGATATAGAACACACCCCAAAGCAGACATCTGCGCACGCACCATAGTGGCTAAGCAGGTACGCTGGTGGCGTATCAACGTCTGCAATTTTTTGAGGAGACTCCATCAACATGGCTCACTCTGTAGAGATGCCCGAGCTGGGCGAATCGGTCACCGAAGGCACCATCACCACGTGGCTGAAGGAAGTCGGCGACACCGTCGAGGTCGACGAACCTTTGCTCGAGGTCTCCACCGACAAGGTCGACACCGAGATCCCGTCCCCGGTCGCCGGCGTTCTGCTGGAGATCAAGGCTGAGGAAGACGACACCGTCGAGGTCGGCGAGGTCATCGCCATTGTCGGCGACGAAGGCGAGAAGCCCTCCGACGATTCCGACGACGACGCTGCTGCTTCCGAGGATAAGGCCGAGGACGAGAAGAAGACCGAGTCCGCACCGGCGAAGAAGTCCGGCGGTTCCGGTTCCGCTACCGACGTCGAGATGCCGGAGCTCGGCGAGTCCGTCACCGAGGGCACCATCACCACCTGGCTGAAGGAAGTCGGCGACGAGGTCGAGGTCGACGAGCCGCTGCTCGAGGTCTCCACCGACAAGGTCGACACCGAGATCCCGTCCCCGGTCGCAGGCACGCTCGTTGAGATCCTGGCGCAGGAAGACGACACCGTTGAGGTCGGCGAGGTCATCGCCCGCGTCGGCGACGCTGACGCAGTTGCTTCCGGCTCCGACGATTCCGCTGACGAGGCAGAAGAGGAAGAGGCCGCGGCTCCGGCAGACGCTCCGAAGAAGTCTGCACCGAAGTCCTCCTCCGACAAGAAGGGTTCCGGCGAGTCCACTGAGGTCGCTATGCCGGAGCTCGGCGAGTCCGTCACCGAGGGCACCATCACCACCTGGCTGAAGGAGGTCGGCGACCTCGTCGAGGTCGACGAGCCGCTGCTCGAGGTCTCCACCGACAAGGTCGACACCGAGATTCCGTCCCCGGTCGCAGGCACCCTGCTGGAGATCCTCGCCGACGAGGACGACACCATCGAGGTCGGCGCCGCGATCGCACGCATCGGCGATGCCGAGGCTGCTGACGATTCCTCTGACGACGCTGAGGACGAGGAAGAGGAGAAGCCGGCTCCGAAGAAGGAAGAGCCGAAGGAAGAGAAGAAGGCTGAGCCGAAGCAGGAGAAGAAGGCTGAGAAGTCCGCTTCTGCCACCACCTCCGCGAAGGTCAACAACGGCGGCAAGGTTCCGTACGTGACCCCGCTGGTCCGCAAGCTCGCTGAGAAGCACGGCGTCGACCTGAACTCCGTCGAGGGCACCGGCATCGGCGGCCGCATCCGTAAGCAGGACGTCCTCGCCGCTGCCGAGGGCGGTTCCGCTAAGGGCGCATCCGAGGCCACGGACACCAAGGCTGCTGCAGAGTCCGCACCGAAGGCTTCCGGCCCGCGTGCACGCTGGTCCACTAAGGCCGTCGACCCGGCCAAGCAGGAGCTCATCGGCACCACGCAGAAGGTCAACCGCATCCGCGAGATCACCGCTGCGAAGATGGTCGAGTCCCTGCAGATCTCGGCACAGCTCACCCACGTGCAGGAGGTCGATGTCACCCGCATCGCCGACCTGCGCAAGAAGGTCAAGCCGGCATTCGTCGAGAAGCACGGCGCGAACATCACGTTCCTCGCCTTCTTCGTCAAGGCTGCGGCTGAGGCTCTGGTCTCCCACCCGAACGTCAACGCCTCCTACGACAAGGAGACCAAGGAAATCACCTACCACGAGGACGTCAACATCGGCATTGCCGTTGACACCCCGATGGGCCTCCTGGTGCCGGTTCTGAAGCAGACCCAGAACATGTCCCTGGCTGAGATCGCTCAGGGCATCGGTGACCTGGCTGCCCGCGCACGCGACAAGAAGCTGCGCCCGGACGACCTGTCCGGCGCGACCTTCACGGTCACCAACATCGGTTCCGCTGGCGCACTGATGGACACCCCGATCCTCACCCCGCCGCAGTCCGGCATCCTGGGCACCGGCGCGATCGTGAAGCGTCCGGTCATCGTCACCGAGGACGGCATCGACTCCATCGCGATCCGCCAGATGTGCTACCTGCCGTTCACCTACGATCACCAGATCGTCGACGGTGCTGACGCAGGTCGCTTCATCACCACGATCAAGGACCGCGTCGAGGCAGGCGACTTCGAGGACGACATGGACCTCTAAGTCCACACTGAACCTGGGTTCTTCAAACGGCCCGGCACTGACCACGACGGTCAGTTGCCGGGCCGTTTTATCTGCCAAAACGCTCCTTGAGCGCAGTCGATACACTGGTTTTCATGTCACAGGATTCGACTGAGAACAACGCCAAGAACAACGCCAAGAAGAACAGCTACAAGTCTTTCCGCAACCACCCCGCCCACTTCATGGAGGAAGCGCTCGGCGGGCTCGTCGCCGCCCACCCGAATGCGCAGTGGCACGAGGAAGGCTTCATCGGGCTGGCAAAGGAGAACGACGGCAACGCCGACCGCCACGTCGCAGTGATCTCCGGCGGCGGTTCCGGCCACGAGCCGATGCACGCCGGCTTCATCGGTTCCGGCATGCTCGACGCAGCCTGCCCGGGACTGCTGTTCACCTCCCCCAACGCCGTCCAGATCACTGCGGCGACTGAATGGGCGGACCGCGGCGAGGGCGTCGTGCATGTGGTGAAGAACTACACCGGCGACGTCATGAACTTCACCGTCGCGGCTAATAGCTCCGACGCCGAGGTGGCCACCGTGACCGTCGCGGACGACGCAGCCACCGAGATCGACGAGGACGACGACTCCCCTGGCCGCCGCGGCACTGGCGCGACCATCATCGTGGAGAAGATCGCGGGCGCGTCCGCCGCACGCGGCGACGATCTGGCAACGGTCGCCGCGACCGCGCAGAAGGCCGCCGACCAGTCCCGCAGCATGGCTGTCGCGCTCATGCCGGGGCACCTTCCCACGACCGACCGCGAGACTTTCGATCTGGATGAAGGCGAGATTGAGATCGGTGTCGGCATCCACGGCGAGCCGGGCGTGGAGCGCCGCGACACCACGCTGGGAGAGGCACCGACCGCGGAAGCGCTCGTCGGCGAGCTGCTGGACGGCATCACCGAATCCCTCGGCAACGCCGATGTGGCGCTCGACGGCGCCGATGTCGTCCTGCTGGTCAACGGCCTCGGAGGCGTGAGCGAGCTGGAGCTGGATTTGGTCTTCGGTCAGGCCTTGGACCAGCTTGCGGAGCGCGGGGCGACGGTCCGCCGGGGCATTGTGGGAACCCTGGTCACCTCCATGAACATGGCGGGCGTGTCCCTGACCGTCACCGTCGTCGACGACGAGCTGCTGGAGCTCATCGACGCTGACACCGCGGCCCCGGCGTGGCCCGCGGTCGTCGCCGATCCGCAGTACTCCCCGGCCCTCATGGTCGACGACAGCGAGGCGCCGAATGACGGTGCCGAGAACGAGTGGCTGAGCGCCTTCGCCGACCGACTCGGTAAGTCCTACGACGACCTCACTGAGCTCGACCGTGTGGCTGGCGACGGCGATTTCGGCCAGAACCTCGAAGCGGCCTTCGGCGATATCGAGCCCCCGTTGAAGGGCTCAGACGCCGATGTTCTCGAGTTCTTCGCCCACCGCATGCTCGTCCGCGCTGGAGGAACTTCAGGCGCAGTGCTGGGCACGCTCTTCCGCGAGATGGGCGATGCCTTCGCCGACGCAGACGTGGATTCGCGCGACGCCGATGCCGCCGACTTCGCCCGCGCCCTGAGCACCGGCCTGAACAACGGCGTCGACGCGATCACCGCACTCGGTGGCGCAAAAGAAGGCGATAACACCTTGATCGACTCCCTCGCCCCCGCCGCGAAGGAAGCTGCGAATCTCGTCAAGGAGGCCGGAGCCAACACCATCGCCGAGGTTCTCGAGCAGCTTCATACCCCCGCTGTGGAGGGCGCGAAGTCCACCCGCGGCATGCAGGCTAAGAAAGGCCGTGCTTCTTACCTGGGAGAATCTGCCGCCGATGTGCCGGATCCCGGCGCGATCGCCATCACATGGTTGTTCGGCGAGGCAGCCGTCGACGAGTTCTAAAACACGGTTTTCTACACTCGTAGGCAAACGTAAAACGTGACGCACTAAATACTGAAGGAGCTAGTTGTCGTGGATTACATTTCCCGCCACATCGGCCCGACGGACAGCGAGCGCAGCATCATGCTCGACGCTGTGGGCTACAGTTCGGTCGATGAGCTGGTTGCCGCCGCTACCCCACCGGGCATCCTGGCGAAGGCACCGCTTGACCTGCCGGAGGCGCTGACGGAGCAGGAAGCCCAGAACCGCCTGCGGGAACTGGCCGGAAAGAATACGGTACTCAAGGCCTTCTACGGCCAGGGATTCTCCTCCACCATCACTCCCCCGGTGATCCGCCGCGGTGTCGTGGAGGATGCTGGCTGGTACACCGCCTACACCCCGTACCAGCCGGAAATTTCCCAGGGCCGCTTGGAGGCGCTGCTCAATTTCCAGACGATGGTGCAAGACCTCACGGGTCTGCCGATCGCGAATGCATCGCTTCTCGACGAAGCGTCTGCCGTCGCCGAGGCCATCGGTCTCATGTCCCGCAAGGTGAAGAAGGGCCGCCGCGTGCTTCTCGACGCACGTCTGCACCCCCAGGTCATCGCCGTCGCCGCAGAGCGTGCACGTGCTTTGGACCTCGAAGTGGAGGTCACCGCGCTCGACTCCAATCTGGTCGGTGAGGACTTCGTCGGCGTCGTTCTGGCCTACCCGGGCACCGAGGGCGATATCGTCGACCCGCGCCCGGTGATCGAGGCGATCCACTCCCGCGGCGGTCTTGCTACCGTTGCGGCTGACCCGCTGTCGCTGCTGCTCCTGGAATCGCCGGGCGAGCTCGGCGCGGACATCGCCGTGGGCACCACGCAGCGCTTCGGCGTTCCGCTGTTCTACGGCGGTCCGCACGCCGCGTACATGGCCGTGACGGAGAAGCTCAAGCGCCAGATGCCGGGCCGTCTCGTCGGTGTCTCCGTCGACGCTGAAGGCTATCCGGCCTACCGTCTCGCCCTTCAGACTCGCGAGCAGCACATCCGCCGTGAGAAGGCGACCTCCAATATCTGCACCGCCCAGGCACTTCTCGCTGTCACCGCGTCCATGTACGCCGTGTACCACGGGCCGGAAGGCCTGCGCGAGATCGCGCGGGACGTGCATGAATGGGCGGGGCGATTCGCGGCGTCGATAAGCAATGCTGGCTTGACCGTCAAGCACGACGCGTTCTTCGACACCGTGGCTGTCACCGTCCCGGGCCGCGCGCAGGGCATTGTCGACACGCTGGCCGACGCTGGCTACCTCGTGCGTGCCGTCGACGAGGACACCGTGGCTGTCAGCTTCGGCGAGGACACTGAAAACGCCGATCTGGCGGCGCTGCTCAACGGCTTCGGCATCATCGATGACCCCGCTGCTTCGGCGGTAAGTCACCTGCCGGATGCTCTCGCGCGCACCACCGAGGTGCTCACCCACGAGGTGTTCAACACCCACCACTCCGAGACGATGATGATGCGCTACATCCGCTCGCTCGGCGACAAGGACTTGGCGCTCGACCGCACGATGATCCCGCTGGGCTCGTGCACGATGAAGCTCAACCCGACTGCGGGCCTGGAGGCAATCACGTGGCCCGGCTTCGCAAATGTCCACCCGTTCACTCCCGACAAGTACACCGAGGGCTGGCGCGAGCTGATCGACGAGCTGACCGGCTGGCTGGTGGAGATCACCGGTTACGACGCAGTGTCCGTCCAGCCGAATTCCGGCGCCACGGGCGAGCTGGCCGGTCTGCTGGCCATCCGTCGCTACCACGTGGCTAACGGCGATACCGAACGCGATATCTGCCTGATCCCGGCCTCCGCGCACGGCACGAACGCTGCGTCGGCGACGCTGGCGAACCTGCGCGTGGTCGTTGTGAAGACCGCCGAGGACGGCTCGATCGACATCGCCGACCTGAATGCCAAGCTGGAGCAGTACGGCGAGCACATCGCCGCCATCATGATCACCTACCCGTCCACGCACGGCGTGTACGAGGAGACCGTCACCGAGGTCGCGGACAAGGTTCACGCTGTCGGCGGACAGGTCTACATCGACGGCGCGAACATGAACGCCCTGACCGGACTTGCCCGCCCGGGCGATTTCGGCGGCGATGTCAGCCACCTGAACCTGCACAAGACCTTCACCATCCCGCACGGCGGCGGTGGCCCGGGCGTCGGCCCGATCGGCGTCGGTGCGCACCTCACCCCGTTCCTGCCCGCCGACCCGCAGATGTCCGGTGCGGACGCGGCGAAGGAAGCCGCCGAGGGTGCCGGTGTGCCGATCTCCGCGACCACCTACGGCTCCGCAGGCGTGCTGCCCATCTCCTGGGCGTACATCGCCATGTCCGGTGCTGACGGCCTGGCTTCGGCCACCCGCAACGCGATCCTCAACGCCAACTACCTGGCGCACGAGCTCAACGACTCCTTCCCGGTGCTCTACACCGGCAACGCCGGTCTTGTGGGCCACGAGTGCATCATCGACCTGCGCGAGATCACCGATGCCTCCGGCGTCACCGCAGCCGATGTGGCTAAGCGCCTCGTCGATTACGGCTTCCACGCCCCAACACTCGCCTTCCCCGTTGCCGGCACGCTCATGATCGAGCCGACCGAGTCCGAGGACATCGCCGAGCTGCAGCGCTTCGTCACCGCGATGCGCTCCATCCGCGCAGAGATCCAGGACATCATCGACGGCAAGGTGGCTTACGAGGACTCCGTCATTCACCACGCGCCCTACACCGCGCGCAGCCTGGTCACCTCCAACTGGGACTACGCCTTCACCCGCGAGCAGGCCGCCTACCCGGTCGAGTCCCTGCTCACCGGCGGGAAGTACTTCCCGCCGGTGCGACGCATCGACGAGGCCTACGGCGACCGCAACCTCGTCTGCGCCTGCCCGCCACCGGAAGCATTCGACCTCTCCGCCTCCCCTGAGGACGGCGAGATCATCGAGCCTGTCGTCACCGAAGAAAACAGCAAGTAAAGGAGCACACACATGCCGCAGACTCCGCTGCACAGCAAGCACGAAGCGCTCGGCGCATCGTTCACCGACTTTGGTGGCTGGACCATGCCGCTGAAATACGGCAGCGAGCTCGAGGAGCACCGCGCCGTGCGCAACGCCGTGGGCATCTTCGACCTATCCCACATGGGCGAGATCGACGTAACCGGCCCGGATGCCGGCGCGTACCTCGACTACGTCCTCATCTCCAACCTGTCCAACCTCAAGGTGGGCAAGGCTAAGTACTCCATGATCGTCGACGAGAACGGCGGGATCCTGGATGATCTGATCACCTACAAATTCTCCGACGACCACTTCATGGTCGTGCCCAACGCCGCCAATACCGCCACCGTGTGGGCTGCCTTTGAGGCGCGCACCGAGGGCTTCGACGTTGAGATCCGCAACGACTCCGAGGCGGTGGCGCTCATTGCTGTCCAGGGCCCGGGATCGCTCGAGGCACTCACGCCCCTGCTTGCCGACGACCCGGCGCCCCTCGCCTACTACTCCGGCGCGTGGACCACTCTGAAGTCTGACGGCTCCGACGTGGAGGTCTTCGTCGCCCGCACCGGTTACACCGGCGAGGACGGCTTCGAGCTCTTCTGCCAGAACGAGGACGCCGAGAAGATCTGGGACGCCGTGATCGACTCCGGCATTCCGTGCGGCCTCGCCTCCCGCGACTCCCTGCGCTTGGAAGCTTCCATGCCGCTGTACGGCCACGAGCTCACCGCCGACATCACCCCGGTGGAGGCAGGCATGGGCCGTGCCTTTGCCAAGAAGGAAGCGAATTTCGTTGGCAAGGACGCCCTGACCGGACGCGAGCCATCCGTTGTCATCGCCGGCCTGACCTCCGAGGAGCGCCGCGCCGCCCGCGAAGGCGCAGAGGTCTTCCTCGCAGACGAGGACGGCTCTGACAACCGCATCGGCGTGGTCACCTCCGGCCAGCCCTCCCCCACTTTGGGCCACCCGGTCGCTTTGGCGCACATTGATCCCGCGCACGCTGAGCCGGGCACTAAAGTGGAGGTCGACATCAGGGGTAAGCACTACGCTTACACCATCTCTGAGACCCCCTTCTACTCCCGAAAGGACAAATAAGAATGTCTGATCTGCCCCAGGATTTCTCCTACTCCGAGGACCACGAGTGGGTCAACGCCGCCGCTGACGCCGTAGAGGGACAGACCGTCCGCATCGGCATCACCTCTGTGGCCACCGAGCGCCTCGGCGAGATCGTCTTCGCTGAGCTGCCGGCCGTCGGCGACACCGTGACCGCAGGCGAGACCTGCGGCGAGGTCGAGTCCACCAAGTCCGTCTCTGATCTGTACTCCCCGGTCACCGGCAAGGTCACCGCGGTCAACGAGGACATCGAAGACAACTACGAGGCGATCAACAACGACCCGTTCGGTGAGGGCTGGCTCTTCGAGGTCGCCGCCGAATCCGCAGGTCCGCTCATGACTGCCGACGAGTACGGTTCCGCAAACGGCCTGTAAACGGTCTCCTCTTAAGCCGGCGCGGCGGGAGGTCTACCATGAAGGGCATGAGTGCCCCACGTGTACCGTTCTTCCCCGCCGACCGCTCCATCCGAGCCTCAGATTCCCCACTAGACGTGCGGGAACTGGGGCTCGTGGACTATTCGGAGACCTGGGAGCTGCAGGCGAAGCTCGCCGCCCAGCGTGCCGACGACGAGATCGGCGATACGTTGCTCGTACTGCAGCATCCGAATACATACACCGCCGGCAAGCGCACCCAACCGGAGGATCTCCCCGATAACGGCCAGCCCGTTGTCACCGTCGACCGCGGCGGCCGCATCACCTGGCACGGTGAAGGCCAGCTGGTCATCTACCCCATTATCAAGCTCGCCGACCCCGTCGACGTGGTGGACTTCGTCCGCCGCATCGAGGAAGCCATGATCGCCACGATCCGCGAATTCGGTGTGGAGGACGCCGGCCGCATCGACGGCCGCTCCGGTGTCTGGGTGCCGGCAGACGATCCGTCGATAGGCGTGCGCCGCGACCGCAAAGTCGCCCAGCTAGGTATCCGCATCACCCGCGGCGTGACCATGCACGGCCTCGCCGTCAACTGCAACAACACCCTCGAATACTTCGGCCACATCGTCGCCTGCGGGATCAGCGACGCCGATGTGACAACAATGAGTCTGGAGCTGGGTCGGGACTTCACTACCGCAGAGCTGGCACCCCTGCTCATCCGCAATCTGGACCGCGCGCTCTCGGGCGAACTCGCCGTCGCTGACCACACCATTTCGCGCGACTGACTCTAAACGGGGGTTGCTTCGGCCTGCGATATTCGCACCTTTGCGCGAGCGGGGTTAACGTGGAACCCGTGACTGTCGCAGAAGAAGGACGCAAGCTGCGCCGCGTTGAAAAACGCAACGCGCAGACCCCGATCGAATCCAAGCCGCGTTGGATCCGCAACGCCGTGAAAACGGGCCCCGAATACGAGGACATGCGGAAGAAAGTGAAGGGTGCTTCCCTTCACACCGTGTGCCAAGAGGCCGGCTGCCCCAATATCCACGAGTGTTGGGAATCCCGTGAGGCTACCTTCCTCATTGGTGGCGCGAACTGCTCCCGCCGCTGCGATTTCTGCCAGATCAACTCCGCAAAGCCGGAGCCGCTCGATCGGGAAGAGCCGCAGCGCGTCGCAGAGAGCGTCCGCGAAATGGAGCTGAACTACTCCACCATCACCGGTGTCACGCGTGACGACCTCGAGGATGAGGGCGCATGGCTCTACGCCGAGGTTGTGCGCAAGATCCACGAGCTCAACCCGCACACCGGCGTGGAAAACCTCACCCCGGACTTCTCCGGCAAGCCGGACCTGCTCCAGCAGGTCTTCGAGTCCGAGCCGGAAGTCTTCGCCCACAACTTGGAGACCGTCCCGCGCATCTTCAAGCGCATTCGCCCGGCTTTCCGCTACGACCGCTCCCTGGACGTCATCCGCCAGGCACGCGATTACGGGCTGATCACCAAATCCAACCTCATTCTCGGCATGGGCGAGACCCGTGAAGAGGTCCTCGAAGCACTCCAGGACATGCACGACGCGGGCACCGACATCATCACGATCACTCAGTACCTGCGCCCCGGCCCGATGTACCACCCGATCGAGCGCTGGGTGAAGCCGGAGGAGTTCATCGAGTACCGCGATGCCGCCTACGACATGGGCTTCGCCGCTGTCATGTCCGGCCCGCTGGTGCGCTCCTCCTACCGCGCAGGCAAGCTCTATGTCGAGGCCATGAAGTTCCACGGCCGCGAGCTGCCGGAGAACTTGAAGCACCTCGCCGAGACCTCCCAGGGCGCCACCGACCAGGAAGCCGAGACCCTGCTGAACAAGTACGGCGCGTCCGAGGAAACCCCGGTCGTCTCCGCAGGCCGCCCCGCCGTCGGGCTTGGCATGCCGGGCATCGGCGCCGACTAGACGCGGGCGCGGGCGCTCAGGCGCTCCGCCGCCCCGCCACAGCTCTAAACCCAGCTATCTGGATCCAGATAGCTGGGTTTGGCGTATGCGAACAGTGACTCGTTCTAGCGACGACTAAAGCCCACCAGGGATCTCCCCTGATGGCCTTAGTCATGTGAGCGAGGCTCCGTCTTAATCAGGGACCGTCACTGACTTACTTCTTGCCGGTCGGAATGTTGGAGCCGACCTTCCATGCCTCCGGGTTGTCGCGGGAATCGTCCGTGCCACCGTCCTTGAACAGCGGGCGGTCGAGGACAACCGACGGGATGGCGAACGCGTCCACGAGCACCTCGGACCACGGACCGAGGGAGTCGACCAGGTCGTTGATGGATGCGCGGGCTGCCTTGACGCGACCGGAGGAGATCACGTTGTGCTCCTGGTACCAGCCGGCCTCGCGGACAATGGTGTCGAGAACGAACAGGTGGCGCACCTGCTCGAAGACGGCGCGCTCGGTGGAGCCCACCGGCAGGGAGCGCTCGGCCTCAATCATGGCCTGGACCATCAGGTTCTCGATGTACGCCCACGCGGCGTTGAGCATGTGGTCCTGAGCCTTGTCGATGACCTTCGCAGCCTCAGCCTTGTTCAGCTTGCGTGCGCTCTGGATACGGCGGATGAGGGAACGCATGACCAGCTGCTCGCGCATCTGGACGACCTTGAGCTGGTAGTCGGCATCGAACAGGGACGCTTCCTCGCTGGTGAACGTGTCCACCACGGACTGGACGGTGGAGCCCAGGCCAGCGCGGCTGCGGAAGATGTCGGTCACGTTGGTGGCCGCGAACTTCACGATGTCCACTGCGGACGGGTTAGCCATCTCGCTGGTGTACGCGGTCAGCAGGTTCTTGCCGGCGAGCTGCAGCAGGACGGTGTTGTCGCCTTCGAACGTGTTGTACACGTCGGTGTCGGCGCGGAAGGTGGTCAGCAGGTTCTCCGACATGAAGCCGGCGCCACCGCAGGCCTCGCGGCACTCCTGGATGGTGTCGGTGGCGTGCTCAGTGGCCACGGCCTTGAACGCCGCCGCCAAGGTCTCCATCTCGCGGGAAGCCAGAGCCTGTGCTTCGGTCGGGTTGGTCACGGACCACTCGCCGGAGGCCTGGCGTTCCGTCTGGTCGGCGTAGCGGGCCGTCAGCTGGTTCTGCAGCAGCTGGAGCGCGTAGGAGCGAGCCAGCGGGATGATCAGGCGGCGGCGGTGCTGGCGGTAGTCGATCAGCTTGCTTTCCTCGCCGGTGTCGCCGTAGTCGAACTGGCGGCGCTGGTGCGCGTACTTCAGAGCGATCGCCAGGGAGGACTTGGTCGCGCCGGATCCGGCGGCACCGACGGCAATGCGGCCGCGAATCAGGGTGCCCAGCATGGTGAAGAAGCGGCGGTTCTTCGAGTCGATCGGAGACGTGTAGTTACCCTCCGCATCGACATCGCCGAACTGGTTGAGCAGCGCCTCACGTGGGATACGGACGTTGTCGAACGTCAGGGTGCCGTTGTCGACGCCAAGCAGGCCGCCCTTGTGGCCGTGGTCGCCGATGGTGACGCCCTCGACCGGGGAGCCATCTTCCTCGCGGATGCGCACCACGAAGCAGTGCACACCGTGGGATTCCTCCACACCCGGAGTGTAGAGCTGCGCGAAGACAGCGGACCAGCGGCCGTCGCGGGCGGTGTTGCCGATGTAGACCTTGGTGGCCGACGGAGACGGGGAGTTGATGATGAACTCCTGGGTCTCCGGGTCGTAGGTCGCCGTGGTCTGCAGCTCCTGCACGTTGGAGCCGTGGCCGCGCTCAGTCATGCCGTAGCTGCCCAGCTTGGACAGGTCCATGGCACCCTGGGCGTACTCGCGGTGGCGCTCGGTGCCCAGCACGTCCACGGCACCGCCCCACAGGCCGAACTGCACACCGGACTTGATCGCCAGCGAGCCATTGAACTGCCCGAGCAGGTCCAGGCCCATGATGCCGACGTGGGCTTCACCCGAGCCACCGTTCGCCTTGGAGAAGGCCGTCTGCATCATGCCGGAGGCGGCCACCATTTTGACCTTCTCCAGCAGGGCGGCGCGGATCTCTTCAACGGAGCCCTCGATCATCGGCAGCGCTTCCTCACGGTTGAGCTGCTCGCGGATATTGTCCTTCTGCTCTTCCCACTGGCCATCGAGCAGCTTCTTCAGCTTGCCCGCGACTGCTGCGTCCGGGGTCTCCGGCAGTGCCTGCGGGGAACGGGTTTCGGGAGACGCCTTCTGGGGACGGCGTTCCAGATTGACCTTGCGGACTTTGTCTTCAACGGAAGTCATGATGACCTTCTTTCCTGAAAATGCTTCCTTTATGTGGTTGGGGGTATGTGGTGTTTAGCGCTCGATGATGGCGACAACACCCTGGCCGCCTGCCGCACAGACGGAGATGAGGGTGCGGCCGCCGCCGTTTTCCTCGAGGGTCTTCGCTGCGGAAGCGAGGATGCGTGCGCCGGTCGCCGCGAACGGGTGGCCGGCTGCCAGCGAAGAGCCCTTGACGTTGAGCTTGGAGCGGTCGATGGAACCCAGCGGGGCATCCAGACCGAGGCGCTCGCGGCAGTAGGTCTCGTCCTCCCATGCCTTGAGGGTGGCGAGCACCTGGGAAGCGAATGCCTCGTGGATCTCGTAGAAGTCGAAGTCCTGCAGGGTCAGTCCGTTGCGCTCGAGCAGGCGCGGCACTGCGTAGGTCGGTGCCATCAGCAGGCCGTCCTTGCCGGACACGAAGTCCACAGCAGCCAGCTCAGAGTCGACCAGGTACGCGCGGACCGGAAGGTTCTGTTCCTTTGCCCACTCTTCAGAGCTGAGCAGGATTGCCGCGGCGCCGTCGGTAAGCGGCGTGGAGTTACCTGCGGTCATGGTGGCGGTGCCGCCGTGCTGCTCGGCGTCCTTCTTACCGAAGACCGGCTTGAGCTTGGACAGCTTCTCCACGGTGGAATCCGGGCGGAGGTTGGTGTCGCGGTTGACGCCCAAGAACGGGGTCATCAGATCATCGAAGAAGTTCTCTTCGTATGCCTTGGCCAGGTTCTGGTGGGAGGTCGCCGCTAGTTCATCCTGCTCCTCACGGGAGATCTCCATCTCGCGTGCGGTGATCGCCGCATGGTCGCCCATGGACAGGCCCGTGCGCGGCTCACCGTTCTGCGGCTGCTCCGGAGCGAGCTGGTTCGGACGAATGGAACCAGCGAGCTTCAGCTGATCCTTCACAGACTTCGCGTTGGAGAGACGGATCAGCGTCTTACGCAGCGTGTCATTGACAGCCAGCGGAGCATCCGAGGTGGTGTCGGCACCGCAGGCAATGCCGTTCTCGATTCGGCCGAGCGCGATAGCGTCAGCGACCTGGATCGCGGAAGTCAGCGACGTGCCGCAAGCATGCTGCAGATCAAAGGCCGGGGTCGTAGACGCCAGCTCCGAACCGAGCACGGACTCGCGAACCAGGTTGAAATCGCGTGCGTGCTTGAGCACAGCACCGCCGACGACGAGACCCATCTCCTGGTCCTGCAGGCCATAACGTGCGACAAGACCGTTGAGGGCCGAGGTCAGCATGTCCTGGTTAGAGGCCTTCGCGTACTCCTTGTTGGAACGCGCGAACGGGATACGGTTTCCGCCGAGAATGGCTACTTTGCGGGGTTGATTCATGCTTATTTCCTGCACTTCCCATGGAGCTCGAGGTAAGTAACTGCTGTTCAGTCGTTTACCGTGCGATATTTGTCTGACATTTTACAAAGTTCGAACTTTGTAAGGTTCGTCACCATTGCGATCTTATAATAGTATCCGACACAGAGCTACCGAATTGATACGGTCGCACCCCCAAATCAGAAGGAGAAAGTTGTGGCAAAGAAAGGCCTCCTCGAACAGTTCATCAACTCCCCTCTCGCCGCTAAGGCGGGTGTCCCCCAGGGCTACCCCCTACGCCGCTACAAGCAGGGTGAGGATCTTCTTCACGGCCCGGTCGTCGTCGGTGGCAACGGCCGACTGGCCGAGCAGATCACGTCTCTCCTCGACGGCCCGTACAAGCTGATCAAGGCTGAGGCAGACACCAAGCGCGCCGGCATCGTCTTTGACGCGACCCAGCTGGAGAAGCCGGAAGACCTGGTCCAGCTGTACGAATTCTTCAACCCGCAGCTGAAGAAGGTCCTGGACAACGCACGCCTTATCGTCATCGGCACCACCCCGGAGCTGCTCGAGAACGCTGATGCCCGCATCGCTGCCCGTGCACTCGAGGGCTTCACCCGCTCCCTGGCCAAGGAGATGCGCAAGTCCGCCACGGTTCAGCTGGTCTACGTGGACCCGGCGATCGACGGCGCACAGATCAACAAGGTCGAGTCCACTCTCCGCTTCCTCCTGTCCGGCAAGTCTGCTTTCGTCGACGCACAGGTCATCCGCATTACCCCGGTCGATGTTCAGCTTCCGGAGAACTGGGAGAAGCCGCTCGAGGGCCGTCTCGCTGTCGTCACCGGTGCTGCTCGCGGCATCGGTGCCACCATCGCCGAGACCCTGGCCCGCGACGGTGCCAAGGTGATCTGCGTGGACATCCCGCAGGCTGGTGAGGGCCTCGCCGGGACCGCGAACAAGGTCAAGGGCACTGCCCTGCCGCTCGACGTGACCAACCCGAAGGCCGCCGAGGAGATCGCCAAGCACGCCCAGGAGCGCTACGGCCGCAAGATCGACACCATCGTCCACAACGCAGGTGTCACCCGCGACAAGCTGCTCGTCAATATGGACGAGGACCGCTGGAACATGGTCCAGAACATCAACCTCGTCGCACCGGTGCGCATCACCGAGGCGCTGCTCGACGCCGACGCATTCGCCGAGAATCCGGCCATCATCGGTGTTTCCTCCATGGCTGGCATCGCCGGTAACCGCGGCCAGACCAACTACGCCACCACCAAGGCAGGCGTGGTCGGCTTCGTCGACGCTCTGGCTGAGCGCATCGCCGAGGCCGGCGGTTCCATCAACGCCGTCGCACCGGGCTTCATCGAGACCGACATGACCGCCGCTATGCCGCTCGGCCCGCGCGAGGTCGGCCGTCGCCTGAACTCCCTGAACCAGGGCGGCCAGCCGGTCGACGTCGCTGAGACCGTCGCATACTTCTCTGCACCGTCTTCCGTCGCCGTCAACGGCAACACCGTCCGTGTCTGCGGCCAGAACCTCCTGGGAGCGTAAACACAATGACTACTGCTGTAAATCGGGGCAACGACGACAACGACCCCAAGAAGAAGGCCGAAGCAGCCGCCGCTGAAGCCAAGACCGAAGCTAAGGAAGCCGCTGCACAGGCTCAGGACAAGGCTGAAGAGGTCGCTGAAAAGGCAGCCGACACCTTCGAAGACGTGAAGGAGAAGGTCTCGTCCAAGGTCGACGAGCTGACCGATGCCGCCGAAAAGAAGGCTGAAGAGGCGACAGAGTCGAAGGCCGACGCAACTGCGCCGAAGGCAGCCGCCGGATCCACCAACGGCAACGGCACCCGCCAGTACGAGAACCTGAAGTCCATCCCGGACATGAAGGCGATCAACCGCAAGATCTTCGTCAGCGCCATTCCAGGTATCGGCGGTACCCGCGAGGCGAAGCAGGATCCGACATCGGCAATCCAGGTCAACGGCGTGAAGGTGGATAAGGCCAACCTGGCTGACTACACCAGCGCGACCGGTCTGCGCCTGGGCAACGATCTGCCGCCGACCTACTTCTTCGTCCTCTCTTTCCCGCTCGTCATGGAGTTGCTCTCCCGCCCGGACTTCCCGTACGCGGCGATGGGCGCGGTGCACGTCACCAACGTGATCGAACAGACCCGCACGCTCAAGGTCGACGACACGTACACCATCCGCTCCCACGGCGAGAACCTGCGTCCGCACCGCCGTGGTCTACTGGTCGACATCGTCACCGAGATCTTCGTCGAAGGCGAGGAGAACGGGGAGCCGGTGTGGCGCCAGACTTCGACGTTTTTGGGCATGGGCGCGAAATTCGCCAAGTCTGCAAATGTCAGCGTGACCACCCGCGCCGAGGATTCCGGCAAGGTCCTGCCGAAGCCGGAGCTTCCGGAGTTCAAGCCGAACGCCCGCTGGCGCTGGACTGGTGCCGACGTCAATGCGTATGTCGAGGCCTCCAACGACCACAACCCGATTCACACCTCCAACCTGGGTGCGAAACTGTTCGGGTTCCCGGCGCGCATCGCTCACGGCATGTACTCCGCCGCGGCTGTGCTCGCCCCGCTTGAGGGCCGTCTGCCTCAGGCACTGCGCTACTCCGTCGAGTTCGTCAAGCCTGTGGTGATCCCAGCGCAGGTCGCTCTGTGGACCATCAAGGACGAGGACGGTTCGTACGATATCCAGCTGCGCGGCTCCTCTAAGCCGGACAAGCTGCACCTCAACGCGGAGATCACTCCGCTGTAGGCCACAAGCGCTGACTCGTCGGCCGCGCTTTCCCGCCGCTTCCCCGCCACAGGAAGCGGCGGGTTTTCGCGTGTGTGGCACCAATCAGCCGTGGTAGTTCGTGCGGTGTGCGGGCTCTTCGTTACTCTAGTGACCATGGCAAAGGACAAGAAGGCAACTGCAGCCGACGCTTCCGCGAAGAAGGAACAGCGCTCGGCGAAGCGCATGAAACGCAAGCAGACCCGTTCCCAGATCTGGCAGGCGTTCAACCTCCAGCGCAAGCGCGATAAGAAGCTGATCCCGCTGATGCTGGCGTCCATCGTCGGCGTGGCGCTGCTCTTCTTCCTGATCGGTCTGCTGTTCGGTGGCGAGTGGTTCATGCTCGTCCCTGGCATTCTGTTCGGCTTCGTTCTGGCGATGTTCATCTTCACCCGGCGCCTCGAGGGCTCCATGTACGAGGAAGTCGGCGACACCCCAGGCGCAGCTGCGTGGACGCTCGAGAACATGCGCAACACGATGGGCATCGTGTGGCTGACCAAGACGGGTATTGCCGCTAATCCGCAGATGGACACCGTCCACCGCGTGGTGGGCAACCCTGGTGTCGTGCTCGTCGGAGAGGGCGACCCGAAGCGTCTCAAGCCGATGATGGAGAAAGAGCGCAAGCGCATCGACCGCCTCGTCGCGGGAGTCCCCATCCACGAGATTCTCGTGGGTTCGGGCGAGGACCAGGTCCCGCCGAAAAAGCTCCAGCGCACGCTGTTGAAACTTCCGAAGAACTACAGCAAGGACGAGGTTTATTCCGTCAACGCGAAGCTCGAGGCGATGGACAATATCCGCGGCGGCCAGCGCGCCGGCCTGCCGAAGGGTCCGATGCCGCACCAGGCGCAGAATATGGCGGGCATGAACCGCAAGATGCGCCGCATGCAGCAGCGCAAGGGAAAATAAACAGAGTTTCCAGCTAAATCCGCTCGTCAGCCACCTGGCTACGAGCGGATTACTGCTGTTCCGGTCGCACGATCGTGCATCCCGCGGCCGTCAGGGTCAACGATCGCCGCGGGGAAGATGAATCCAGTCAAGATGGTGCGCACCGCCGCTCGCCAGAAGCCGACGGTCGCGCCAGGCTTATCGACGCGAGCGACGCCCATCCCCAGCACTGCCATTCCCGGCGTGCGCGCAAAGAGCCAGCCGCTGAAGATTCCCAGCAACAGCCAAAGGATGTACGTCAACGTGGCAGTCCCGCCGAATACGTGGGTATTCATGACGATGAAACCCGCAATGATCCAGCAGATTCCCCAGTCGATGAGCACGCCTCCGGCGCGGCGCATGACCGATGCCATGGCTCCGCTGCCGTTCTTCGGCATGCCGAGGTGCTCCCCTGGCCAGCGTCCGACCATGAAGTCGTCGTCGCCGCCCACGGGACGGGGCGATTGTTTTCCGGCGTTGCCGCCACGCTGCGCATTACCCATGGTCATCAAGGATAGAACACCGTTTTTCTAATCCGAATTCATCTCTTCGGTACACCGGCGGAGACATTGCCCTTCCATGTAACATCGGTGGAAGCACCCAATTTGCACTCAAGGAGTTTTTAACTGTGGGCTTTGAAAATATCCAGGACACGATGAAGTTCATCAAGGATGAAGAAGTCGAGTTCGTCGACGTCCGCTTCACCGATGTGCCTGGCATTGAGCACCACTTCAGCATTCCTGCGTCCATGTTCGACGAGGACGCTGTCGAGGAAGGCTTGGCTTTCGACGGTTCGTCGATTCGCGGTTTCACCACTGTTGATGAGTCCGACATGATTCTCTTGCCGGATCTCGCTACCGCGCAGATCGATCCATTCCGCAAGGCGAAGACGCTGAATGTGAAGTTCTTCGTCAACGACCCGTTCACGCACGAAGCGTTTTCTCGCGATCCACGCAACGTCGCGCTCAAAGCTGAGGAGTACCTCGCGTCCACCGGCATTGCTGACACGTGTTTCTTCGGCGCAGAGGCGGAGTTCTATCTCTTCGATTCCGTGCGCTACTCCACTGACGCGCACAAGGCTTTCTACGAGGTGGATTCCATCGAAGGTTGGTGGAACCGCGATCGTGAGGTCGAGCACGACGGTTCCCCGAACCTCGGCTACAAGACGCGTTTGAAGGGCGGATACTTCCCCGTCCCGCCGTACGATCAGACGCTCGATGTCCGCGACGACATGACGCTGCGCCTGGCGCAGGCCGGTTTCGAAATCGAGCGGTTCCACCACGAGGTGGGCACTGGCGGTCAGCAGGAGATCAATTACAAGTTCAATACCCTGCTGCATGCGGCTGATGACCTGCAGACTTTCAAGTACATCATCAAAAACACCGCAAAGGAATGGGGCAAGACAGCGACGTTCATGCCGAAGCCGATTGCCGGCGACAACGGCTCCGGCATGCACGCCCACCAGTCCCTGTGGAAGGACGGCGAGCCGCTGTTCTACGACGAGTCCGGCTACGGCGGCCTGTCCGATATCGCGCGTTTCTACATCGGCGGCATTCTCCACCACGCAGGAGCAGTGCTGGCGTTTACGAACCCGACGCTGAACTCCTACCACCGTTTGGTCCCAGGCTTCGAGGCCCCGATCAACCTTGTGTACTCGCAACGCAACCGCTCCGCGGCGATCCGAATTCCGATCACGGGTTCGAACCCGAAGGCCAAGCGCATCGAGTTCCGTGCACCGGACCCGAGCGGTAACCCGTACCTTGGCTTCGCGGCGATGATGCTGGCCGGCTTAGACGGTGTGAAGAACCGTATCGAACCGCACGAGCCGGTGGACAAGGACCTCTACGAGCTCCCGCCGGAGGAAGCGAAATCCATTCCGCAGGCTCCGACCTCGCTCGAGTCGTCTTTGGCTGCATTGGAAGAAGACAGCGACTTTCTTACCGAAGGTGATGTCTTCACCGAGGACCTCATCGAGGCCTACATCAAGCTGAAGGTAGACGAGGAGATCACGCCGGCGCGTCTGCGCCCGACTCCGCTCGAGTACGAAATGTACTTCGACGTCTAAAGCGCGCGCTGCTGCGCCGCACCACCCCGCGCCTCCCGTTCCCGAGGAGGTCGCGGGGTTTTCCCGTTTCGCACAATCAGCTCAGATGATTACCATATGTTGAGTGACTGATAAGTTCCGCCAACTGCCTCCGCCCGGCCCCGCTTGGGGCGGCAGCCTCATGGGCACGTCGATCGTCGCTCGTCTGCTCGTCGAAAAGAACATGATGGTCGGCGCGGGCATCTTCGCCGCGATCGCCTGCGTGATCCTCGTGGTGCTCGTGTACGGATTCGCGCGCTACCGCCACCCCAGCTTCGAGCGCACGACGATGGCGGAATGGTCAATGTTCTTCATCGGCATCTTGGCGCTCGGCGCAGCGCTTTCGGGCTTGACCGGCGAGGGTGTGTACCGCCTCATCGGATTCTGGATCGGTGCGCCCGTCACGGTTGTCACCTGGGCCATCCAGCTGACGCGTTTCGACGGCACCCCGCGGTTTACCTGGGGCTTGCCTCTTGTCGGACCGATGATTTCGGCCTCCGTCGCCGGTTGGCTCGCCCGCGATTACGGCGAGATGTACCACATCATGGGCACCGTCTTCTTCGCCATGTCGATCCTCACAGCAGTGCCGGTCTTCATTCGCGTTTATTGGGCTGCCTGGCACCGGAAGGTTGATCTACGCGGCCCGAACTCGGCCACTGCATGGGTCCCGCTCGGTGTTGTCGGACAATCCACAACAGCGATGCAGATCCTCTACCCCGGTCCCGTGTCGATCTTCTATGGTCTCATCGCGCTCGGGATCGCCATTCCATTAGCGCTATTCGCAATGTTCACCTTCTACCCGAACGTCGCGCGGTGGGTCGAGTACTCACCAGCCTGGTGGGCGTGCACCTTCCCGCCGGGCACGATCAGCATGGGCGGCCACCAGCTCGCCCTCGTCAACGGGTCAGAATGGCTCGATGTGGTCGCACTCAGCATTCCGATTCTCCTCATCATCCATTGGTCGCTGTGTTCGGGAAGATTCCTAAGCTGGGTCGCGGAAGGACGCCGCCAAAAGGGATAGGTCCCTTCGCGCATTCTTCGGCAAAATTTTCTCACCGGTTATATATTTGGGTCCGTCCGTACAACTGCTCGAAGAAGGCGATAATGACTACTCCGAACATGCCCGGCCCGAACGGCCCCATTGGCAATCACGGCAACCCCGGCCCAGGCTCCCAGCAGTGGGGCAACCAGCAGCAGGCACCGAACGGCCCCGCCGGTCGGCCTTCTGCGGGTTCCACTGCCGCGGCAACGAAATCCTCGTCACTTCCTGGGTGGCCGACGTTCGCGGCAATCGGCTTGTTCCTTCTCAGCCTGATCAGCAGCTTCTTCCCTATCTTGACGCTGAAGTCGGACGCGGAAGCGCAGCGCGCCCAACTTGAAGAAGAATTCGGCGGCCTCAATCTCGGCATCGAAGACAATATTCTCGACTTCACGGTGACCATGAACTGGTGGGCTAGGGCCAAATTCAAGACTGCCGATACCAGTGAGTTTGCCAAGCAAATCGAGAACGGATACTCAAATACCGCCGAATTCGAAGATTTCCAGGTCGTGCTGATCGCATTGACCGCTCTCGTGCTCGTCGCATACGTTTCCGCCATCGTGCTTGGTTTCCTCAAACTGGAGCGCTTCGGCATCATGGCTGGGCTCGCCGCGGCAGCGTTCCAGGTCATCGCGATCATCGTTGCAGTGCTCAATTACGCCGACGCCAACGATCAACCAGAGATCAAGGATCTCCTGCAGGTGAGCTTTGGTGGCGGTTTCTGGACTTGGGTCCTGTTGGCTATCGCCGCCATTGCAGCATTTGTTTTCGCGCTGATCAACGGTGGATCTAAGAAATCCCCGAGCACGCCGGCGTTCGCAGGCCCCGGTCAGCCAGGCCAGCCACAGGGTTTCGGTCCGGGCCAGCCGCAGCAGCAGGGTTTCCAGCAGGGCCAGCCGTTCTCTCCGCAGGGCCAGCCGTTCTCTCCGCAGGGCCAGCCAGGACCGGGGTTCAACCCGGGCCAGCAGCCGGGACCGGGCGCCGGTTACCCGCACCAGCAGTTCGGCCGCTAAACAGCGCCCCTCTTCACCCCGGGCATCCACAGCACGGATGCCCGGGTTTCGTCTTTCCACAGCAAGCGCGCTTATCGACGAATCACCAAAAACTATTGACGGAGTGTTGTGTTTATGCAACACTTTGGATCATGCCCCCAAAGAAGGGTCCCGTTGACCTGATCCACCGTCAGGTGCGGGTGCTGCGCGTGGAGAGGGACTTAACGCGCGCGCAGCTCGCGGAAGCGATCGACATCAACATGCCCGACGAAATCTAATGGAGGAACCACTCATGACCGCCGCCACACCGAATACCGTCAAGGCCCGCAACCGCACAATCCATGCGACCGACGCTGCGATTGCCGTGGTGATCCTTTCCGCCGCTCTCCAGTTCTTCCAGCCGGGCATCGCGAACCTGCTGTGGATGGTAGGTGCTCTCGCCGCAGCCGTCGGCACGGTCGCCCTGCGCAAGCAGATCAATGGCGCCGACCTTCCGGGGGCGGAGCTCGACGAGTACGAGCTGCAGCACCACCTCGAGGCGCGCGAGGACGGTTTCAAGACGGGACTCGTTCTCTCTATCGCGTTCTTCCTCATCTCCGGGCTCGTCGCGCTGGCGTGCCAGCTGTGGGTCGAGCTCGATGCCACGGAGGTCGCCCTCTTCTTCGCCAAGCTGCTCACCGTCCAGATCCTGTGGGTGCCGTTCATGATCGCGCGCTCGTTGGCCGGCAAGATCAACCGGGACGAGCTCATCACCCGCTAAGGGTGAGGTGAACACAGTGATAAACTCCGGTTATGAGCGCCTATCATCTCCTCGGCCGCACATACCGTCTCCCCGCTGATGCAGCATCGGACTCTTCACGAGCTCCAGCCGGAATGCCTCCCCGACCCGCGTGGTGGCGTCCGCTGCTGGAGCTCGTGCTCGCTACCTCGCTCATGATCGGGCTCACTGCCGGAGCGACCGGCCTGTTCTACCTCTACGAGAAGATCGCGCAACCGAGTGTCAGTGCTTTCGACCCATTCGACTTCGCAGACCGCCCGTACTTAGCCGTCGTGACATTCATCGGCTGGGTCGCGGCCATTCCGGCAGGCTTCATCGCGGCCCGGCTCACCGGACGCGACCCACGTGCGTTGTGGTCGACGGAGCGCCGTTTCCGCTGGAAGAATTTCGGTCTCGCTCTCATCCCGGCCCTGATCTTCCTGGGCGGCGAGGGGATCTACGCCATCGTGAATTTTGACCGTTCACAGATGACAGCCGGGCCGCTCAATTGGGGTGCACTCGCCGTCATCATCGCGCTGGCGCCGCTGCAGTCGTTGTCGGAGGAGCTCTTCTTCCGCGGCTCGCTGGTCCAGATCATGGGCCAGTGGTTTTCCCCCGCCATCGTGGCGTACCTGCTGCCGTTCCTGTTCTTCCTGTCGGGCCACCACTACGGCTGGCAGGGCATGGTCAGCGTGGGGGTCTTCGCGGCTTGCGCGATGTTTTTGACCTACACCACCGGCGGGATTGAGGCGGCGGCAGCCGTCCACGCTGTGGGCAACACTTCCGCCTACGCGCCCGACGCATTCGATGTTGGCGGGGTGAATCTCAATGCAGCGACCACTGCCGATCTGCTCATCTCTGTGGTGGCTACCGTCGCCGCGACGGGCATTGCCTACGTGCTGATCGCGCGCGCACGTCGACATCCACCTCGTAACCGGCAACGAGACCGCGCGAGCCGTACTGCCACATCACGGGTGTTTGCTTGCCTATAGCCCTCGGCCACGCACGTCCCTGAAGGAGCTCCCGCGGCGTCCCGACATTGTCTGCGCCGTAATCAGCGACCCACACGGACCCGAATTCGGTGGTGCCAGCGCCGAGCATCCGCCAACGCCAATAGCGCGGATACGTGTAGATTCCGGCGACGGGCACACCACGCGCGGTCAATTCATCGCGGGCCTGGCGCACGTGGTCGAGGCTGAGTCCAGCGGGTGTCTCACAGTCGATCCACATGGGATAGACCTGCTCCCCCATCACCGCACAGGCGGCGTCGACCTGCTCCACAACCGTAGTGCCCTCCGAAGGGTTGCGCAGGTAGTGGTAGGTCTCGATGAAAAGACCGGCGCGGCGTGCGTCGTCGATATGCGATGCGTACGTCCGGTCCCGGTAGGTGCCGTCAGTGGTGCGCACGACGACGAAATCGATGCCCTCGGCAGCCGCTTGGACCAGGCTCAGCCCGTCTTGGTGCTCGCTGACGTCGATGCCGATGCGCAATTCCGCGGCCATGAGCTGCTTAGCGCTTGGAGAACCCCATGCGCGGTGTGAAAGCCGCGGGGTGCTTGCGCTGGGCAACGGCGTCGGCGATGACGAGACGCCACTTCGGGTCGGTCACCGGCATCTGAGCGATAGAGAACCAGCCGGTCTCGGTGTTCTCGTCATCGCCGACTTCCGGTACAGCGGCGGGATTGTCGGCCTCAAGGCGGATCGCGACAGACATGTAGGTGGCGTTGTCGCCGTTGGCGTGCACGATAGGGCCGACCGCTCCGACGCCGAGGAGCGCAGCAGCGCTGGCAGCCACACCGGTTTCTTCCTCCACTTCACGCTTGGCCGCGTGGTGGGGCTCCTCACCTGGGTCGCAGATCCCCGTCACGGGCGTCCATTCGCCGTTGTCGGAGCGCTTGACCAAGAGAACTTCGGGCACGGCCCACGGGGAGTCGTCGGTGGAATCGCGGAGCACCACGGCGGTGACAGCCGGGATCCACATCAGGTCGGTGCCGATTTTCTTCCGCATTTCCACGATGAATTCGGGGATGGGCATGTGTGCGCACCTTTCTGTCCGGAAGCGTCAAGCGAGTTCGCCGTCCAAGTCTACGTCCCGCGTCCCCGCGTTAACGGGTGGGTGAACTAACATCATCTTCATTATGAGCACGCAGGTCACCCCACCCATCAGCACGCAGGACACCGAGGACAACGCGTACAGCCGTGTGCCCGCGGGCGCGTTCATCGTGGGTTTCGGGGCGTTGGTGATCGTGTGCATCGTGCTCACGGTCGGTCTGTTCAATTACGAGTCGTCGGCGCAGGAGCGCGCTTCGAGCACATCGACGGCGACGTCGACGGAATCGTCGACAAGCGTGCACGATATCCCGACGGTGACCACCGTGACGGGCTCGGATGGCCAGCCGAGCGTCTCACGCCCGCCGAAGCCGGCGCCGCCGGAGACGAGCGAAGAGCAAGTGCGGTCGTCGATACGCGCGCATTTCATCGAGAACGCTAAGACGGCCCGCACGTACACGGGTGTCGCGGTCACTGGCGATGTCACGGAGCTCGCGCTCGAGGATATGCCGGAATTCACGGGCCACGTCAGTCGCCTGCTCGAGCAGAATTGTGTGGACTCGATGGCGCTGACCACGCCGGATAATGTCCGGCTGACGTTCAACGGTTTCTGCTACTCCACGATGCCGGGCGAGACCTTCGAGCGCATGCTCGACGTCGCGCTGGAAGGGGAGGCGGATTCGATCGATTTCGCCCATAATCCGTCGTACGGCCACAGCAACCACGTGTCCATGACGTGGTTCGTCGACAACGAAGAGCAGGCTGCCCGCATTCACGAGACGTGGCACGAGGTGCGCCGCCCGCGCGCAGTGCAGGAGATCCGTTTTACCACGTACTCGCCGGAGGTGGTCCACCGCCTGATCAAGGAGCGCGGCAAGGCCGACGCATGGATAGAAGACGAACGGTTCTAAGCATTTCGCTTATCGACGTCTCCCCTGCCCCCCTTACCAGGTCTGCTCCACCCAGTCGACGCCGGGAACGACCCGATTGATGACCTCCATTACTTGGTCGTAGTTGGAGTACGACATCATCTTGGTCTCTGAGCCTGCTGCGTCACATGGCTCAGCGGCGCGGCCTGCTTCGGTACCGGAGACGACACCGATAATGCTGGCGCGCCCGCCAATGAGATAGAACACCGGTCCGCCGGAATCGCCCGGCAGTGCGCAGACGTGGGCGATATCGCCGTAGGTCTCCCGCTCGGTCTCTGTGTCAGTGCGGATGATCTGCGTGCGGTTCGAGGCCTCGAAATCTCCGCAGGTGAATCCTGTGGTGGCACCCGTCTTGCAGATCTCTTCTCCCACCGGAATATCCCCGGAGTACAGCGCCGTCTCGATCGGCTTGCCCACGAGGTCCATATAGCGGTCGGGGTCGGTGATCTCGATGATGCCCACGTCGATGTCCCCGGTCTCCCCCACATCGTCGCTGTAGAGGCCCGAATAGATGTAATGCCCGACCTCCACGGAATAATCCGAGACCGTCTCGGCGTACGTCGGCCACACCAGGTCGCCTTCTTTGCCGCAGTGGCCGGCAGTGACGGCATAATTGCGCCCGTCTGGGCCACTGAAGCTGAACGCGACCGTGCATGTCTGCGCCGTGAACTGTTCGCCCGCCTGCGGATAGTGGTCAGTTGCCTGGATCTTGGTGCCGGGCGCCCACTGCGCGAATGCCGGGGAGGAAACTTGGTACCCCATCGCCGGCTGGTCCGGGTTCTCCGCCTGCCCGTCGTGGTGCTGTTCCCCCGGGGGACGCTGCACGTGCTCGCGCTCCTGGCGTTCCTCCGCTGACGGCGTCGGGTGCTGCGCCGTGGTGACTCCCAGCCATGCCACGGAAGCCACCATGAAGGTGGCGATCACGACCATGGCCGCCCACAGCGCCACTCCCGCTGAGGAACCGTGGTGTTCTTCTGGCCTCTGGTCCGCCCGGTGCGTCCCGTCGTGGCCCGCCTCGTAGTACGGGTACGACACGTCAGGTGCGGCGTGCTTAGGCGTCCTGCTCTCCGGAGTGTGTGTCATCGGTGGTGCTCTTCTCGCCGTTGTCGCCCTTCTCGCCGAATTCCTTGATCAAGTTCATGTCGCGGAGAAATTTCTCCGGGTCGAATTCGGTGTAGTGTTCGGGGCCTGCGAACTGCTCCTGGGCCATGGTGGCTGGTGTCTCCTTTGCGCTAGCTCTTCTGCTCCGCGGCGGCTGCGACGGTCTCGGCGATGTACGTCTTCACTGCCTCGGCATCGTTGGGCATGTCCACCACGTGACGGCCAGCATCCATGATGTGGGCGAAACGCTCAGGCACGTCGGGCTCCTGGCCGGTGGCCTCGACGATGGTCTCGGAGAATTTCACCGGCAACGCGGTTTCCAGCACAACGATCGGGGTGTCCACTTTATCGGCCACGCCGCGTGCGACAAAGACGCCGTCGGCAGTGTGGGGGTCGATCAGGACGTTGTGGGCGGAGTGGGTGTCACGAATCGTCGATACGCGATCTGCGTGCGTCGACGTGCCGGACAGGAACCCGTAGCGCGAACGGATCTCATCCATGAAGTGGTCGTCGAGCTCGAAGCCGCCGTCCTTCGCCTTGACGCCGAAGAGCTCCGCAGTCTGGTTCGCGTCGCGCTCGATGACGTCGAAGATGAAGCGCTCGAAATTGGATGCGCGGGAAATATCCATCGACGGCGACGACGTCGCGTGCGTCTCCGCCGCCGAGCGCGGGCGGTACTGACCGGTAGTGAAGAACTCGTGGAGCACGTCGTTCTCGTTCGTCGCGACGATGAGCTTGTCCACCGGCAACCCCATCTGCTTCACGATGTGGCCGGCGCAAATATCGCCGAAATTGCCCGTGGGGACCGAGAAGGAGATCTGCTCGTCGTTGCTTTCGGTGACCTTGATGTAGGTGGAGATGTAGTACACGGTCTGCGCGAGCAGACGCGCCCAGTTGATGGAATTCACCGCGCCGATGTGGTGCTTGGACTTGAATGCGGCATCGGCGTTGACCTCCTTGACCACGTCCTGGCAGTCGTCGAAGACGCCGTCGAGCGCGATATTGAAGATATTCGGCTCATCCAGCCCGAACATCTGGGCCTGCTGGAACGGCGTCATACGGCCAGCCGGGGTCAGCATGAACACGTTGATATTGTCCCGGCCGCGCATCGCGTACTCAGCGGAGGACCCCGTGTCGCCGGAGGTCGCGCCGAGAATATTCAGGGTCTCCTCGCGGCGGGCCAGCTCGAATTCGAAGAGCTCACCGAGCAGCTGCATCGCCATGTCCTTGAACGCGGCTGTCGGACCTTCAGACAGGTGGGCGATGTAGAGGTCATCCTCCAGCTTGCTCACCGGGACGATCTCCTCGTCCGCGAAGACGGGGGTGCGGTACGCGTTCGCGGTGAGCTGCTCGACCTTCGCCGGCGGGATATCGCTGACGAAGAGCTTCACCACCTCGGCAGCGAGTGCCGCATAACCACCCTCGGCGAGAACACCGCGCCACTGTGTGAGGCGCTCATCCGTGATCCGCGGGTACGCCACGGGCACGTACAGGCCGCCGTCGGGGGCGAGCCCGGACAGCAGAATGTCGGTGAACTTGTTCGGAGCGGCTGACGCGTCGCGCGTTGAGATGTAATCCACCCAAAGCAGTCTACGTGGGATCGCTCACTAAATAGAAGGGTGGGGGTAATGCGTTACCGGCTATGCGCGCCCGGCGGATCCTGCCGCCCGGTGAGAATGTCCATGATTCCGCGCACAGCATTCTCTCCCAGCACCGGCAGCACGCGATCTTCGAAACCTGGGGTGTCGCGGGTCTGCCGCGCATCGCGCGTGTAGCGCGCAGCAGCGTCGTCCCGGCGCGCCATGCTTACCGACGGCGCCGCCACCGAGACCTTCAGCATCGTGCCGTCCAATTCCAGGGAGGTGGCGGAGTCAGCGCCGGCGGTGCGTGCCGCATCCACGAGCGCGACGAGGTCGCCGTACGTAGCATCGTTCAGGTCGATCGACAGATTCACAGCCATGCCTGCCAGCATAGTTAGTCGTCGTACTCGAAGGACGGCTTCTCGCCCCAGAACACCTCCTCGACGACGGCGTGCGCCCGGCGCGTGAGCTTCAAGTAGTGGTCCAAAAAAGCCTGCGCGTCGTGGGGGTCGTATCCGGCGGCACCGGCGACCTGGTTGAGCTGCGCGCCCGGCCCCGGGAGCTGATCCGTGCGCTTGCCGGTCACCAGCACCAAGGCATTGCGTGCCTCGGTGGCGAGCAGCCACGCCTCCGTCAGCGTGCGCGCCTGGGGCGTCGCGATGATCTTCTCCCCCTCCTCCGTGACCAGGAAGTCCAGCACCTCGAGGGTGGAGGTGTTATGCAGCACGTCGTATTCGTGGGCGTGCATCATGGTGAGCAATTGGACGGTCCACTCGATATCCGATAGCGCGCCGCGCCCCAGCTTGGTGTGCGTGGCGCGGTCGGCGCCGTGGGGCAGGCGTTCGTTGTCCACACGGGCCTTGATGCGGCGGATCTCACGGATGTCTGCTTCGCTCGCGCCGCCTTTCGGGTAGCGGAACGGGTCGATCGCCTTTAAGAAGGCGGTGCCCACTTCGCGGTCGCCAGCGACGTAGGTCGCGCGCAGCAAGGCTTGTTTCTCCCACACCGCGCCCCACTCCTTGTAGTAGCGCTCGTAGGAAGCGATCGTGCGCACGACTGGCCCAGAGCGACCTTCGGGCCGCAGGCCGAGGTCGACTTCCAGCGGTGGGTCGCCGGACGGCTTGGACAGGCGTTTGCGCATCTGGTCGATGATCTTCGTCGCCCACGCCAAAGCCTCGGACTCGTCGACACCGTCTGCGGGCTCAGCCACCACGATCACATCGGCATCCGAGCCGTAACCGAGCTCCTGCCCGCCGAGACGGCCCATGCCGATCACGGCGATGCGGGCCAGCGGTTCCTCGGTGCCACGCGCGATGAGGTCGGCGCGCACTTCCGCGCGGATGCCTGCTTCGAGCACGGCGTCCCACACCCAGGAGAGCTGCTCGCAGACCTCGCGCACGTCCATGAAGCCGAGCAGGTCCGCGGAGGCGATGCGGGCGAGCTCTGCGCGGCGCAGTGAGCGCGCCACCTTCACGGCCTTGTCCGGGTCGTCGTGGCGCTTCGTCGCGGCCACCAATGCCTTGTAGACCCGGTCGGGGGCGGTGTCCAGGAGCTTCGGTTGGGACGCGCCGTCACCGAATTGCTTGACTACATCGGGCGCAGAAATGATCAGGTTCGCCGCGTACGGGGAGCTGCCGAGGATGTGCATGAGGCGCTCGCCGACAACGCCTTCGTCGCGAAGCATGCGCAAAAACCACGCCTTGTCGACGGCCGCTTCCGACAGCTTCCTGTAATTGAGCAGCCCGGCGTCCGGGTCCGCGGTCTCCCCCAACCACGCCATGAGCGTGGGCAGGAGGATCTGCTGCAACCTCGCCTTGCGGGACGTCCCCTTCGCCAGCGCGGACAGGTGCTCATAGGCACGGTCCGGGTGCGTGTAACCGAGGGCCTTTAGGCGGGCCTTCGCGGCATCGGCACCGAGACGTGCCTCGCCCACGCTCATCCCGGCGATCGAGTTCAGCAGCGGGCGGTAGAACAGGCGCGTGTGCAGGTCGGCGATCTTCTTGCGCTCTTTTTTCAAGCGCCGGTCCAGTTCGTCGACGGCGGAGGCCTTGGGCGAGGAGATGAACCCGGAGGTCAAAGCTAGCCAACGGCGGTTCTCCGCGTCGTCGTCGGCGGGCAGAGTGTGGGTGCGCTTGAAGCGGTGCAGCTGGAGGCGGTGCTCGAGCAAACGGAGAAATTCGTACGCCTCGACCAGGTCGGCGGCGTCCTCGCGGCCGATATAGCCGCCGGCTGACAGGGCCTCAATGGCAGCGACGGTGTTCTGGGCCTGAACGGAATCGTCGATCCTCCCGTGGACGAGCTGCAGCAATTGAACCGCGAACTCGGCGTCGCGCAGCCCGCCGGAACCGAGCTTCAGCTCGCGCGAGCGCATGTCCGCCGGCACATTCGACAGCACGCGGCGGCGCATGGCTTGAACGTCCTCGACGAAAGAATCGCGTTGGGAAGATTCCCACACCATCGGCCGTAGGCGGTCGTAATAGGCCTGGCCCAGCTCCATATCACCGGTCATCGGGCGCGCTTTGAGCAGCGCCTGGAATTCCCATGTCTCGGCCCAGCGCTTGTAATACGTCTCGTGAGAATCGAGGGTGCGCACCAATGCACCGGACTTGCCCTCCGGGCGCAGGTTCGGGTCGACGTCGAAGAACGCGGCGTTGCCCACAGCCGTCAGCTCGCTGGCGACGCGGGTGGCGTGCGTGTCTGCGGGCTCGGCGACGAAGATGACGTCCACATCCGAGATGTAGTTCAGCTCCCGCGCGCCGCATTTGCCCATCGCGATGACGGCGAGCGAGCCCTCGTAGTCCTCGTCGCCGTGCACCGTGCGCACCGCGACAGCCAGCGCCGCGGTCAGGGCCGCATCCGCGATGGTGGTGAGCAGCTCAGTCACCTCGCCGTACCCCAGCTCCTCGTGCTGAGCGCCGTAGCCCTTGAACGCGGAATACGTGCCCGCCAGATCCGCGGCTGCCACGCGCATGACCAGCGTGCGATACGCATCCTTCAGCAGCTTTTTCGCCTCAGTTCCCGTCACCGCCGCACGATAGGTTCCGGCACAATCACAGCTTTTCGACGCCGTCGGGTCCCCCTCCACCGGCTCCGCGTCCACCGCGCCCAACATGGCCTGGAAAATCTCTTCGGAGCTGGGCAACGGCTCCGCCAGCAGTTTCCATTTCTCCGGGTGCGCCACCAAGTGATCGCCTAAGGCTGTGGAGCCTCCCAATAGGGCGAAGAGGCGGACGCGGAGCACGTCGTCGTCGATAAGCGCTTGGCGCAATTCCTCGTAGCCGTCCCCGAGTGCCTCAGCGAGGCGGAAGCTCGTGTTGAGCGTGAGATCCGGATTGCCCGAACCCCCGAGCGTGTAGAGGACGTCGTTGTCGCTCCAGCCGAGTTTCTCCAGGTCCTCGGCGGCATTCGCCCCGGTGAGCGCGAGTTGGGCAGGCGACGGTGAGCTGCTGCGGGCCATGGTTCCTTTCTTAGAGATTCAGATTATTGGCCAGTTCCCACGGAGTGATCTGGTCCTCGTAGGCGTGCCACTCATCCCACTTAGAGCGCAGGAAGAACTCGAAGACCTGCTCGCCCAGCACCTCCGCCATGAACTCGGATGTCTCCAGCACGCGCAGCGCCTCGTCGAGCGAGCCCGGCAGATCCTTGTAGCCCATCGCGCGGCGTTCGCGGCGGGTGAGCGCGAAAACGTCGTCGACGGCAGGCTCCCCGAGCTCCATGCCTTCCTCGATTCCGTGTAGTCCAGCGGCGAAGATCGCGGCGTACGCCAGGTACGGATTCGCCGCGGAATCGATCGTGCGCACCTCGATGCGGCGCGATACCGATTTATGCAGGCGGTAGGTGGGCACGCGCACCATCGCCGAACGGTTGGACACGCCCCACGTCGCGGCCGTCGGAGCCTCGGACCCGAACTGGAGGCGCTTGTACGAATTCACCCACTGGTTCGTCACCGCGGAGATCTCCCCCGCATGCTCGATGACTCCCGCAATGAACTGGCGGGCCGTCTTCGACAGCGAATACTCGTCGTCCGGGTCGTGGAACGCGTTGTCCTCCCCCTCGAACAAGGAGAAGTGCGTGTGCATCGCCGATCCGTTGTGCTCGCGGAACGGCTTCGGCATGAACGTAGCCAGCACCCCGTTTTTCTCCGCGACCGTCTTGACCACGTAACGGAAGGCGATCACATTGTCCGCCATCGTCAGCGCGTCCGTGTGCCGCAGGTCGATCTCCTGCTGCCCCGGCGAGCCCTCGTGGTGCGAGAATTCCGTGACGATCCCCATGTACTCCAACGCAGAGACAGCTTGACGACGGAACCGTGGCGCCGCATTCTGCTTCGCCTGATCGAAATACCCGCCATCGTCGACAGGCGTCGGCTCGTCGCCCTTGAGCACGTAGAACTCGATCTCCGGGCTGGCCATGCACTCGAAACCCGCATCCGCGGCCTTATTCAGCTGGCGGCGCAGCACCTGTCGCGGATCCGCATACAGCGGCTTGCCGTCCGGCATCGAGATATCGCAGAACATCCGCGCCGTCTGCAATCCATCTTCCACGTCGAACGGCAACGTCTGGTACGTCGACGGATCCGGCAGCAGCAACGTGTCCGATTCAGAAACGCGCGAGAAACCTTCGATGGAGGAGCCGTCGAAGCCCACACCTTCGTCGAAAGCCATTTCCAGCTCCGCCGGGGACATCATGACCGTCTTCAGCTCCCCGAATAGGTCCGTAAACCAGAGGCGGATGAAGCGGATATCGCGCTCCTCAACGTCGCGCAGAACGTTTTCTTGTTGGCTGTTCATGCCTTCCAGCGTAGTGAGCATCACCGCGCCTGACGCTGAATCACGTTAGGTAAACTAAGGGTGAACAAGAATATTTGCTCCGAGTTTGCAAAGAAGGCCAGATCCAATGAGCACCCAACCGTTTATCGAGGTCGAGGCTAAGTTTGCCGTCGATGACTCCATCGCCGTCCCCGACCTGACCGCCCTTTCCGCCGTCGAATCCGCCGGCGAGACCGTCAACCACAGCCTGTCCGCGATCTACTACGACACCGCGGACCTGCGCCTGACCCGCGCCAAGGTGACCCTGCGCCGCCGCACCGGCGGCAAGGACGACGGCTGGCACATCAAACTCCCCGGCGCTAGTGGTCGAACCGAGCTCCACGCGGAGCTCACCGACCCGTCGACCCCGCCCGATGAGCTGCTCGCCGCAGTGCGCGCCATCATCCGCGGCGAGCCCCTTGCCCCCATCGCCCAGGTGGACAACGACCGCGCCGAAACCCCGCTTTTCGACGCCGCCGGCGACCAGATCGCCGAATTCTGCGACGACCACGTCACCGCCTGGTCCCTGCTGCCCGGCGGCCAGCAGACCTCGTGGCGCGAATGGGAAGTCGAACTATCCGGCGAGCTCGCCGAGACCGTCGACGGCAACGCGCTTTTGCACGAGGCCACCTCGCTGCTGATCAACCGCGGCGCCCGCAAATCTGCCTCCTCCTCCAAGCTCGCCACCGCGCTCGGCGATTCCGCCGCAGCTGCACCGGTACCGCCGTACATGAGCGCCGGAGGCCTCGACGAGGACTCCCCCGCCAAGGCCGTCGTCGACTCCCTGCGTGTCCAGCGCGACCGCCTCGTCGAATGGGACCCGAAGGTTCGCAACGACGAGTGGGATTCTGTCCACCAAATGCGCGTGGCCACCCGCGAGCTCCGCAGCCTGCTTGAGACCTTCGAGGGAATCCTCGCCGGCGACCAGACCAAACACGTCGAGAGCGAACTCAAGCAGCTCGCCGCCCTGCTCGGCAGCGCCCGCGATGCCGAGGTCGTCGAAGAACGCTTCATCGGCCTGCTCGACTCCGACACCACCGGCATGATCGACGACCCCGCCGCCGAGCACGTCCGCGGCGACATGCGCCGCGAATACGAACGCGCACACCGCCGCATTCTGCGCACGCTCGACTCCCAGCGCTACCTCACGCTTCTCGACGACATCGATGCCATCCTCGCCGACCCGCCCCTCGCCACGGACACTTCGGCAGAAGAAGATTCCGGGGAGGCTGCTACCGCTGAGGCTGCTACCGCCGAGTCCGCCCCGGCCGAGGCCCGCACCTCCGAGGAGATCCTCTACGAACACCTCGAGCGCGGCTACAAGAAATTGGCCAAGCGCCACAAACTGGCGCTTGAGCACTACCCGGACATGTCCCTGCCACTGCACGACCGTGAGGAATACGTCCACGACGTGCGCAAGGCCGCGAAGAAGCTGCGCTATTCGGCCAACGCTGCAAAAGACAGTGGCCTCAAGGCCAGCAAGCTGTCCAAGGCGTGCAAGGAACTCCAGGAGATCTTGGGCGACTACCAGGATGCGGTGACTTCACGCGACCGCATCGAGAAGCTCGCCGCCAGCGCCCGCAAGCGCGGCGAGGACACCTTCTCCTACGGCATGCTCTACCAACGGGAAATGTCGCGCGGCGACAAGGCTCTCAAGGACTACCCGAAGGCGTTCAAGGAGGTCAAAAAGGCCTTCAAGAAGGTGGAGCCCAAAGAAAACTAGCGCCTAGCGGCACACTCCCCGCCAAGCGCTAGACCACAAGAATTAGGGAGTTATTTCTCCCACGAGGCCGGCTGACCCCAGTTGTCGTCGGCCTCGTCCTGTGCCTCGGCGGCCTTATTACGCTCCTGCGCGGTAGCGAGCGCCTGCTCGGCTTCTTCGCGAGTGTCGTACGGCCCCATGCGATCGTCCCAGGAGCCTTCCTTGCCCTGGGAGACCTCGCGGGTGCTGGGGTTGAAGTAGAACTTCTCGTCGCTCATCATTAGTTCCTTTCGGTCGCGTGTTCTTTCGACCAGGCTACCCGCGGACGATTGGTACTGTTGTGTGGGTAAATTCGCCCGCCCGACCGCGCACCGAAAGGACAGTGCATAACACCCATGGCTGTGTGGACCGCCCCTGAAACTACCGCGTCCGACCGCGTCGCCCAGGCTCACCGCAGCCGCACCGGGAATGCGCCCGCCCACACTGCCGACGCGCCGGGCACGTTCATCGTCGTCGGGGAAAATTCCGACCATTTCGGCGGCATCACCATCGTGGGCCTGACCGACCTGCGCGCAGCGGCTGCCGTGAGCCCGCGCGAGGACAGCACCATCGCGGTGCACGCGGAATTCGCGGGCATCACCGTGGAGGAGACCACGGACTGCACGCGCATCGCCCAGCTCGCTGAGCACAACGAGCCGGCGGACGAGAGCCCGGCGCGCACGCTCGCGGAGCGCTTCGGCGGGCTGGTGCACACGCTCGTCGGCAGGCAGATGCTCTCGCGCGATACCGCGGGCATGGACATCACCGTCATCGCGGACATCCCGCTCGGCGCGGGACTGGGCGCGCTGCATGCGGCGGACGCGGCGCTCGTTCTCGCGCTGATGGGAGGCGACGAGGAGATCGACGCGGCGCCGCTGCGCACGCGTCTGGCGGATATCGCGTCGCAGTCGGCGCGCACGTTCTCCCACCTGCCGGTGCTGCGCGCACGTCATTCGGCGGCGCTGCGCGGCAAGGAAGACACGGTGTCGGTGATCGACTACGCAGATGGTTCGCTCACCCAGGCGCCGCACCCGGCGAAGGCAGAGGTACGGATTGTGTCGGTGGCGTCGTCGCACGGGGAACCGTTCGTCGACAAGGCGCAGGGTGTGCAGGAAGGGCGCGAGTTCATCGACGACGCGTGCGCGAATTTCGGCGTGGCGTCGCTGCGCCAGTTGCCGAATGCCGCAGACCGCGTCGTGGAGTGGGTGGACGCGCGACGGCAGGTCCACGGCACGGATTCCGCGCCGACGCTCGAGACGGCCCGCGCATGGGTCGATTTCGGTGCGGCGGAAACGGAGCTGTCCGCGAATGCGGCCCGCGCGCTGCGTTCCATGCGCACGGATGAGTTCTTCGAGGTCATCGGCGCGCCTGAGCAGACGCCGGGGTTGCCGGCGCCGGAACAGCTCGTCCAGCTGCTCGCCCTGCGTGGCGCACGCGCGGCACGTCCCGCGGCGGCAGGCATGTCCGCCGCGGCGCTCGCCTATATTCCCAGTGTCACAGCAGACAACGCGATCGCGGACTTGTCCGCTGACGGGCTCGCGGTCGTGGAGGTCACCCCCGGCGAGCCCGCGCGGGTCACCAGCTAGTCAGCGGGCCACGCAAAAAGCACTTCACGCTTATCGACGTCCGCCCTCACCAGCGACATCCCCACCTCCGTCGCTTCCTCCGGGGTGCCGGCGCACTCGGCCAGCACCGGCGGGTCGGCGATGAAGACGCGGGCGGTGTCGGATTCCTCATTGGTCTGCAGCACCACGCCGGTGAAATTCTCCCCCACCCACGGCTGCAGGACCGTCGCCTCGGTGAGGTTCAGACACGCGCGGTCGACGGTGTTGGCCAGCTGGGATGTCCGCCCCATGGTCTTGAGCACCCGGGTAGTGTCGTCGTGCACCCACTGCGGGATCTCGGTGCCGGCGCACAGCGCCAGGCACACCTCGGTGGCATAGCGGTCGACCAAGCGCCGCAGCGGCGCAGTCACGTGCGAATAGTATCCACCGATGCCGGCGTGAACCTCCGGCTCGTCGCCAGTAAGCGCGACGTATCCCGCGCCGCGCAGCAACTTCTGCGCTTCACGCATCACGGCCATGCCACGCGGGGTGTCCGCGTCGATGGTCTGGAGAAATTCGCCGATATCGGCATCGTCGGACAAGTCAAAGCCCAACGCGCGAACTTCGCCGCGGAACGCCTGCTCCGACTTCTCTTCCGCCGGACGCAGCGTCCGCAAAAAGCCCACGCCTGCATCCTCCATCATTCTTCCCGCGGCCATGCCGGTCAGCAGGGAGATCTCAGAGTTATAGTCCATCATTTTCTGGCGGGGCTCGATGAGGAGCTCAAAGCGGCCGTCGTCAAGCTCAACGACGCGCACCGACGGAACGCGCAAGTTGATCGCGTGCCTGCGTAGCGACGACGCCGCCCGCAGCTCCCCCACTTCCGGTAGCAACGCGATCGACGGGTGCAGCTCGCCGTTGTCCATGTCTTCCTGCACGCCGTCGTAATCGAGGCGCGCGACTGAGCGCACCACCGCGCGCTCCACATTCGTGTCGGTGAGCTCGCCCCGCGCGTCCAGCTCGAATGTCCACAGCACCGCTGGCTTGTCCTCATCCGGCAAAAGCGATGCCGACCCCTCGGACAGCTCCTCCGGGTGCAGCCGCGCTGGCTCATCCGGCAGGTAGATCGTCTGTCCGCGCTTCAGCGACTCCTCGTGCAGCGCGCTGCCCGGATCCACGAACGCCGCGACATCCGCGATGGCGTAAAACACCCGGTAGCCGTCGCCGTTCTTCTCGATCGCAACTGCCTGATCCAGGTCCATCGAGCCCGCCGGGTCAATGGTGACGAACTCGATCTCGCGCGCGTCGCGTCGCCTGTCGGCGTACCTGTCCTGCGCATTCGCTGCCTCTGAGTGCAGCTCGGGCAGAAAATCCGTGGGCACGTCGAATTCGTCGGCGATCGCCCGGAAATCAAGCGGTGCGGCATAGAGCTTCATGGGGGCCAATTGTGGCAGAAACTGGGCGAGTGAGTCAGCCTTTAAGCCGGATTCTGTGCCCCTACCCCGTGTGGGGAGGGGCGGCGATCATCCATCTAGGACGCCGGTTGCCCGGCGCCTCGAGCAGCTACCTTCGAACTGGGCGGGCAGCCTCATAACGTCCGACGATCCCAGCGTGCGCGGCTGGAATTCTTGCCTTGCTCCCGGTGGGGTTTACCTGGCCGGTTGTGTCACCACATCCGCCGGTGCGCTCTTACCGCACCCTTTCACCCTCACCCGGTTTCCCGGGCGGTCTACTTTCTGTTGCACTTTCCCGCGGGTCGCCCCGGGTTGCCGTTAGCAACCACCGTGCCCTGTGGAGTCCGGACTTTCCTCGACCCCTGCCTGACACCACTGATGTGGCGGTACAGGTCGCCGCGATCACCCGGCCGACTCACTCGCAGCGAGTAACTGTACTCTGCCGATGCCTATAAGCGGAAGTGAGCGACGTCGTTGACGCACCGAACCACGCCGAGCTCGCCATAAAACTCGACGACGCTGATCGACGCCAAATCCAAGAACACATGCTTGAACGTGTCCGGCCCCGATTCCAGCGCCTGCCGGATCACCGACTTGATCGGCGTCATGTGCGTGACCACCAGCACCGTCTGTCCCTCATGAGCTTCCTGCACTTTCAGGCGCGCGCGAGTCACCCGTCGGTGCACGGCGACCAGGCTTTCACCTTCCGGAGGAGCTTTGCTTGCCGACGCCTCCCACGCCCCGAATTCCTCCGCGTACTTTTCCCGCGCCTCATCTCGAGTGAGTCCCTCGAAGACCCCGAAATCCAGCTCCCGGAAACCGTCGACTGTCTCGATGTCCGCAGCGTCGATCCCCAGCGCCTCCGCGCACGCCTTGGCCGTTTGCTGTGCCCGCACCGCCGGCGACGCCACGACAGCGTCAATCTGGCCGAACGCCGCCACCGCCTGAGCCACTGCCGCCGACTGCTTCTCCCCCAGCTCCGTCAACTCCGGGTCCGACGAGCCGCTGTAGCGCTTCTGTGCCGAGTGCTCCGTCTGGCCGTGACGGACCAACACGAACCGGGTGCGCGGGGCGGTGTTCCCGTGCCAGTGGGCGGGGCTGGCGGTTTCGTGGCGGGCGGGCGGTTGTGCGGTTGAAGAGCCCGTCGATAAGCTCTGCGTCTCCACGATGCCCGGCTTCGCGCCCCGCGCAGCGGCGTCCATGGCCACGTTGGACAGCTCGTCGGCTTTCTTGTTCTTCGCGCGCGGAACCCACGCGTAGCTGACCGACGTGAAACCAGCGGCGAGCTCCCGTGCCTCGAGCGCCAGCTTCTTCATGTCCGGGTGCTTGATTTTCCAGCGTCCCGACATCTGCTCGACGACCAGCTTGGAGTCCATGAAGACCTCCACCTCGCCCGCCCCGAGCTCGCGCGCCGCCTCGAGTCCGCGCAACAAACCGTGGTACTCGGCGACATTATTCGACGACTTCTGGCCGACAACGTAGGCGATCTCCGCGAGCGTCGCGCCCGACTCGTCGTAGACGACGCTTCCCGAGCCCGCGACCCCCGGATTCCCCCGCGAACCGCCGTCGGTGTAGACCGTCACCTTCATGCGCGCGCCGCCCTAGCCTGTGACCCGGATGAGCAACGTGCCGCAATTCGGGCAGGTCGGGAGCTCGTTTTCGGGCACCGCCATGACCTCCGCGCGCTCGGCGGGCGGGAGCTGGAGGAAGCAGCTGTTGCAGGTGCGCCCGTTGAAACGCGCCGCGCCGACTGTTGCGTACACGCCGAGCACGCTCGACGGAAGTTCAGCGCGCAACGCATCCGTATCGACCTCTTCCTTCGCGGGGACCGCATCAGCTGCCCGGCGCGCCGCCTCGATCTTGCGGTCCAGCTCGTCGAGCTTCGCGCCGTGCACGTCGCGGTTATTGCGCAGGGCCTTGACCTCGCCGTGCGCCTCCTTGAGCTCGTACAAAAGGTCCGCGATGCGCGACTTCGCCGCGTAACGATCGTGCTCTAAGTCCTTGCGGCGCTCCGGGTCCGTCTCTGCGGAAAGCTGGCGCTTGTCGTCGAGCTCACGCTTTTTCAGCTTGCGCTCGTCCTCCTGGATGCGCAGAATCTCCGCCTCCACATCGTCGACGGCGAGCTGGGCTGCCGCCGCCGCATTCGCGAGCCCCGGGCGCTGCGCCTCGAGTTTTTCCAGCTCTTCCTGCTCCGGCGACGCCGCGGTGTCGTGAGTCTGGCTACGCTCCGCCTCCGCGAGCGCCAGCAGCGTACGTTGCTTATCCAGTTCCAGTTCCACGTCAGCCTTCTTTCTACTTCGTGTGGTTCGGGTGTGCGGAGATCGTCCACGGGTCGGTGCGCAGGGTAATGATTCCCGTCGCGACCTCAGGGCACGCGCCCGCGACGATCTCGCTGGCCTGCTCCGTCCACGGGAACTCGCTCGCCCAGTGCGCGGTGTCGATCACGGCGGGGCCGCCGGCGCGCAGGTGCTCGTCGACGGGGTGATGCCTCAAATCGGAGGTCACGTAGACGTCCACCCCGAGGCCGCGCACGGCGTCGAGGAAGCTGTCGCCGGAACCCGACGATACCGCGACCTTCTGCACCATCGCGTCGGGATCACCGGCCGCGCGGACACCCCACGCGGTCTCCGGCAGAGCGTCAGCGACCTGCTGTGTGAACTCGCGCAGGGTCATCGGCTCGGGCAGTTCGCCCACGCGGCCCAGGCCGGTGGCGCGCGACAAATCACCAGTTCCGGCGAGCTGCACGACGTCGAACGCGGGCTCTTCGTACGGGTGCACCTCGCGCAGAACTTCGGTCAGGCGGGCGCGCAGGCGGGACGGCGCGACGAACTGCACGCGGGTCTCCGGCGCGGAGTAGTGAGAGCCGACTTCGCCGTCGGTGGGGTTGGCGCCAGGCTGCGGGGTGAAGCCGCCGCGCCCGTCCCATTGGAAGGAGCAGTGGGAGTAGTTGCCGATTGCGCCGGCGCCGGCGTCGAAAAGCGCGTCCATGACGGCGGTGACGTCTGCGGGCGGGATGTGTACGCCCCACAGGTCCTGGGCATCAGGGTCGACGACCTTGATCGGGCGGCCGGGCGTGATGCCGACGAGTTCAGCCAGCTTGTCGGACACGCCGGGGCGCGCGGAATCGGCGTTGGTGTGCGCCGCGAACAGCGCGCAGCCGCCGCGCACGAGGGTGTGCACGACCTTGCCCTTCGGCGTGTCCGCGGCAACGGACGTGACGCCGCGCATGAGCAGCGGGTGGTGCACGACGAGCATGTCGGCGCCGAGCTCGACGGCTTTTTCCGCGACGGCCTGGGTGCAGTCGAGCGCGAACGCGACCCGCGCGACCTCGGCGGACGGGTCGCCGCAAATGAGCCCGACGGCATCCCAGTTTTCGGCGAGCCGCGGCGGGTACGCGGTCTCCAGCGCCGCGACGACATCAGCAACAGTCGTAGTCATATTGTCCCAGTCTAGGTCGATTGCCGCGGCAGCTGCGCACTGCCATGCTGGGGTGCGTGATCACACTGCTTCTCGATGTCGACGGCACCCTCATCGACTCCTTCCCCGGCATCCGCGCCGGGTTTATCCACGCGCTCGACGCCGTGGGCTGGGAGCATCCTGACGACGAGTTCATCGCTCGCATCCCGGGCCCACCGATGGAGGAGACGCTCACCAGCGTGGGCATGGACGACGCGACGCGCGATCGCGCCTTCGCCGCCTACATGGACTTCACGCACGCGGGCGGGTGGCAAAACGCTCAGGCATTCCCCGGCATGCGCGACCTTCTCAAAAGCTGGAAGGAGGAGGGGTTCCAGGTGGTCACGGCGACGTCGAAAGGCGAAGGTTTCGCGCGCGCCATCTTGGAGCGCGAAGGCATGCTCGAGTTCATCGATTTTCTCGGCGCCGCGCAGGAGGACGGGCCGCGGCGCCGCAAGGCGGACGTCATCGCGCATGTGCTGGATAATGTGAAGGTGGGCCGCGGGCTCATGATCGGCGACCGCCTCCACGACATCGAGGGGGCCGCGCAATTCGGCTTATCGACGGCCGCCGTCACCTGGGGTTACGGCACCCAGGACGAATGGAACCGCGCGTGGGCCATCGCGCGCACCCCGGCTGAGCTCGCCCGCATCGTCACCGCTTTCAAGGAGGAACAGTGATCCACATCGACTTCGTGTGCACCGGCAATATCTGCCGCTCGCCGATGGCGGAAGTCATCGTGCGCCAAAAGCTTATCGACGCCGGACTCGACCCCCACGTCCGCGTCACCTCCTCCGGAATCGGTGGCTGGCACGTCGGCAACCCCGCCGACGAACGCGCCCTCGCCGAGCTGTCCGCCCACGGTTACGACGGCTCCGCCCACCGCGCCCAGCAATTCGGCGGCGAGCAGATGTCCGCCGACTTGATCGTCGCTTTGGCCACCCGCCACGTCTCCGAGCTCGTCGCTCAAGGCGTGGACGAGGAAAAGGTGCGTCTGCTGCGGTCCTTCGACCCCACCGCGCCTGAGCAAGCAAGCGTCGAAGACCCCTATTACGGCGGCCCCGAAGGATTCACCGTCACCCGCCAGCAGATCGAAGCCGCTGCCGACGGCATTCTGGATTGGGTGCGCGCCCGAGTAGACTGATCGGCGTGACCACGTCGAAGTCGATCTGGAAGACATTTCTCAGTCCCGGATGGGTCCTCGCCGTCGTCTTCGCTGTCCTCTTCTCCTGGTTCGCCATCACGTGGTTGTCCCCGTGGCAGCTAGGCAAAGACCACGCCATCAAAGAGCGCAACGAACGCATCGAGCAAGCCTTCGACCGCGACCCCGTCGCCGTCGAGGATGTCCTAGCCAGTGAGTCCCCCGAGGAATGGACCCGCGTGACCATGCGCGGCCGTTATCTCCCCGACGACGAGTTGCTGTTGCGCCTCCGCCCCGTCGAAGGTGCCCCCGCATTCCAGTCGTTGGTGCCTTTTGCCCTCGACAGCGGAAAGACCGTCCTGGTCAACCGCGGCTGGGTTCCTGCCGATGAAGGCGGCACCGCCGTCCCGCCCATCGACCGCGCCCCCACCGAGCCCGTCACCCTCAGCGCCATGATCCGGCTTGCCGACCAATCCTCCATCCCGCCCATTTCCGAGCAGGGCTACACGATGGTGCAAACCATCAACACCTCCCAACTCTCCGAACTCACCGGCACTGAGCTCGCCGCGCCATACGCCCAATTGCTTAACGACGAACCCGGCGTCCTCAATCCCATCCCCCTCCCCGTCCTCGACCGCGGCAACCACCTGTCCTACGGCCTCCAATGGATCGCCTTCGGCATCATGGCTCCTGCCGGACTCGCCTATTTCATCTATTCCGAAGTCCGCGAACGACGCCGCTACGCCTCCGAACAACAAGAACTAGCTGCTCTTTCCTCCGCTGAGTCTGAGTCGGCGCCCTCCGGCGAGCCCTCCCCTGCTCCCGCCCGCGCACGCTACGGCCACTCCCGCAACAACCCCTGGGCAACGAAGCCCGACGAGGAACGCATCTAGCTTTTTGTTGCTCACTGTTCCCCCGTGCTAGCATTTCCTCCACGCGCGCCGTTAGCTCAGCTGGAAGAGCAACTGGTTTACACCCAGTAGGTCGGCGGTTCGAGCCCGTCATGGCGCACCAATAACACACGCTCACCCGAAAGGTGAGCGTTTTCCTTTGTGGGGGTCGTCCCTGTGGATAGTTTTGAGTTATCCACAGGTTTTTGGGTTGCCTGTTTCGCGTTTGCGTTGGTCGGTTTAGCGTGTGGGGCATGAACGATTTCGAGGCGTTTATCGTCGCTGCTGCGCGACCAATGGATATCCTGGCTGATTTCAACCGCCAGGCTGCTCAGGCTGCCGGCGTCAAACCGACCACGTATATCGAGTGGGGAAAAGCCCACGAGACCTACTTCGGCACGACCCGCTCCACCCGCAAACAAGCCCACGCAGTACGCATCGCCCGTGAGACGGGGAAGTCGTTGGACCAGATCTTGTTCATCGAACAGCAAGTGCGTTCGTTGGGTACGGAGAAGGAGAAGTGGACAATCCGCCTGGCGTTGTTGTCTGTGCGCGGGAACTACGAGACGTTGAAACGCCGCGCGAAAGACATCGTCCCTGAGGTGGATGCACCTGCCCCTGAGTCGGCGGTGCGGTTTGGTAAGGAGCGGAAAGGTAAGCGCACTTTCAGTGCTACTGGTGATGCGAGTGATATCGCCGCCCTTGAGTACGCCCTGCGCCAAAAACTCGACGCCAACCGCCCCGAGGGCCCGCAGATGTACGAGGCATTCCACGACTTGCTGCACAACGATGGTGCTGTCGCTGATGCTGTTCCACGCCCGCTGGTCCAGATCCCGCTGCCGGATTACATCAAGGTCCTTGGTGGCCAAGGGGATGACACCATCCTGGGGTTGTCTGATGGCACCACGATGACTGGTGCGGAGTATCTAACGCACCATCACTCCAAAGACCTTGAAGTGGCACTGTTCCACCCGCAGCACGGTCCGGTGAACCTGTACAACACGAAACGGTTCGCTAATAAGAAACAACGCGACCTGGCCCGGGCAACACTGACGACGTGTCCTGTGCCGGATTGTCGGCATGCTGCTGATAACTGCGAGGTCCACCACATCGAACCGTGGGCTCGCGGTGGGCAGACGAATATGAGCAACCTGTCGGTGTTGTGCAGGTATCACAACCGCACCAACGATGATGACCCCGATAGAAACAACAGGGGCCGAATACAGGTGCGCGATGGGACACCGATATGGGTTTCACCGCGCGGAACACCAGTGGCGAACAGCACACACCAATACGGTGCCATGCACCTACTGTTCGGAACCTAGCCGAGGGGCCACCACACCCCACGGCCACTTCCGCATGCCTATCTGGTCTGGCGCTGTGGGGGTGGAAAGCCTACTGGCCCGTCCCCATTCTTCCAACGGATGTATGCAATAAATCTGCGAATTATCAGTGATCCAGCAATCGGAACCGCGATGAGAAGGAAAAATCCGTTCCTGTCCATAGTTATGAGCAGGATGCCGAGTACGCCGGGCGCAAACGCGATGAGATCTCCCCAAAATTCATCGACTGGGCGCATAAGTAGGGGAATCGTGGTTAGCATCAGTACGACGACCTGGAAGCCGATGAAGAGGGTCACCAGGATAATCGTGAAGAACAGAAGTGGCGCACCGGGATTTTCACTTCCGGATAAGCTGATTAGGCTCACGATGAGAACGAGCAGGGCAATCGCCCCCACCGCAAGCTCCGGAATCGGGAGCCTCAGAAGCGGAAAATCCCAGAGGCGCGGTGCATCGGGAGCGCTCGGCATCTCGCCTTGAGCAGGACCAGGCGCGGGCGCGCCTGGGTGCGTCGGCACCTCCGGTGCCAGCTCCTGGTTCTCATGCGGATACACAGTTTGCGGGTGAGGAGCCTGTTGACGATCAACGCCGGTAGGATCGAGCCTCGGCCCTGATGTCACCGGCGTTTCCCGCCCAGCAGGCGTGGATTCGGCTCGAGTTTGCTCAGGAGCAGCTGGTTCTTCTGACGGATTATTTGGCGAGGTGGAGGGGCCGTGCTGGTCCATGCCAGTATTCTATGCACGCTCGAAATACGGCGACGGAAGAATCCGAAACTCACACAGGTTCGCAGGCAGCAGCCGGACAGAAGCTACCTCTCACCAGATGGCTCCGGGTGAGTTGGTGCAGTTTGAGTTGGAGCCGGGTGAGCTGGATCAGCCTGAGTTGGAGCCGGGTGAGCTGGAAGCGGGCGAAAAGGCGCCGTCCGCGGCTTTGAATCGCGACGCGCCCGGGGATTGACGCCCAGCTTCCACAGGGTGAAAGCGATCAATCTCCTCACGAAGAGGGATACAGCGACGGGAAGAATCCCAATGCCGAAAGCAATGCCATCAACGCCTTCAACCCAAGCCCACAGCCCCAGAGCTCCCACGACCAGCACCATGATGTCCCACCCGAAGGATGTGACGGCGCCTCTTTGGAACGGAATCGTCAAGAAGAAGCCGAGCATCATGACCACCGTCAAAGGCACGAGCACAAAGAAAGTGATGAGACCGTTGCCGCCTGTCATGTAGTTGATGTCCATGTAGGCGAAATAAGCGAAGACACCGAGGACGCACAGTTCCAATAAAGGCAGTCTCAGCACCTTGAAATCGGTCAGGCGAGGCGGCTTATTTTGCTGCGAGCTGTTTGGTTCGGCCGGTGGGCGTGACTCGGCTGCTGTTCCTGGCTCGGTCATACCGGAAGCATATACATTTCCTCGCAAATGCACTGCGGGAAGCGACGTGAACTATGTGAAGCGAGCGCGCGGGCACAGAGTCGGAGGCTCAGCTGACGTGGTTTGGTCGGACACAGTGCCGAACGGACACGGTTCGGACAGAATCGGAAGGGAATTCGACGCGAATCAGAAGCGAATCACGCCGATCCCGCGAATGAAATCGGGCAAAACGGGGGTAGTGAAAGCGGGTTTGGGCGGGATGGTGGGGAATCTCACAGGGGTGAGGGGGTCGTCGATAAGCGAAATGCTTTGAGCAGCACTATCGCTTCACGCCGGCGTTGCGCAGGCAAGAACCCTGCCAGGAACCGAGGCGATCTGCCTTCGTCTGAACAAGCCCCGCGAGCTGGGCAGACTCGGAAATATCGCCCGGGTGGACCTCGCCGGGCTGATTCGCGCCCGGCGTCAGGAGCCAAATGCAGCCCGAATCGGAGAGATTACGGGTGGCGTCCACCAACGAATCGACGAGATCTTCGTCGTCAGCGCGGTGCCAGAGGAGGACGACGTCGCAAAGCTCATCCGTATCGTCGTCAAGCAGGGCTTCCCCGATCGCATCCTCGATGGACTCCGAAATCGACGCATCACAATCGTCGTCCCAACCGAGCTCCTGGACGATCTCGCCCTTCTTAATACCGAGCTTATCCACGTAGTTTGCGGCACCAGCGGCGCTCACTGTCTCCACTTCCTCCTTGAACGGCGAACAAGAATATAGCCAGGATACAGCCACACTTACCCCCGTGGGCGACAGTCCGAAAAAGAACGTATCCTTGAAACTTGTAGGCACCGGCGAGTTCGCGCCGGACGGGCATGTGAACAATCGTCCTGACGTGCGAAAAGCTGGTGGAAAACACACCACGAAATCGGAGGATGGTCTTGTCTGACCCTCAAAACCTGAACGATTCGAACATCCCGGTCATCCGTGACGGCGTCGCATCGTATCTGCACGACGCCGACCCGGAAGAGACCCAGGAATGGATGGACTCCCTGGATGGTCTCCTCGAGACCTCCGACCCGGAGCGCGCCCGCTATCTCATGCTGCGTCTCCTCGAGCGCGCATCCGCACAGCGCGTGCCGATGCCGGCAATGACGTCGACTGACTTCGTCAACACCATCCCGACCAAGCTCGAGCCGGAGTTCCCCGGCGACGAGGCAATGGAGAAGCGCTACCGCCGCTGGATCCGCTGGAACGCAGCCATCATGGTGCACCGCGCACAGCGCCCGGGCATCAAGGCCGGCGGCCACATCTCCACCTACGCGTCCGCAGCGGCACTCTACGAGGTCGGCTTCAACCACTTCTTCCACGGCAAGGACGCCCCGCAGGGCGGCGACCAGGTCTTCATGCAGGGCCATGCCTCCCCGGGCATGTACGCCCGCGCTTTCCTCGAAGGCCGCCTGTCCGAAGACCAGATGGACGCCTTCCGCCAGCAGCACTCCCGCCCGGAGCTGGGCATGCCGTCCTACCCGCACCCGCACGACATGCCGAATTTCTGGGAGTTCCCGACTGTGTCCATGGGTCTCGGCCCGATGAACGCGATCTACCAGGCACGCTTCAACAAGTACCTGCAGCACCGCGGCATCAAGGACACCGACCAGCAGCACGTCTGGGCATTCCTCGGCGACGGCGAGATGGACGAGCCGGAATCTCGCGGCCTGCTCCAGATGGCTCGTCTGTACGAGCTGGACAACCTGACCTTCGTCGTGAACTGCAACCTGCAGCGTCTCGACGGACCGGTTCGCGGTAACGGCCAGATCATCCAGGAGCTCGAGTCCTACTTCAAGGGCGCTGGCTGGAACGTCATCAAGATCGCCTGGGGCCGCGAGTGGGACGAGCTGTTCGAAAAGGATGAGGACGGCGCACTCGTCGACCTCATCAACAACACCACGGACGGCGACTTCCAGACCTTCAAGGCGAACGACGGCGCCTACGTCCGCGAGCACTTCTTCGGCCGCGACGAGCGCACCGCCAAGCTCGTCGAAGACTGGTCCGACGAGGAAATCTGGAACCTGCGCCGCGGTGGCCACGACTACCGCAAGGTCTACGCCGCATACAAGAAGGCGCTGGAGACCAAGAACGGCAAGCCGACCGTCATCCTCGCGCTCACCGTCAAGGGCTACGGCCTGGGCCACAGCTTCGAGGGCCGCAACGCGACCCACCAGATGAAGAACTTGACTCTGGATGACCTGAAGCTCTTCCGCGACATGCAGGAAATCCCGATCTCCGACGAAGAGCTGGAGAAGGATCCGTACCTGCCGCCGTACTACAACCCGGGCCCGGACTCCGACGAAGTCAAGTACATGCTCGAGCGCCGTAAGAAACTCGGCGGCTACCTGCCGGAGCGTCGCGAGAACTACACGCCGCTCGAGGTGCCGGATCTGGAGAAGACCTACCGCCCGCTGTTCAAGGACTCCGGTAAGCAGAAGGTCGCCTCCACCATGGCGCTCGTCCGTGCCTTCAAGTCGCTCATGCGCGACAAGGAGATCGGCAAGCGCGTCGTCCCGATCATCCCGGACGAGGCCCGCACCTTCGGTCTGGACTCCTGGTTCCCGACCCTGAAGATCTACAACCCGAAGGGCCAGAACTACGTCCCGGTCGACCACGACCTGCAGCTCTCCTACCGCGAGGCACCGGAGGGCCAGATCCTGCACGAGGGCATCAACGAGGACGGCTCGTCGGCAAGCTTCATCGCCGCCGCAACAAGCTATGCGACGCATGGTGAGCCGATGATCCCGATGTACATCTTCTACTCGATGTTCGGCTTCCAGCGCACCGGCGACAACTTCTGGGCTGCTGCCGACCAGATGGGCCGCGGCTTCATCATCGGCGCGACCGCCGGCCGCACCACCCTGACTGGTGAGGGCCTGCAGCACATGGACGGCCACTCCCACGTCATCGCGTCCACGAACCCGAGCATCGTCGCCTACGACCCGGCGTTCGCATACGAGATGCCGTACCTGGTCAACCGCGGTATCGAGCGCATGTACGGCCCGGAGGGCGGCGAGAACGTGATGTACTACCTCACCGTCTACAACGAGCCGATGCACCAGCCGGCCCGCCCGGAGAACCTGGACGTCGAGGGCCTGCACAAGGGCATCTACCTCTACGACCGCGGCGAGGAGAAGGAGAACAACGTCTCCCTGCTCGCTTCCGGTGTCGGCATGTCCTGGGCACTGCGCGCGCAGAAGATCCTCCAGGAGGAGTACAACGTCGGCGCTGCCGTCTACTCCGTCACCTCCTGGACCGAGCTGGCACGCGACGGCGCAGCCCGCAACAAGGCGCGCATCCAGAACCCGGCCGAGGATCAGGGCGAGCCATTCGCTACCACGCAGCTGAAGCAGACGGAAGGCCCGTACATCGCGACGAGCGACTTCACGACCGAGCTGCAGGAGATGATCCGCCCGTACGTGCCGGGCCGTTACACGGTGCTCGGCGCAGACGGCTTCGGCTTCTCCGACACCCGCGAGGCCGCACGTCGCTACTTCAACATCGACGCTGAATCCATGGTTGTCGCAGCGCTGACGTCGCTTGCCGACGAAGGCAAGATCGACATCTCCGTCGCCGCCCAGGCCGCCAAGGACCTCAAGGTCGACGACCCGACCGCTGCGGTTCCGGCGACCCCCAGCAAGAAGGACGACTAAGTCAAATGAGGTCGCGCGAGGAGATCTAACTCCGCGCTAGCACCCAATGAGCTCCCCGTCCCCACTGTGGGGCGGGGAGCTTTTCGCATGGTTGGGCACAGCCGACGTGTGCAGCGTCCAAACACATGTATTGGGGGTATCGGCGAGGTTTACGGGGGTAAAAACACGTCTGCGCTTGCGGTGTCGCCGCAGATACCGGATTGTTATCTCTTATGAAGAAATACGTCATTTCCCTGGCGACCGCTGCCGCCGTATTCGCAGCCGGACTGTCCCCCGCCCACGCCGCCGACGCCGAAAACACGAACGGCGCAGACCCCGTGGCTATCTCCCCAGCGGCCAACACAGACGCGGGAAAGGAAACTCCCGCTGAAGATGGCGGCTCCGAAGATGGTCTGACTGACGGACAGATCGCCGGCATCGTCATCGGTGTCGTAGCTGCGGTCGCAGCTGTCGCTGGCGGCGCTCTCTGGGCGATCCAGCAGGGTCTTATCCCGAATCCGGCTCCTGGTCTCATCCCGGGACCCGCGCCTAAGCCAGCCCCGAAGCCTGCACCCGCTCCAAAGCCTGCACCCGCTCCAAAGCCTGCACCCGCTCCAAAGCCTGCACCCGCTCCAAAGCCCGCGCCGAAGCCCGCGCCGAAGCCCGCGCCGAAGCCGGCGCCGAAGCCGGCCCCGGCGAAGACCTACGCTAACTGCCGCGCCGTGTGGAATGACCTCGGTCGTCCGATCCGCAGCAACGAGCCAGGTTACGGTAGCCACCTTGACCGCGATGGCGACGGCGTGGGCTGCGAGAAGCGCCCCCGCTAAGGAACCCTGAATCTCTCCAACGCCCTTGCCACGCCCAGTGTTCGCACGAACCTAAGCGCAGCAAGGGTTTTCGCTTTGCGTATCTCTAGAATGGGGCGCATGGAACTTTCGCAACGCCTCGACTTGGCCAAGCTCGGACTTGATCCGGACCTCGTCCCGGACGACGCGGAGAACGCCGACAAGACCGTCGCCGCCGAGGGCAGCACGATGGCTCAGCTGGCCAGCCTTTTCGCCAAGGTCGGCGCTGTGGAGGATGCGGATGAGGTCGGTGCGGATGACACGCTCGACAGCTTGGGGGTCGACTCACTGACGCGGATTGAGCTCGCGGTGCGCGCTGAAGAGCATTTCGGGGTGCTGGTGAGCGAGGAGGATGTCAGCCCGAGTTCTACGCTGGGCGAACTCGCCGAATACTTTGCGACGAACGACGCGCCCTAGGCAACCCGAGCGTCGAAGCGAAATGTTTGGGCGAGCTCGGTCAAGGCACTGCGGAATGTCGCGATCTCTTCTTCCGAGGCTTCGATGACTTCGCGGCAGCTGACAGCTCCGTCGCGAGCTGGTTCCCTGCGCCAGCGGGTGAACCACGGTACGTCCCACACGCTGACCAACGAAGGAACGGAAGAGGGTTCGCTGAGGTGCTCGTACATGAGTCCCTCGACACGCAGACGCAGGTGACGCGGCATGGAGCTGATCGACAGCACGCAACGGGTGCGGGAGGTAGCTGCGGCAGAGTCGGCGTGGGCCAAGGTGGCGGTCATGTCGGGAAGGTGTCCTTTCGCTGTTGAAACGCACCGCTCCCCCGCGACCAGGAGCTGGCCGGAGGTGTGGTGCGTCAGACGAGGCTCGTCTTCCCCAACGCCCTCATGTGACTCTCGGCAATTGTTGCTTCGCTTAAGCCACACGGGCAACCCTCAACAACCGCTTGATCCCCCCGATCATTCAAGGATGGGTTGAAGGTTGCTTAACTTCGTTTAACGGCCCACCCGTCGGCGGAGTCCTCACCGCGCGAATCGACGAACACCCGATACAAGGCACCCAGGAACTCGTCACGGGTGGCGGGATGGGAGCTCGGGTCGGAGCCGGGACGTACATCAGGACGGTAGGAAGGACCAGCAGCCCCGCGGAGAGCTTCGCGGACTTCGCCCTTGGTGGGCATCATGCCGTCGTCGGCAAGCGGATCGTCGGAGGGGAGGGAGGATTTGGTGAGGCGCCAGCGTCGCAAAGCTTCTGGCTCGAGCTTGCCGAAGGGCGTGAACATGAAGCGCGCCCACGTGTTTATCGGCGCATTCTTCATGGTGACCGGGACGTACCAGCCGGCCCAGTACGCAGCGGTGCCGAGCGTGAACCCGACGAGCGGCGCGGCGGCGATAGCGGCGGTGGCGTGCCCTGCGTTGTAGAGGACCATGGCGGTGATCGACCCGGCGATGGCGGGGACGACGTACATCTGCTGGTCGTTGAGGATGCGGGGGATCCGCCCGATGAGAACCTCGCGGATGACCATCCCACCGGTCGCGGTGAGAACGCCCATGAGGATGCAGCCGGGCCACGCGACGCCGGCTCCGATCGCGGTGATAGTGCCGGTGGTGCACCAGACGCCGAGGATGATCATGTCGCCGTGGAAGCGCGCGAGCTCCCACACATAACCGTGGAGGTTAGCGAAGAAAGCGGTGGCGGCGCCGAGGACGGCGACGGAGATGTACCAGGGGTCGGCAAGCGCGGCGACGGGGGTATTGCCGATCAAGGCATCGCGCATCATGCCGCCAGCCATGCCCGAAATGATGGCGATGAGTATGAAGCCCACCGCGTCGAATCTCATTCGCCGAGCTACGGTCCCGCCGATGATCGCGTTGAGAAACACACCGATCAAGTCGAGGAGAGCAATGGCTTGGCCTACTGCATTGTCAATGCCACCGAAGTACATTCACGTATCGTAACTAATCTAGCTCGGCAAATATGCGGGTATTGGTTTCTTGCCACAGGGGTTTGGCCCAGTCGCCGAATTCGCGGTCGGTGAGCGCGACCATGGCTGAGCCAGCGGCGCGCGACTCGGACCAGGCGGGCACGACCCACAGGTAGGTGCCTGCCATGCCGAAGTGGCCGACGGTGTCTTCGGGCATGCCGTCGCCGGTCCAGTGGGGGTCTTTATCAGCCTTGATTTCAAAGCCTAAGCCCCAGGGACAAGGCTTTTGCATGCCGTAGCCGGGGACAATGCCACGGACATCGCCGAACTGGTTGGCGAAGGCGTCGCGGAGGGTGGTTTCGTCGATAAGCGTGGGCGCGAGGAGTTCGCGCGCAAAAGAGAGCAAATTATCGACGTTCGACCTCCCCCCGTGCCCCGCCGAACCGTAGATCTCGGTCGAACTCATGCCGAGGGGCTCAAAGACACCTTGGGCGGCGTATTCGGCGAATGTCATGCCGGTCTCCTCCTCGAGGCGCTCCGCGAGAATCTCGTAGCCGGCCGACGAATAGATGCGGCGCTCCCCCACCGGCTTTTGCGGCTCGCGGGTATCGAAGCCGACGCCCGACGTGTGCGCGAGCAGGTGCCGCACCGTCGCTCCGTCCGGCCCGCACGGGGTGCTCAGCTCGAAGACGCCCTCCTCGACGGCCATGAGGAACGCGTAGGCGGCGAGCAGCTTCGTCACGCTAGCGAGCTCGAAGACATGCTCCTGATCTCCGAAGGTGCTGGTCTCATCGGCTCCTGCGCCCGGCGCGATCAGCGCGGCGGCGACGGTGTCGGCGGGCCAGTTTTCAAGGTGCGGGGCGAGTTCCATGCCCGCCAGCCTAGCGCGGGATTTACGGCAGCTGCGGCAGCGAAGGAAGCTGCGGGAGCTTCACCAACTGGGTCAGCTGCGGCGCGACTGCGATGCCCCCTGCGATAAAACCGAGCAGGGCGAGAACGCCGACGAGGGCGCCCTGCCACTCCTTCGGCGCGACGGCGGATCCTTCGGGGACGGTCACCTCGTGGACTTCCTCAGGAGGTGCGGGGCGCTCGTCGGCATCAGGGCAACCGGCGTTGACGACCTTGGTGCGCCAGTCGTCGGCGTTGTACATGAACGCGAGGGCGCCGTAAGGCACGTGGCCAGTGCGCTCGGGGGATAAGGAGCTGGTGCCGTCGAAAAGCTTGCCGAAAACGGACGAACCCGTCGCGGTCTCCCCTTCGTCCTTCAGAGGCAGGGTGCCGACGAGCTCAGCCGTGGCCTCACCGTTGTCGAGGTTGCGGGACAGCTCAGCTTTGCGGGAGTTGTACTCCCTCAGCGCGTCGCGCCACGTCGCGTCATTGTAGTGCGCCAACCAGAGCTTCTCGGCGGCGATCGCGGGGATCTCGGCGGCGGTGTACGCAATCGAGCAGGTGCCGGTCTCACTAGCGGGAGCGCCGGAGGGAGTCTCGGCGGCAGCGGCGGTGGACGCTGCAGAAACGGGGACGACGACGGAGAAGGTCAGGGCGGTAACGAGGAAGGCGGAAGGGAGTTTCATGGGGGAAACGATACGTCGATAAGCAATGCCTTGGGGACGCTTTTCCGAAACTGACGCGCATGCTCTTGTAAGCTGCCGTCCATGAGCGCAACGACGATGACCAAGCGCAAGAATGACTCAGCGGGCTTCCTCGGCTGGATCGAAAAGATCGGCAATAAGCTGCCCGACCCGTTCTGGCTATTCGTAATTCTGTCGGGCTTTGTGGCGGTGTCGTCGTGGCTAGCGAGCCACGCGGGACTGAGCGCCATCGACCCGTCGTCCGGCGAAGAAATCCATGTGGAAAACCTGCTGACGGCCGAAAATCTGTCGCGCATGGTGTCGGACGCGGTGGATAATTTCATCTCGTTCCCGCCGCTCGGCGTGATCCTCGCGGTCATGCTCGGTGTCTCCATCGCCGAGAAAGCTGGCCTTTTGTCTGCGCTGGTGCGCCGCATGGTGGTGCGTGTCAGCCCGAAGATGCTCACGTTCATGGTGGCACTCGCGGGCGTCACCGGCTCCGTTGCATCCGACGCGATCTACGTGATCGTCATTCCGCTCGGCGCGATGGCGTTCTACGCGGTCGGCCGCTCCCCTATCGTGGGCGCGATGGTCGCGTTCGCGGCATCGTCGGCGGGCTTCAACGCGTCGCTGATCCTCAACATCACTGACTTGCTGCTCGCCGGTATCTCCACCTCCGCGGCACAGCTTGTCGACGAAAACTACGCCGTCTCCCCCCTCGCCAACATCTTCTTCGTCATCCCGTCCGCCGTGGTCCTGTCGCTGATCATCACGGCAGTCACCGAGTTCTACGTGGACAAAAAAGCCAAACAGCTTATCGACGACGACCACATCGACCCCTCCGAGCTTGCCTTCGACGACGACACGGAGCCGGATGACGCTGACTCCGATGCTTCGTCGAAGTCTGACAGTGACTCTGACAGCGACTCTGAGGGCGCCTCACAAGACGACCTCGCCCTGTCACCCCTGGAGCAAAAGGGTCTGATCTGGTCCGGCGTCGCGCTGCTCGCGTTCTTCGCCGTCTACTTTGCCCTGCTGTTCGCGCCCGCCTCCCCCTTCGCACGCCCCGAAGAGGGCTTCATGCAGTCCCCGCTCATCCAAGCCATCGCTGTGCCGATCGCCCTGGCATTTTTCATCACCGGCCTCGTTTACGGCCTCATCGTGGGCACCGTGAAATCGCCGTCCGACATCCCGTCGTTCATGGCCAAGGGGCTGGAGTCCCTGCTGCCCATGATGGTGCTCTTCTTCGCCGTCTCCCAGTTCCTCGCGTGGTTCCAGTGGTCGAACCTCGGCTCGTGGACGGCGATCCGCGGCGCTGAGCTCCTCCAGACGTGGAACCTGCCGAACATCCTGCTTTTCGCCGCGTTCGTGCTCATGGTCGCGCTGCTCAACCTCTTCATCACCTCTGGCTCCGCCCAGTGGGCACTCATGGCGCCCGTGGTCGTGCCGATGATGATGTACGTCGGTGTCTCCCCCGAAGTCAGCCAGATGCTGTTCCGTATCGGCGACTCCCCGTCCAACATCATCACCCCGATGTCCCCGTACTTCGCCGTCGCCCTGACGTTCCTGCAGAAGTACTACAAGAAGGCCGGCGTGGGCACTCTGATGTCCCTCGCCCTGCCCTATTCCATCGCCATGTGCGCCGGCTGGTTCCTGTTCTTCCTCGCCTGGTACTTCCTCGGCATCCCGCTCGGCCCCGGCGCGCCGATGAGCTACGACGTGTAGAGCGGTTGCGGGGGCGATCTGGGACAACAAAAAGCGCCCCCATACAGGCGATTTGTAACCTTGTTCAGTGAGACGCTAGAGTATCAACACGTTGCACAGCAGCGCCTGATTCACTGAGAATCAAGCAAAGCTACAGCAGATATTCCTCCATAGCTCAGTTGGCAGAGCATTCGACTGTTAATCGAAGGGTCACTGGTTCGAGCCCAGTTGGAGGAGCACATACACTCACCCCGCAACTAGCACAGAAGCTGGTAGCGGGGTGTTTCTGTTGCGCAGCACGGCAGCGAGAGTTTCGGGAAGGTGGCCCCGCTGGGCGATTGAGTCTAGGGTCGGGCCGAGAAAACGACGATTCAAGGAGCAGAGCATTGACTACAAGCAAGCAGTGGGTCCTCGCCTCCCGCCCGGAAGGCACACCGACCAGCGAGAACTTCCGGCTCGAGACAAAAGAGCTGCCAGAGCTTAGCGACGGCCATATCCTCGTCGAGAACTCCTTCGCCAGCGTCGACCCCTACATGCGTGGGCGAATGAATGACGTGAAGTCCTATATCCCGCCGTTCCAGATCGATGAACCGCTGACAGGCACCGCGGTCGGCACTGTTGCGGAGTCCCGCTCTGACGCGTTCAAGGTGGGCGACACCGTGCGTCACTTCGCGGGATGGCGCACACACGCTGTCCTGAACGAGAGCGAGGCGGAAAAGATTGACACCAGTATCGCTCCGGCAGAGGCGTATCTGGGCATGCTCGGTCTGACGGGGTTGACTGCTTATGTCGGGCTGACCGCCGTCGGCGAGATGAAGGAAGGCGATGTCGTGTTCATCTCGGGTGCGGCGGGTGCTGTGGGCTCGGCGGCTGGGCAGATCGCTAAGCATCTCGGCGCGGCGAAGGTGATCGGGTCTGCGGGCTCCGCGGAGAAGATCGATTACATCACCGGTCGGCTCGGTTTCGACGAGGCGTTCAACTACAAGGACGGCGACGTCACCGGCCAGCTTGCCAAGGCTGCACCGGAAGGCATCGATGTCTATTTCGACAACGTCGGCGGGGACCACCTCGAAGCGGCAATCGCCAATGCGAATACATTCGGCCGGATCGCCATGTGCGGGGCGATCGCGCAGTACAACGACACCGAGCCGGTGTCAGGGCCGCGCAATCTGGGCCTATCCATCGGCAAATGCCTGACGCTGCGCGGCTTCGTGGTGGGCCAGTATTCTCACCTGGCCAAAGAATTTCAGGAAAGGATCGCGCCGCTCGTCGTCGACGGCTCGATCAGCTACGAGACGACCGTGCGTGAGAGCATCGACAACATGCCGAACGCGTTCCTCGAGCTTTTCGACGGCGGCAACACCGGCAAAATGATCGTCAAACTGTAAGACGAATAGTCAGCCTCGCTGGGCTTGACCGGAAAATTGTGGGGCCAGCGGGGCTCGAACCCGCGACCAGCGGATTATGAGTCCGCGGCTCTAACCGACTGAGCTATAGCCCCTCGCTGCGCCTTTGAACCACGTGCTCTACGCATCATTAGTGCGCGAGATGCGGCGGACGCATCGTCAAAGTATAACTATGCAACGCTAGCTGCGAACAATCTCCCCAAGTCACGTCGTTAAAGTGGGTTCGCTAAGGTGAAAAGGTACTGGCACGGAGCTCTACAAGGAGGCTGAACACGATGGGACGTTTGACCCAACTGGCAATTGGAGCAGCTGCCGGATATGTCATGGGCTCAAAGGCCGGGCGAAAGCGTTATCACCAGATCGTGGACACCACGCAGAAAGTGGTCAACTCGCCTCTTACCCAGCAGGTGATCCGCTCGACCCGCAAGACCATTGCGAACCAGCTCGACCCGGATCCGCGGATGCGCGAGGTCAAGGACTTGCGCCGCGGTCGCGGAAAGAACCACGGCGAGATCGCTGACACCATTTACGAACCAGACCACGATTAAGCGCGTATTCAAAGTCGCTTGGCCGCTGCCACAGCGAATATCTAGTACACTCGGATAGCCGGGTAAAGTGTAAGAATGCTCAAACGCGACATCACTAGGTTCGATGCGCTGCATTCGTACCCCAACCTTGAAGCGTTCTACCGCGATACGCCCAAAGAGGAGCTCACCACCATCAAATATGGTGCAGGGGACCTTGATATCTTGTTCCTCGACCGTGAAGCCTCCACCACGGTCGTATGCTTCCACGCGGCGCTGTCACCGAGCGGAACTAACTCTTACCCCTTGTTCTCCGCGTTGAGAATGACCACCGACTTGGATGCGAACATCATCTGTGTCTCGGATCCCATTCTGGAAAGGGGGCTGAGCCTCGGCTGGTACGCCGGCGCCGAAGGCCAGCCGTTGCAACGGGACCTACCGAATGTGATCAGGCATTTTCTTTCGAGATGCAAAGTAAACCAGCACGTCGTGTTTTTCGGCTCTTCCGGCGGCGGCTTCGCTAGTCTGTATTATTCACACGGATTCCCGGGGTCCTCCGTGCTGGCGATGAACCCGCAAACCAACATCGCGGAATACACGCCGAAGACTGTTTCGGACTACGTGCAGGGAGCATGGGGAAAAAGCGAGATTGAACAAACCCCGATCACGTACAACCTCACCGATGTGTACCGGGACGGCTTCCCCAATACTGTTTATTTCATGCAGAACCTCTACGACGCCCACCACAGGGACCGCCACGTCGCCTGGTGGATGCGGGGAATTCCTGCGCACTCACCCAATATGAATCTGTTGATGGACGACTGGGGCTTAGGGCATGTCCCTCCCCCGAGCGATCTCGCCGAGGCAGCGTTGAAAGCCGTCGTGGAAAAAGATCGCGACCGCTTGGCGGAGCTCGGATTCATCAATGCTCCCGCAAAGGACGAACCGGCTCGGCTGTTTCTCGCTAGGAAAGCCGCCCAACAGAAAACTAATCTCTAGGCTGGATCAGGACTTGTGCCTGGTAGATGCGCGCGCAAGTGCGCTGCGCCAGTCATGCTAAGTAGAATCTCTCACAACTATGAAAAACGTAGCATTCGTAGGTCTGGGCTACATCGGCCTGCCGACCGCAATTGTCATGTGCAACGCCGGACTGAACGTCGTTGGCGTTGATGTCCTTTCGGAAAAGGTCGACGCGATCAACCGCGGCGAACTCACTATTTCTGAGCCGGGCCTGGAGGAAGAACTGGCTGAAGCGATCAGTAGCGGCCGATTCCGTGCCACTGTTGACATGCCGGAAGCAGATGTCTACGTCATCGCGGTGCCGACCCCTTTCACGGACCGCCATGATATCGATATGAGCTTTATTTACACCGCCGCGGAGTCGATCGCTCCGAAGCTCAAAGGCGGAGAGCTCATCATTTTGGAGTCGACTTCTCCACCCCGCACGACCGAGCGTCTTGCCCAACGGATTCTGGATCTGCGAAGCGATCTGCGCCTACACCAAGATGGTGGCGAAACCGATGGCGCAGAGCTCTATTTCGCACACTGCCCAGAAAGAATCCTGCCCGGTCAAGCACTGCGCGAGCTACGTTCCAACGACCGCATCATCGGCGGGATGTCTCAGGCTGCCACTAAACGCGCCAAAGAAATCTACGGGACATTCTGCACAGGGGCCCTCCTCGAAACCGACTCCACGACCGCTGAGCTAGCTAAGCTCACTGAAAACTCGTTCCGCGATGTCAACATCGCTTTTGCGAATGAACTCTCCATGATCTGCGACGAACTCGGGATCAGCGTGTGGGAGCTCATTGAGTTGGCCAACCACCACCCGCGTGTGAATATCCTCCAGCCAGGCCCTGGTGTCGGAGGCCACTGTATCGCCGTGGACCCGTGGTTCATCGTCTCCACAGCCCCCGATACTGCGAAGCTGGTTCGCACTGCGAGGGAGGTCAACGATTCCAAGCCAGAATGGGTGTACCAGAAGATTTCTCAAGCAATAGAGTCTCAGGCCAACTCCGTTGAGCAAACCGCAGAAGTGGAAGGAACACCAGCAGTCGCTCTTCTTGGTTTGACGTTCAAGCCGAATATCGATGACCTCCGCCAGTCCCCGGCACTCGACATCGCTGTGAAAACCGCAAGCCGCCACCCCGATCACCAGTTCATCGTCGTGGAACCGCACATCACGGCTCTGCCGGACGCACTCGCGGACCTCGATAATGTCCGCTTAGGAACAGCCCAGGAAGCTCTAGACTCCGCAGAGACGATCGTCCTGCTGGTGAACCACGACGAGTTCAACGACCTTGATACTTCCGCTTTCCCGCCGGACCGGGTGATTAATACCCGCGGGTCCTGGGCGCAGTGATCCAGCTGCTTTTCGCGTAGAGGAACAGCTCGGCTTGCGCGACCGCGGCTACAGCCACATCCCCGTCATCCACATGGATGCCAACGCTAAGCGGGACAACGCGACCCTCGCGTTCTTCTTGTCTTCGTAGGTCTCGAAGAGACTGCCCAAGTCAGCTGGACCGGCGGAGAGGACTCGCTCAATGGTCTCCACGAACTCGTCGTCAAGCATGCTTTTCATCGCAGTCCACGAAGCGCTCTCGTGTACGAATTCAGCCGCATGAAACTCAATCGCAACTGCAGTTTGCTCAAATTGAGTCCCGGCATAAGAAGGAGCAAGCACGCTGCCCTCAAACGGACGCGGTTCACGCCTGCGCTCAGCGAAGAAATCTCCCGATATGCCTTCGACGTGCCCGTTCGCTTCAAAGCGCAATGTTTGCGTCGTATTCAATGGAACGGCCAGCGCCTCCGGCCAAATCTCCTGCAATGCCAGGAAGGAAGCATAATTAAGAGCCCGGTTCGTAAGCGGAACTGCATCACTGATTGCTGTCACTTCCGAGTCCACAAGGGGGTATAGGACCTGGCATTCACGGTCCGTCTGGCTCGTTTGAGCTTCCAGATAGCGGCTGGAACGCTGATCACGGGCGAAGTTGTAGAGGACCTCCACATTCGACACTGCCGCCATCGAACTCATCCAGTCCTCCACGACGCGAGCACAGTGCTCTGAATTCTCTTCATTCACAAGCCCAGCGGCACGCGTGGCAATGCGGAAGGCAACGATTGCCTCTTCTGCCGTCGGGATCTTGTCCAGATAGCCTTTAAATAACGGCCACTGGCCGAGAGAAATCGCCCCACCACCGTGAAAAGGTGCCGTCGGGGAAAACGGCGCTACCAGTGATTCCGACGGGATCAGGCCTCCGCTGTCGAGGATCGACTTCGTGAGAGACGCGAAATAGTCCCCCTCCACGAGCGGCTCAGGTGCTTTGACGATGTGCTCGACGCCGGCGAGAGCAGTGATCTCAGATGCAATCGCTACCTCGCGGTCAGATTCAACACCGTGCGTGACGCAAATAATATTCTCTTTCCCGCTTCTGCGGAACAAGCCGAGCAAAAGACGAGAATCGAATCCACCACTGAGTCGAATTTGGAGCTCAGGATACGCGGAGCGCTCCATGCAACGCTCTGCTGCGTTGATAAGCGCATGCGCTAGCTCGGGTGCAGCTTGAAAACGCGCGTCATCGCGTTCCTCGACGTCGTGGGATGCTTGCTGCGGAGCCGGAATGAACGAATAGCTGGAACCGTAGATGGACAACGCGCTTCTCGATGGCAAAGTCCGGACGCCTTTGAAAGGCGAAACCCCCGAGAAGGAATATCCGAATTCCAAATACTCGACCATGTAGGTGTGGTCCAGGTCCTCCGGCCCAAGGTCTTTCCTGGCCATGGCCAGCTTGCACATCACTGGCCGGTTGCTGATGTAAAAATAGTCCTCGTCTTCTCCGAAGTAGATGGGATCGATGGACGGTACGGTGTTCCACGCGATGATCCGCGACGAACCCCTGTCACCGTGCACTGCTGCAAACGAACCCCACACTGGCTCCGAGAAATAGATTGATCCAGCTCGGGAGCGAATCTTCTTCATGAGATCGTGCGCAGTCTTATTGGCTGTAGACGCCGCCCACTTCCCGCCTTCAAGAGCGAAGATATCGTCATCATTCCCGTTGGCCGCAGTCCACTGGGCGAGCCATGTACCCGTGTCGTTGAGGTCAGTGTGAACCTCGGGGGTGTCCGCATACCGTGAGCCGAGAAACAGTCCCGTGCTGCGGCCCAAATGCTCTAGGATCTCGTCCCGAGTTTCCTCGTTGCCAGGTAAGTATCTCTTCGGCGCAACGACGAGGATTAACGACATCTAACTCTCCCCCTGCGCTGGATTGCCACCATCTGACTCAGAGTGTCCCAAGAATAACTCGGCCCATTGTGCGGTGAGGACCTGCGAATCCCACTTTTGAGCTTGAGATTTAGCTTGTGCGGAGGCTTTCTCGAAGGCCGCCGACTCACGCAACGCCGTAATTCTTTCGACGGCCTCACCCAAGGATGCGACCACATAGTCCCCGAAGATTTGTCGGGCCCCTTCGCGCTCCCAAACGACCGGGATCGAGCCCGACGCCATTCCTTCTGCTGGCGCCAAATGGAAACTCTCGAGCGAACTCGGTGACAACGTGAACCCCATTCCGCGCTGCCACGAAGCGATGTCCGCACTGAACGGTTCCACAACCACGCTCTTCCTGAGCAGCGGATCACGAGAGATTCTGTCGAATAACTCCAAATACGCTTGTTTCTGAAGCGCTTTGTTCCACTCATACGAATAATCCCACGGCAGCCTGCCTTTGAGATGCAACGTGTAGCGGCTGTCCGCTTCGAGGAGCATGCTCAAAAGGTCGACGGCTCGATCCGGCCGCTTAAGGAAAGGCACGTACCCGACCATGCCCACGTGGAATTGTGCGTTCGGCAGTTTCGGACGGTCGAAATCCGCTGTATCAATCGCATTCGCAATGATGTGCGTCTTGCTTTCTTCAATGCCGAAGCGCTGCACAACCTGGTCTCTGATGAAGGATGAGACGAACACGAGGCCGTTGACATTGTCCCAGGCCACATCGTCCATCCACGCGCCGTTCATCTCGAAACGGTGCAGGCGGGAATACAATCTCGTCCTGGCAGGCGCGTTCACGGAATACCAACGCAAAGCTGGCCCGGCCCACTCGCAGAAGACAATGTCGGCCCACTGCGCAAGCTTCGTGGACTTCTTCTCGTCGTGGGTGTGCAAGGTCTTCCATTCGTCGACCCTGACTTCAAAACGACCATCCTGTTGGAAGAACTGCATGAGTTCGCCCATGAACTTCATGTCGTGGGAAGCCACGACCAATTTAAGTGGGCGGGCGCCAGGATCCTTGCTTCCTGTAGCACTCACCGTAGCTTTGCGGCGGAACACCTCCCGCAGGTACACAGCTGCTTCGTCCATTGTGTAGGCCGAAGTAGCGTCTGCGGCTCTCCTCACAGCTTCATCGAGGGAACCGATTTTCGCGACCAAAAGCTCAGCTAGGTTGGCTGCTGTGGTATCTGACGTGACGAAGAACGGATAATCTGCACCGAACAAAGCCTCGTGGTCCACGGTGCGGTTTATCACCGGAACCGTTCCACTCAACGAGTACTCGAGTGCCTTCGTCGAGATTTCCAAGCTCGAATCCAGTTCCCGAGAGCGCCACCCGATTCCAATATCGGAACGAGCGATTTCCTCCAACGACTTCTCGCGTTCTAAGGCACCGAGCCAACGGACACCCGAATGAGGATCATTAGCCGCCGTCGTCAGCGCATCGCGCATTCTGGAAACCCAGCTCGGGTCCGCGCTATCGCGATTGTATTTGTCTCCCACAACCACCAGCTCAGAGTGCACGCCCCTTTTTTCCAGCTCTCGCGGGAGCTCGAGCATTTCGAGCGTCTTCCACGGCTTTGCGAATTTTCCTGAATACACGAGACGCAGTGGATTTGCTGCTGTTCCCAGTCCGCTGTGATCCCGTGTGCGGAGTTGAGTCGCGGGAATCATAGGCCGCATGAGGCTGGTCTTCCCCGCTGCCGCCGGACAAACGGCTTCAAGGTACGAACGAGAGGCTTCAGTTTGGGAGAACATGCCCCGGCTCGCAGTGGCGATGTCGTTCAGTAGTTCCAGCCGCTGTGGTGCAGCATTCTCAAGTGGGTACGGGAGGTCAGTGACGTAGCTGTAGAGCGTTTTCGCAAGCGTGGGACGCTTGGCGAATTCCCCGCAGGCGTCTAAACCGCGCACAACAATGGCATCCACTGGGCCCCGCTGCACACGATGTTCTGCGCTCTGCGCCGCTTCAGCTGCGGTTAGAACACGACCCGGAGGTTCGTGAAGCCACACATTCGGAATGCCGCTCACCGAAGAGATCAATCTCTCGTTTTCGATCGGAGCTTTAAGAATGATGTCTACTCGGTCGAAGACCTTAGAGAGGACTTCTGCCGCGGACACGAGCCAAACTGACGAACCGTCGATGATATTCAGATTGACATCGCCGTAAAGGATGACAGCTTCGGTACTGGAACTCACGGTTCGACCACCTCACTGTGCTTCCCGCTTCTTCCCATGACACCGCGAATGAAATCAAAGACCGGCAGCGAGTCGTATAGGTCGTCTGACTTAACATCTAGCGACCCATCGAGTGCGATATCCGCAATCTGTTCCAGACCCGCCGACAGATTGCTCGGCACATCTTCCCTGATAAGCACGATTGCTGCGCCATTGCGCTTGGCTTGCATCACAAACTCGTAGACAGAATGGAAGGACAGGACATTCAGTGAAGAGGTCAGGTGCTCCCACGCGGAGCACGCGGTATCGGCGAGGTTCAGGACCACGTACGACGCCCCCGGGTTCGGCCTCCCCATAGCAACGCCCGGGGCGATCGTTTCAATGATCCAGCCTTCCTGCTCCGGCACATCGCCTGGCACAGGCCCAAGCCAAATGACCCGGCGTTGTCTTTGACTGTCGGAAGCGTGATAGATACGCCCCAGCTGCAAGCTGCTATCGGCTCCCATCTCCTGGGTCGCCGCAAGACGCCCTGCGGTATGAGCATGGGGCTTATCTTTCACCGGTGTTGTTGTGATGACTCCAGGAGAATAAACAGTCCCATTCCCACGCGAACGAAGTGGATCAACGCCTAGGTGCTCTGTCTCGCCTGCTTCCACGTGTGACGGAATTCCTCCGTATTCGAAAGCACCGTTCAAAGCCGCGAGCTGGTCAGCTAGCAGCTTCTGGCTCGCGTTTTGTTCTGCTCTGGCCGATCGGGCAAGGGTCGCTTCATGTTTGAAGGATGTGATAGTGCCAACGACGACCAATGCCCCGATCCCTGCGCCGAGGACGAGAAAAAGCTTGCCCAGCACCCCTGGTAGCAGCGTGCCCATAACCAGGAACAAGGCGGAAACCGCAGTCAGGCCGATTAACCACCGCCCGGTAGAAAGCTTTCGCGCCAGCTTCCGCATATTTCTCCTCACTTTGTCCATCACCTGAAACTATAGATCAGCCCTCCCGCGGCCGATGCAGGCGAGAGAGCCACTTGCGGCTGCGCAAAGTCACCTGGTTAGTCGCGCGGTAATCTACACCTATGTATTTCCAGCCGCCCCTTCACGCATCACGGGCGGTCTAGCGAAAGCACGCGAAGGAGTGGAACAACCATGCGGCTTGGCTCGGTCGACAGCGCTCAGCTTTTGAGACGCATCAAAGCGAAGTCTCGGCGAGCATTCTTCCAGCACGCTCCGAAACCCGTCATTGTCCAGGCGCGCAAGATCGTCTCGCGGCAAAGGAGCCGGTCCAAGGCTCGTGCGGAAGCGGGGGGTTTTCCAGCGGTCACCACGAACAGCCCGCTCCATGCACCTGTGAAGCAACCCCATTTTCCGTTTCGCGTCGGTTACATCATGGATGAGTTCTCCCTTTCCGCATGGGGGCCAGAATTCAATCTAGTGCCAGTCACACCTGGCGCAACCGAAGAAGAGCTGTCTGATCTGGACTTTTTCTTCGTTGAATCAGCCTGGAATGGAAATGACGGGCAATGGCAGTATCAACTCACTGGCCCGAACTCGCCGTCTGCTGAGCTGACACGAGTCGTGGATGCCTGCAAGAAGATCGGAGTGCCCACTTTCTTCTGGAATAAAGAAGATCCCCCGCACTACGACGACTTCTTGAACACTGCGAGGCTGTTCGACGTTGTCGCCACCACCGACTCCAATTTGCTTTCGCAGTACGCCGCAGCTTTGGGCCACGAGAACGTGATGGTACTTCCCTTCGCGGCGCAACCTGCTGTGCACAATCCTGCTCGAAATGGAGTTGAGGAACCCGTCGGTGATGTCGCATTCGCCGGCACGTACTTCCGGGAGAAATATCCCGAGCGGAGAAAGCAGATGGATCTTCTGCTCGGCGCTGCACACAATGCGGCGGAAAGCTACGGTCTCAAGTTCACCATCTTCTCTCGGCATGCAGGTGGCGAGAAGAAATACCAATTCCCCCGCCGCTGGTCGAAGCATGTCGCCGGCTCATTGCCCTATGCCCAAATGCTCGGAGCATACCGCTCGTTCAAGACCTTCTTGAACGTGAATTCGGTGACGGAAAGCCCAAGCATGTGCGCGCGGCGCATTTTTGAAATCGTGGCATCCGGAACCCCTGTCATTTCCACCGAATCAGCAGCGCTTCGGAATTTCTTCACACCGGAGGAGGTTCCGTCTGCCAGCACAGAGGAGGAGGCTGAACTTGTCATTCGCGCGCTGACGAACTCGGACCAGCTCCGGCGCAGAACCGTTCACCGCGCCCAACGCCGTATCTGGGAAGAGCACTCTTACCGCCATCGTGCAGAATCCGTCCTGCACGCTCTCGGTTTTGAGCACGACGAACGCACAACGCCCAAGGTCTCCGTCATCTGCTCCACGAACCGCGACAGCGAGCTCGACCATCTCCTCGAGCAGGTCGCGCATCAGACTTATCCCGAAATCGAGCTACTCGTCGTGGGCCACGGAATCGACATCGCCGCGGACTTTACTAGCCGTGCACGCCGAGCAGGTATCGACGATGTGACTGTCCTTTCCGCCGATGGTTCAACCTCCCTCGGCTATTGCCTCAACCTCATGATCGCCCACGCCAGCGGAGATATCATCGCCAAATTTGATGACGACGATTACTACCTGCCCAATTACCTGCGTGACCAGGTGAACACTTTGTGCATCAGTAATGCCGATCTGGTTGGAAAAGCCTCGTTGTACTTCTACCTGCCAAGCATCGACTCTGTGGTTCGTCGATGGCCGCGGCGGGAGCACACGTGGCACCGGTTCGTATCTGGTTCGACCTTGGTGGGGTGGAAAGAAGTCTTTGACGAAACGCCCTTCGCCAACAGAACCAAAGGCGAGGACAGCGATCTGTTGATCGAATTGGAAAGCAAAGGACGACGCGTCTACTCGTCGGACAGCTTCAACTACCTGTGCGTGCGCGGGAATTCAGAACACACCTGGAATATCTCGGAGGCAGAGATTCTCGCTAACTCGGTTGTGGAAACACACGGTCTCAACATCGCGCACGTGGAGGTCTAAGCGGAGTATTCGGGGACTTTAAGAAAGGTCCCGGTACATCTCGATGAGACGCGAAGCACCCATTTCCCACGTCGAAATCTGCGACGGCGCACGTGTTTCCCGCCCGCGGTCGAGGGCACGAAGCACAGTGTCTGCTAAGGCACGCGGATCGTCCGGTGGGATATAGAAAGCCTCTCCCCCAGTCACTTCCCTGAGCGCGGGAAGGTCGCTGCACACGACGGGAATTCCGAAGGACTGCGCCCGTTGCATTTTCATCGGCGTGACCACGCGCGTCACCCGGGTGTCCTTCCTGGGGGCGACGAAGACATCGAGCGCGCAGTACCAGTCCGTGATCTCTTCTGGTGCCTGCCGCCCAGCGAAAACTACTCGGTCCCTTACGCCCAGTTCCGCGGCCAATTCTCTCAGTGCGGGAAGCACACTTCCGTCGCCGACGAAGAGAGCTTTGACGTTCTCTGGCAGGTAAGGGAGCGCGCAAATAACATTGTCGAATCCTTCGTAATCGACAATCGAGCTGACCGCCCCAATGAAGGGTCCAGAGCCAAGTCCCAGTTTCGCTCGGGCATCCTCTGGCGGGATAGCGCGGGAGAGCTCCGCTTCCCTGACGGAGTTAGGAATGATGTGTGCTCTACCCACGCCACGAGACCGCGCCTCGCTGAGAGACACCTCGCTCAAAACGACAACAGTGGCAGCAGCAAGCATCGCTTCTGTCTCTTTGCTTTTCGAGGACTGGTAGAACTCGCTGGCCAGCGCCTCCTCCGGATGAGGTTGAGCCGCTGCCCACGTTGATTCGGGTTCCCCTCTAACCTCGTACACCCACGGTATGCCCAGGATCTGAGCTGCTATCGACGTCGCGGCGGCATTGGGCCATGGCGTGGTCGTGTGCAGAACCCCCGCCCGACGTTGAACAGCCTCCTCGACGATGAGGTTCGCTTGGGCCCGGATGCTCCGTGAGAAACTCAGCGGGTGCCACGTCGGCAATGCTCGGGAGTATTCCACGTTGTCGATCACATCAGTTTCGCGCGACGGCCAACGACCGATGACGGCGGGATAACCAAGACGAGTGATAGCGGAAGCTTCAAACCCTCCGGAATTCAATGCCCTCAGTAGTTCATGGCTCCGGTGGGCGTAACCACCGTGTGAAAACGGTAACGAGTTCGTCAACACTTGCAGTACACGCTCCTCCCCGAGAGCCGCGGAGGAGGTGAGAATAGGCACATCGAAATCCCGTTTACGCGAGCCTCCGAGCGGGGCGAATGTCGCGTGAGAATTCATGGCCTGTCCACGCAGCCGCACCGACACTTTATTGGCGAGGTCTAACGGATCACGTGCCAGCTGATAGGCCATTGAGGACAGGAAAAGCGAAGCGGATTTCACTTCGAACACTCCGCAGCACGCTCAACGCTATGCAAAAAGACTGCGGGAGCGTTCTCTTCCCGCTCTTTTTCTAGCCATGCGGCTCCTTTATCTCCGACGCTCAGCCGCTCCGGATGACGGGCTAATTCGCACCAAAGGTCCGCCAGTTTTTCCGGTTGTTCCGGAGGCACTACGTCCCCGACTTCGAGGCGTGAAATGAGTCGTGCGGTTTCACCGGCGACCACTCCGGAGATATGAATTTTCTGACCGATCAGTTCGTACGTCTTTGAGGGGACGGCGCGGCGTAGCGGCTCCCAATCAGTCAGATGCACAAGTGCGGTATCCGCCCACAGATAGTGCTCGGCTAGATCGTTGCTGCTCCTGCGATGCACAAATTCGGCGTCGAGCCCCATCTGTTGCGCTGCTTTCTCCAATTCGTCTCGGGCTGCTCCAGCTCCAACAAAGCGGAGCTTGATATCCACGCCTTGATCACGCACAAGCTGTGCGGCATGCAGGGCATTCTTAAGATTCTGCGCACGACCGAGAGTCCCGGCGTAGAGCACACGCAAAGAATCTTTTTCAGTCTCATGCCTCCGACGGATGTCCGTCTCCGCGGGAAAGACGTTGCGAACTGTTACGACCGGCGGGCCGTCTACGTCATCTGTTCGGAGCTGTTCAGCAAGATCCTCTGCGGTCACGATGATCGCAGCCGCCCGTTTGTACACGAAGTGGAGCACATGGTGAGTCAGCGAAGAGACGAGCTGAAGAGGCCCTTTGGAAAAGACCTTCTGGCGGAAAGATACCCCTCCTGTAGCGGCATTCCACTGATCGGAATATTCGAGCAATTCCGGCCAAGCATCACGCAGATCGATGATGTACGGAGCATGAAGACGCTTTGACGTGACATACGTGACCACAGCCGTCGGTAGGGCGGGCACCGTGCCAATGATCACATCCGGCGCGAATACCTGGATTCGCCCGTTTCTGCGGGCCACCATCCGCATTGCCCCGAGTGCCACGGACGCCTGGTTGATCACTTTTTGCGTGATCGACATGCCACCAGGGAAATACCCCGAGCGGTAAATCGTCTCGCCGGCGGGGCCGGTGTCAACTGCATTTTTGACGCGGTCGACGCGGCTGCGCACCCACTCCCGAAAAGTCTGTTTCCTCAAATAGTGAGGAGGCGGAGCAAGCACTCGGACATCGTGACCAGCCTCGAGGAGAATCCGCGTCAACCACGACCACCGTCGTTGAGGAACGCCGTTTTCAGGAGCCCAGTATTGCGAGATGATCAGAATCTTCACGCCAGTCTCCTCCCTGGATTCTCGTACCACTAAGCCTGCTCCGCTTAATACGGTGATTCTGATCGTATCCGCTACGGATACTTCGGCTGGAACTCTTCTACTCGGGTGCCGACGCCTTTCAGCTCAGCGATCGCTTCAACTGCTCGATGCGCGGCTTGGCCGTCACCGTAAGGATTGACTGCGTTGGCCATCGCCTCGTAGGACACCGTGTTTTCCAGCAGATTAGTCACTTCTGCAACGATCAAGTCGCGGTCAGAGCCGACGAGCTTCACTGCTCCCGCCAGCACTGCCTCCGGCCGCTCGGTATTCTCGCGCATCACCAGCACTGGCTTTCCGAGTGAAGGAGCTTCCTCCTGGACTCCGCCTGAGTCTGTGAGCACAATATGCGCGCGATTCATCAAGGCGATGAACTGGTCGTACGGTAATGGATCAGCGATGATCGCATTCGGTAAATCCTCCAGCACCGGCAAAATACCTAGACGAACCTTCGGGTTCAAGTGCAGCGGCAACACAGAATAAGTGTCCTGGTGTGATGCCGCGAGGTCTCGGATCGCCCCAGCGATTTCCGCCATCACTTCCAAGTTTTCCCGGCGGTGTGTTGTCACCAGAACCATGCGGTCAGACGTATTGCTCAGAGCAGCAAGCCGTTCATCGTCAAAGGGAACATTCCATTGCGAGGCTTCGAGCAAGGAATCAATGACTGTGTTTCCGGTGACGACGATGTCCTTGCTGTGGATATTTTCCCGCCGCAAATTCTCTTTCGCGTCCGGAGTGGGAGCAAGATGAAGGCACGCCACCTGACTGATGATTTTGCGGTTTGCTTCCTCCGGAAACGGCGAGCTGATGTTTCCAGTGCGCAACCCAGCTTCGAGGTGCACAATATCCACACCGCGATGGAAACCAGCAAGGGCTGCAGCCATTGCCGTCGACGTGTCCCCCTGAGAAATAATGACGTCGGGCTGCTCGGTGTCGATGATCGCGTCGAGCCCGAAAACCGCCCGCGAAACTATCTCGTTGAGAGTCTGGTTCGGCTTCATCAGCGCTAAGTCATGATCAGGATCGATGCCGAAACGCTGGTTCACCTGACGCAGCATTTCGTGGTGCTGGCCTGTGGAAACGACGACAGACTCGAATCTCTCATCGGTTTGAAGACGGCTCACCACCGGCGCGACCTTGATCGCTTCAGGTCGCGTGCCATAGATCGTCATGATTCTAGGTCGTCGGGACACGTCTTCCTTACTTCACTGGGCGCGGCTAAACGCCCATCATAGGCGGGGCTTGACCCCTAATAATCTACACAGCTTTGAAACGGCAATGAACCGTCAACCGCTGCCACGGCTAGTCCTGATCCAATTCGGCAACTATTCCGTCAAGGATGTCCTTTTCGCTGATCACGAAGCTACTTACGCCCGCCTCACGCTCAATAACGTCCATGAGCTCTTCAACGATGACCGCGCCAGACCCAATGACATCCGCGCGCCCTGCGTGAACCACCGAATTCGCACGACGTTGTTCCGCAGTTTGGCTACGCACGTACGCAGTCATGACACGCATGTCATCGAAGGAAAGCTCCGACATGTGAATACGCTCGGCATCATAGACGTCTAATCCCTGCGCCAGCGCTGACAACGTAGTGAATGTCCCGGCGCAACCGATCACTTCACGGGCGCTCGCGAGAGGTACGGCAGCCAAAGCTTCGTGCACGCGCTGGCGGATATAGCGTCGCGCTGCTTGCGTTTCGGATTCCGTCGCAGGATCCGAATGCATGAATCGTTCGGTCATGCGCACGCATCCCATTTGGGTGGAAAGCGCGCGAATTGTGCTCTCGACTTCCATGACGAACTCAGTGGAACCGCCACCAAGGTCGATCACACAGAATGGTCCACGCCCTTCATCTATGTCGGCGGTGGCACCACGGAACGACAGCGCTGCTTCCTCCTCCCCGCTGATCACCTCTGCGCCGACGCCTGGCTCAATTTGGCCGAGCAGATCGCGAGACATCTCAAAGAACGCATCGCGGTTTGATGCGTCCCGGGTTGCCGAGGTTGCGACCATACGTACTCGGCTCACGTTCTCTCGCTGCATCTCCTCGACGTAGGACTCGAGCGCAGCGCGTGTTCGCGCAATGGCGCTTTCCGCGAACCGCCCGGTCTCATCGACCCCTTGGCCAAGCCGGACGATCGTGTTGCGGCGGGAAATTTCACCTGCTTCATCATCGTGGATGAGGAGGCGGATGGAATTAGTGCCGCAATCAACCGCAGCTACACGTGTCATGCCAGCCCCTCTCCAGCGCTTTCGAGTGAAATGCCGAGCTCAGCAAGGGTCGGCCAATCAGACGGAATAGCAGTTCCTCCCAAACCGGCGTGCGCGGCGGCAAGAGCCACTGCCTCCGTGCCAAGCTGAACCCGCTTTGGCCCTTCTGCCAGAGCATAAGCGATCAGCACATGGAGGCATTTGACGCGGCTTGGCATTCCGCCTCCCGAAAAGTCGGTGCCGAGATCGTGAATTGAGTTCCGCTCCCGCAGGTAGTTCTCGTGGGCAGCTTGATAGTCCGCACGGAGGACTTCGCCCTCCGGAGATTCTTCGTTGAGCCGGGCCTCCATCCACTTCATCACCTGGGCGACTTCCAGCCTGGATGCTTCTGCCGTCAGCCTGGGATCGGTGAGGTAGTAGAGAGTTGGGAACGGCGTGCCGTCGTCAAGCTTGGGTGCGGTCTTGACTACGGCTGGTTGCCCGTCAGGCGTGCGATACGCAACCTCAAGGACGCCTCGCGGCGCGCGCCCTAGTTGTTTCTCAACGATCGCAAGATCACTCTCACTCACTTTCATGTGCGCTATTGTTCCACAGCCAGTTTCATGCATTGGAGCGGTGCGGAGACACTGTGCAAACAGAGACACATAACACACCTCTAGCCCCAACAGACTCTGCGACATGTGGTAGTTTTCCAGAGAGTTGCCCGCTCTTTCACAGGAGCATTCTGGCTATAGGTTTATTGGCAATCGTGGACGTGGGGTCGAAATGTCAGCGCAACGCAAAATGGCGATGCTAGTAGGAAACTCGGTAGAAGGAGACTCCCGAGTGGAGAAGGCGGCAGTCTCCGCCGCTAAAGCCGGATACGATGTCTATCTTGTAGGCATCAAGGACAAGACCGTTCCGTTTTACGGTTCCTACCGATCTATCCCGATCCTGCGCCCACTTCCGGACTGGACAGAGTACAACCAGTGGCGTCGCGCGCTGAATGACGACTCGGAGCCCGCAGAGGACTTTGTCGACCGTAAACAAAAAGAATTCGAAGACAAGAGCCGCGAGTGGGGCGTGACGGTTGCCCGCTACTTCGCAGATGCCGACTCTGTCCGCTCTCTTCCGCACCTCCTTGCCCCGAATAAGTTCGCTGCACCGAACCGCCCGGCCAAAAACTGGTTGGGTGCGGTCAATAAAGTCATTCGCCCGGCAAACGCGGCCTACCGGCGCGGACTGCGTGCCACTGTCAACGCACGCAACGCAAAGCCTTGGCTGCGCAGCGGACTTCCCGGTGAGTGGCGTGAACTCTGGCCGCAGATCTCGGGCTTCGAAGGCGCATTCTTGGAAGCTCTCCGTACAATTCAACCGGACATTATCCACGTCCACGACCGGCACCCCATGTCGGCTGCCGCTACCTATCACGAAGATATGCTGGCGCAAGGAGTCTACGTACCGTGGGTTTACGATGCCCACGAGTACCTGCCGGGGCAGCGCTTCAGCGGACCGGCGCAGCACCGCTTCGGTTGGCTCAACTTGGAAGCCGACATGATCAAGCGCGCAGATGCCACTATCACTGTGTCCGATCAGCTCGCGGCTTCCCTTGCCAAGCGCCACCACCTTGAGGAGCGTCCGTTCGTTGTTGAAAACGCCCCTGTCGGTGCCTTTACCCCGAACCCCGACCCAGCGCGCGTGTCGCTGCGAGAGGAACTTGGAATTCCCGAAGGCGAGCCACTTGCTATCTACGTGGGCAAGCTTGCGGAGCGACGCGGTGTCTTCGACGCTGTTGCCGCGGCGGCTAAGGTCCCCGGACTCCACCTTGCATTCGTGGGTTCGCGCGACTCTGCTCCCCGCAACAAGATCCTCCAGATGGGCAATCAACTCAAGATTAGGAACCGTCTCCACATCGTGGACTACGTCCCATCTAGCAATGTCACCAGTTACATTTCTTCTGCTGATATCGGACTTAGCCCGCTGTTTAGCACCCCAGCCCACGAACAGGCTCTTGCCACGAAGATTCTGAATACATCGTTTCCGGTCTCCCGATCGTCGGCAGCGATCTGAAGGCTCAGGGGCAGTTCATCCGCCAGCACGACATCGGTGAAACACACGCGGCGAATGACCCAGCCGATATGGCTGCGGCCATCGAGCGGGCGATGAAGAGGCTGCCGCAGCTCAAGCAGAACGTCGAGAAAATCCGCGAAGAACACACCTGGGAGAATCAGGAGACAAGTCTCTTCGCCGCATGGGACGCCGCCGAAGCCAAGAGCAACGAGTCCGCGTCGTCTCCGGCTAAGACTGGTTCTATTCGAGCAGAGATCGAGCCGGCCCCCGAGTCCACCGGCCCACTGTTCGGACGGACTCCTCTTCGCCGGCTTGCGCCGCTTTTCACGGCAGTCGACGCAAGCGAGCAGCGCATTGCATACGCTGTGAAGTCCCAGATCGTCATGCGCACTGAAAACGGCGATTGGGAGGTTCTGGGGCCGGCCTCGGGAGACATCGAAGACACCTTCCAAACGTGGTCAAAGCTTGTGAAGCGTGCAGACGCTTTGGTCGCCACAGACTACGAGCCGTTGTTCGTGGAAGCTATGGGCACCGGATTAAACCTTGCGCATCAGCTCAGGAACAGCGGCCTCGGCTTCTTCAATTGGACTAGCCCGGATGCACTGTCTATCTCCGATGGAGAGTTCATCTCTCCGGAAGGCCAGCGAGCCGCGACGCTTGCACTCAAGATTGCTGCTCAGCGTGCTTCGACGATTCTTTCCGATGATGCTTCGGTTCTTCTCATCGAGCCAACCGCCAAGTGGTTGCCGCCGGTGCTTCCAGAAAACAGCTCCATCCAGAAACAGAGCGATCTGGATGACATCATCACCGCAATCATCGCTGTGCGCCACCGCACGGAAGAAGAGCAGGAGGCTCTCGAGTCTTTGCGCTCCCAGTTCCCGATGATCGACTTCGTCGAAGCGGACGGCTCTGAGCCGGTCGAGGGCACCATCTTCATTGATAGTTTGAGCGGTGGAGCGTGGAATACCCTTACAGAGGAGGCCTTCGTGGCGGGGATCCCAGTGCTCGCTAATTTCGAAGAAAAATTAGGAAAACTTCTCGATCTCCAGCCTCCGTACATCGCTACCCCGACCGACCTTTTGAACGTCAACTTCAGATTGGCACTATCCGGTCGATGCGAACTCCCCGATGCCTCCGAGTACTTCGAGCAAAGGGAGCACCTCCTGAACCAGGCGTTCCAGCCACGAGACCTCTAGGACATTTCATAGGAGTAGGAGTCCACGAGCTGCGACGGACACCGGGCAAAGTCGCTGCTGCGCTATTGTGGCTCCATGACAACAGGTATGTACCGCAAGGAACCTCTTTTCCTTGCGGTTTGCTCGGAGGAGCCGATTTCTTTCGAGCGGCTTAAGCGGGATTTGCGGGAGTTCTTCTCTATTCCCAACGACGAATTGGTCAGCCTCGAGACTGACCGTCTAGGGGCTTTCTACACACCCGGTTATTTCGAGCCCCTGGCTGGGTCATTTCTCAACCAGCAGGGAGAAGATGCCATGACGGTTTCTTCGCATTCAATTTATGAGGAAGAGTGTATCCAGAAGCCGGAGCATGGCCTCACTCGCTTTTTCGGGCGCGTGCATTCTGGCAAGGCCGATATCGCTGATTTTCCAGCTCCGTTGGCCATATTCCAGGTCAAGAAACCGAGCGAGAGCGTTGTCTGTTACAACGATTCATTTGGCGCGGGGCGGATTTATTACGCACGCGAGAAAAACTTCACCGTCGTATCAAACAGCATTCCGGCAGCAGCTCTTGCCCGACGGCGTCAGTGCGAATCCAATGAGGATTTTTGGGCGCCCTATTACTGCGGTGGCGCGGTAGGCGAAGCTACCTTCATTCGCGGTATATCACTCGTGCCTGCTGGCAGCCGCCTCGTCATCAAACCAGGAACGTTTTCCCTGCGCTCAACACCCCTTGGCACCCAGCTCAAGCAGCAGATCAACGAACCAGTCAAAGCAACAGGTACGTTGGAGACTCTTCTTTCTCCCCTCCGGGCACTTTCACAGCTGATTGAATTGCCTCGCCCGATTGTCGGTTTGAGTGGCGGGCGAGATTCACGTTTGGTCGCGGCATTGACGCTCAACGCGGGAATGGCAGCTCAATACCAAACGTGGTTCCCTCCGAAATTGGAAACTGAGATTGCCGCTGAACTCGTTGGAGCACTTTCCCAGGATGTCGACTGGGTTTCTATCGACCGATCGGAGTTGAAAGCGGACTCCCCTGTCGGCGATCTTCGTTCCCGAACCCGCGACTGGTTCACTTTCACGGGAGGAGATCACTGGTCGACGTTCATCCGCCGTGCTGCTCCCCCGAAAAACACCACAAGCCAAACGGTACCCGACTACTCTATTTCTGGCCTCGGTGGCGAGGTGACTAGGGGGTCGCTGTACCTTGAGTCGGAGGCGGCTGCAGGCGATGCCGAGCCAGCGCTACGGCGTTATATTGACCGTTCCTTAAAATACTGGCCGCTTATCTCCAGAGACATCCGGGAACGATCAAGAATCCTTTACCAAGAGGCTTTGCTTGAAAGTTTTGTCGAAGGATTCAACGGGTTCCATGCATTGGACTTGACGGAGATGAACACCAATTACCGCCGGATGATTCCTCCCCCGAATCCCGGCATCGTCGCTCCGCTTTTCAGTCTTTCCCTAGCGCGCGCGGCATTTGGGGCTTCCCCGCTGGAACGAATCCGTTCCCAACCGCTCAGAGAAATCACTGAGATGCTCGTACCAGAATGGATTGGTAAGCCCTACTACCATGAAGTCGCTGCCACGCGTAATGATCCAAAGGACAATAAGGTTACTATCCAACCAACGCACTGGGAGGTGGACCGTGCGGACTTCCTGGAATCCATGGAGGCAGCTCTGGCTGTCACGGATTTCGCAAACCTGACCATGGGAGAAGTAGAGAAGGAGATCGAATCCCCGTCCGACGGTAGAAATCGGACGAATATTCTCTTCGAAACGATCCTTTGGCACGGTGCAGCCACAGAACAGGTCATCGACATCAACCGCATATTGAGGCGTCCATAACTCCCCTATCTACGGCGACGAAGAGTCAGTTTCGTTTGGTTCTGGGTTCACACTTCCCGGGACCCAACAGCGGCGATCTCCCTCATTGCGTGGATTCGAGCATCCCAATTCTCCTCGGCCCACACCTTTCGCCATTCGATATTGGATGCCTTCTCACCACGTGTGATCTGCTGCATGACGGACAAGACGTCGCTAACATTCCGCTCAATGCTCTCGACAACACCATGTCGGCCGAACACCCGGTGCGCAGGACTTCCCTCGTAAACAAGGAAAGGGATTCCCTTCTCGATGTACGAAACCGACTTATACGGCAGCGCCCCGTTGGCATAGGCGGACTCCAGCAAAAGCACACCTACGATGCCCGCGGTGAGCGGGCGGTATTCGTTGAGGTTTCCGTTGAGCACGCGTATCGACGTGTGCCCGTGCAGTCTTCGGTCCCTCAACTGCCGCTTCAACGTCGACTGTTCAGTAGGCCGCACCAGGAAGTCAAAGAAAACTTCTTCTCCATCTGCATGACCGGAAAGGAATTCTGCAACAGCATCGAGGTAAATGCCCATCTTGTAGGCATCACCGATTCCTCCTGCGTAAAGGAAAGTCGTCCCTGCGGTCCCGCCACGCAGTAGCACGCAGTTCTCCCGCGAAACAGCTGGGGGCAGCTCATGTGGAGGGAACTTGATATCAATGTGGCCTTTGGTCAACTCGTTGAAAAGTTCAGCACTTTCGATAGACGGCGAGGCCACCGTTCCTGCGGAACGGGACATGCGCTCCAGTTCGAAGGCCCCAGCTTGACGAGCCTTCGCCGCGGCCTTCTTGGAGAACAGATCTGGGTCGAGCCAGTGGAGATCGCGAACGAACCAGCAGGAAGGCGTGGAGTAGCCCGACGCCAGTTCATCGAGGAACCGATAGGTCTGTATTACCGCATCTACGCTCTGAACAGGATTCGTGGAGTTTTCTCCGTAGACGACCTCACAATTGATCCCGTTATCAAGCCACGACCTGATGAGCTTTAAACGTCGTCCAAGGACCGTCGGATCGAGATTCACTTGAATGGTCGGGGTGCTCCTCGACAGCGCCAGATACATATTGCGGATTCGCTGCGGCCGCGCCCCGTCAGATCGGTTCTCAACCGCAGCGACTGTAAGGAACACCGCGAAAGAATCAAGATCGCCGAAATCCTCGAAATAGTCCGGAAGGACCTGCGCTTCCATGATCGAGTCGAGGATCTCAACCAGGGGGCGTCCAAGCGAAACACTCGACTCAGGCAAATCCGCCAGCACCTCGACTGTTCCTGCCAAACGTGCGGCCCACGTATCAGTGCTGGATACTGCGATGTTTGGCTTCTCCCGGCAGATGAGACCGGCAGCCACTGAAGAAGCGACCATCACCTCTCCCGGCTCATTGTCCATGCTCGCGTACGAGATGATGCTGTCCGCGTCCTCGTCCACGAACAGGGCGTGCGAAACGTCTTTCAACCTCAGTCTGAGCACATTGGCGAACTTACGACCCATCATGAAGTCGCTGTACCAGTAGAAAGAATTCGCAGGCATGAACTCGACGCTCTTACCGAGTTGCTCAGCTGTGTCCTTCAAACTGTCGAATGCGCTATCTGTCTCGATGTCAGTCGCTACCCGCTTGGAATCGTCGTAGATAACGGCGATCTTTCCGCCATCTGAATGAAGCGGTGCAACATGTGCCGAGAGGTCGGCAGGATTCCACAGGAAGTGCGGCGTAGTAGAACCGAGCGAAACCGCCTTCGTCATTTCCCACTCATTGACAAAGATAAAGCTACTGCTGTGTCGATTCACCGCAGCAAACGTCCGCGATTTCGCTCTATTCTGGGGGCTGAAATCAAGGTCGCCGGGAGTCATCAGGGTAACGAGGGGGAATCCGGCGAATTCATCGATAGCTTTGGACGCTGAAGCCAGCCCGAGCGCTAGCACTACAGCAGGTGCAGAGGCCCACTTCTCTGTTTCCTTGAGCCGTGCCCGCATGAGCTCATCACCAGCGTGTAGCCACGGAGGTTTATAAGGCGCTGGCCCAACGAAGCGGTCTTCCCTTTGGAAGTGCACAGTCGGCGAGATGCCAATTGACTCGACCTCGCTCAACACCGCTCCCAGCAGAGGGGAGATCCTGTTCGTCGTTATGAGAATGCTCACGCCAGTGCTCCCCCTTGCTTCTTCATCAATGCCAGTTCTTTTTCGACTGTCTGCAGTGCACCATTTTGCTTCCTGATCCGATCGGCTGCCGCTCGAGACATCTCGGTGAACTGCGCGGGATCATCGAGGATCTCGAGGTACTTGGACACCGCGGCTTGCGCATCTCCCTCGTTGAACAGGACAGATGACTTCTCATCTGTGAATTCGGGAACGGCTGTGACAGGACACGTTATCGGGATCAGGCCGGAAGACATCGCTTCGTCCCTGCTTACGCCTTGGGTATCAAATCGGGTAGGAACCAGGAAAAATCCATAGTTCTTGTGCAAAGCCGTAATTTCTTCTTGCCCGATGAATTCGCGACGAATGGTAACTACAGGATCGTCCGCGAATGCATCGAACTCGCCGAAGAACTGGCCGTCGCCGACGATGCAGATGTCCAGGTCGGACCACACGTCCGTGCCCCGGAGACGGCGCAGAAAATCTGCAGCGATATCAGCTCCGTAGCTGTGCGAGTGGGCGCTCCTGACCCATAGAATTTTGAATCGTTGGTCCTGATTCTTCTCTTCATAAGAGAACAGATCCGTGTCGACAAAATTGTGAATGACGGCGCTGTTTTCGGAGTCGAATACTTGATTCAGATCGTCCATCGCGGCCCGTCGCCACCAGTCGGACACAAAGACAAAGTGCGCTTCGCCAGTGCTGTTGATTTCACGCCAGACATCTTCGTTGCGCAGGGATCGTTCAATACGCGCGTTGAGATATTGAGAATCCTTGATGCCGTAGGGCAAACGCGACCAGTTCCGCGCCTCGTACCCGTGCACGTACACCAAAAGAGTCGTGCTGTGCGGAATGTTATCTTTCAGCACTTTCCACATTTCAGAATTCATGAAGTGGACGCTGATGGACTCGTACTCCCGCGCCGCGAGCAAGCCCGCTAGCTCGTTCCCGTACCCCGCAAGGACCTTGACTCCGTCGTAGTCGTACACATCCTTCTGGACGCGTTTACCAAAAGCCACGACATCCACCTGAACGCCCTTGGCCTGGTAGTACTTCACACGACGATGAATGAAGCCATTCGCGTAGCGCTTCGGTTTTGAGGGATACTCATTTGCAACAATGAGGTGCCGCGGCGGCACGGCATCCTCAGTTTCGCGCAGGAATTGTCTAACGAATGCGTACCGGGCATCGTCTTCAAGACTTTCCCGGTCGGGCAATTCGGCTCCATCCCCCACGTTGAACGCCGGCCGAAGAGACTTCAGGTAGGCATTTTCCAGGTAGAGCCGCGAAATCAATTCGTCGTCCGAATAAGACGGAGCGATGAGTTCGCGTGGAATGGGGAGATCGGAAGTCGGATGCATGCTTCGTAGACGCCTCTCTTCAGTGGGTGCGGAGGCAGTGATTCTAGCCGATGGTCAGGCGGGGAACTCCGTCCCATCTCTGCGGATCGGTGACACTGCGACCGTCGAAAAGAACCTTCACACCAGGAACGTCGGCCGGGGTGAGCTTGGCATATTCCTTGTGGTCCGCTTGAATGATGGCTGCAGCTGCGGATTCACCTTCGTGGTACGGCTCCCATCCGAATGCTTCGAGCTCCTCGTCGGAGTACATCGGGTCGTGAACCTTCACATTCGCTCCACGCTGACGCAATGCGTCGACGGTAGCGAAGATTCCGGAGAACGCAGTCTCCTTGACTCCACCTCGGTAAGACGCACCGAACACCGCGACAGTTTGTCCCTCGAGCGAACCAAGTTCGCCCTCCAGACGCCCCACACAGTATTCCGGCATGCCCGCGTTGTAGTGGCGGGATTCGCGGACAATCGACGCATCCGGATCCGTCGAAAGGTACAGTCTCGGGTACACCGGGATGCAGTGACCACCGACTGCGATGCCCGGGCGGTGAATGTGGCTGAACGGCTGGGAATTGCACGCGTCGATCACCGCGTTGACGTCAATGCCTTCCTTGTCCGCGTAGACAGCGAACTGGTTAGCGAGCCCGATATTCACGTCGCGGTACGTAGTCTCTGCGAGCTTAGCCAGCTCGGATGCCTCAGCGGTGCCCAAATCCCACACGCCGTTGTCACGGGGAAGATCTTCGCGCTCATCAAACTGCAGCGCTGCTTCGTAGAATTCGCGTCCGAGCTGCGCACCCTGCTCGGACAGCGCGCCGATCAGCTTGGGGTAGCGGCGGAGGTCCTGGAAGACTCGGCCAGTCAGCACACGCTCCGGGCTGAAGACCAGGTGGAAATCCTCGCTCTCCTTCAAGCCGCTGATTTCCTCGATCATCGGCTTCCAACGGTTCCGGGTGGTGCCGACAGGAAGCGTTGTCTCATAGGAAATAAGCGTATTCGGGGTCAGGTGCTCCGCCAGCGACTTTGTCGCAGCGTCCATCCAATCGAAGTCGGGCTGCCACGTCTCCTCGTTCACGAAAAGTGGGACGACGAGGACAATCACGTCTGCATCGGGAATTGCCTGGGAGTAGTCGGTGGTGGCTTTGAAATTGCCGCTTTCCACGACCTCCGGAAGGTACTCATCGAGATGAGCCTCACCCGGGAAAGGAATCTTTCCCTGGTTGACAAGATCGACAGTGGTCTCGTTGATGTCGACACCGGTCACATTGAAACCGGAGCGGGCGAACTGGACAGCGAGCGGCAAACCGATTTTGCCGAGAGCAACTACAGCGACGTTTTTCATTTTTAGTCCTCCACGTTGACAACGGAGTTGGATTTGGCAGATTCAAGGACAGCTTCGACCACGCGCATCGTACGGAGACCATCCGCGAACGTTGCGATGCTCGGTGTGCCGTTGAGAATCGCCTCACGGAAATTACGGTGTTCGACAGCCAGTGGCTCGGGCTTGTTGATCGCGTAGCGGGTGACCTCGCCTTCAGAGACACCGCGGAAGTTACTGATCTGGTCCCACTCAATACGGTCAACGCCGTTCTTGTAGTAGGTTAGGTCACTCAAAACTGTTTCTGCGACGAGCGCACCGTTTTCTCCGGTGACAACCGTCTTACGTTCCTTGTACGGGCTCATCCAGTTGACGAGGTGATTGACGATCACTCCGTTGTTCAACTGGCCGGACACAGTCACGAAGTCCTCGTGTTCCCTGCCGGAGGAATGCTTGGTCGAAGCGGACACAGACGCGTACGGGCTGTCGGCAACCCACGCAGTCAGATCGAGATCGTGTGTGGCGAGATCCTTCACCACTCCGACATCGTTAATCCTGGCCGGGAACGGGGACTGGCGCACAGTGGCGATCTGGTAGATCTCCCCGAGCAGGCCTTCCTCAATCTTCTGCCGCAAAGCGCTGATCGCCGGGTTGCAACGCTCGACGTAGCCGACGGCACCGACCACGTTTTTCTCCGCGGCGAGATCAGCGAGTTCTTGAGCTTCCGCAACGGTTGCAGCCAGGGGCTTTTCGACGAGCACGTGAATACCGTTCTCAATGAGCTTCTTCGCCACATTGTGATGCTCGGACGTAGGTACTGCAACCACAACCGCATCCACACCAGCTGCAATCACGTCGTCAACATTCGAGTACAAAGGCGTGTCGCCAGCGACCCCGAATTTGTCGCCAAACGGGTCTGCCAAAGCGACGAGCTCGGCCCCTTCGAGGGCTCGGACATTGCGGACGTGGTGCCGCCCCATCGAGCCAAGACCGATAACTGCGTACCTCAAGTCCGTCATTATGCTCCAGCCTTTCCAACAGCGTTGACTGCCTCGACGATTCGCTCGAGATCGTCCTGGGAAAGACTCGGGTGCACCGGAAGAGACAGGCACTGCTTGGCGTACTGCTCGGTGCGGGGCAGTTCGACGCCTTCGGCGAAGTGAGCCAAAGAAGGCAAGCGGTGGTTCGGAACGGGGTAATACACACCGGAGCCGATACCGTATTCGTCGTTAAGCGCCTTCTGGAAACCGTCGCGGTCGTCCTCAACCAGGACCGTGTACTGGTGGTAGACGTGGGTAGCTTTTTCATGGACCTTCGGTGTCACAGCCCCAGTGATATTCGCAGAGAGGAACTCCGCGTTCTTCTGACGGGTGGCAGTCCAGCCGAGGAGCTTCTCAATTTGGACCAGACCGATGGCGGCGTGCACATCGGTCATACGGTTATTGAATCCGACAAGCTCGTTCTGGTAGCGCACCTCCATACCCTGGTTACGCAGCAGCCGGACGTTCCTCCTGAGCTCGTCATCACCGGAAGAGACAAGGCCACCTTCTGCAGTAGTCATGTTTTTGGTCGGGTAGAAGCTGAAACCACCGAAAAGGCCGAACGTTCCGACCGGCTTCCCGCCCCAGGTGGCAAGGTGAGCCTGTGCGCAGTCCTCGAACAGGAGAAGGTTATTCTCGTCGGCAATTGCCTGAAGCTCATCGATATTTGCCGGGTGGCCGTAAAGGTGAACGGGCATGATGCCCTTGGTCTTCTCGGTCACACGATTCTTGACATCCACCGGATCCAGGCAGAAGTACTCGTCGACATCCGCGAAAACCGGGGTTGCGCCAACCGCGGCGACGGAGTTTCCGGTCGCGGCGAAGGTGAAGGACGGAACGATCACTTCGTCACCGGGGCCCACACCTGCTGCGAGGAGACCAAGGTGCAAAGCGGACGTACCCGAGTTGACGGCCACTCCGGGAACGCCACCCAGAGCGATCTCGGAGAACTTCTGCTCAAACTCCTCGACACGCGGCCCCTGGGCAATCATGCCGGAAGCAAGGACTGCGTCGACGGCCTTACGCTCGTCATCACCCACGATCGGCTTTGCAGCTGGAATGAATTCTTTGTCAGTCATTGACTTCAATCTCCTCAAGTTTGTCGTTACGCTCGCGGAACTTTTTTCCAGTCGTGGGGCACTCGTAAATATCTTCGGGATCCTGCAGCTTGGCCAAAGGCTGTCCCGCAGGCCCGACCCAACCGATCCGCTTCGCAGGGGTTCCTGCGACAAGCGCGTAATCCGGCACGTCCTTGACCACCGTTGAGCCAGCTGCGACCAGCGCCCAAGCTCCAATCGTGACGGGTGCTACAAGTACGCTCCGAGCGCCGATTGCAGCGCCGGTACCGACTGTGACTCCGACAGGCTCCCAATCTGAGGCGTCCTTCAGCGTGCCGTCCTCATTGATCGCGCGCGGGTACTGATCATTGGTCAGCACGACCGCAGGACCGATGAACACGCCGTTGCCGAGCACAGCAGGCTCGTAGACCTGAGCGAGATTCTGGATTTTGCAGTTGTCGCCGACCTGCACACCTTCACCGATATAAGCAGCTCTGCCGATAATGCAGTTTTCCCCGATCTGTGCATTCTCACGCACCTGCGCTAAGTGCCATACTCGGGTGCCGTCTCCAATCGTGCTCTCATTGGATACATCGGCATTGGGTTGAATGCTGACTGCCAAATTTGACTCCATCTTCTCGCTGTGAAACCTGTCGGATTTCACGCACGGTCTGCGACTTTTCATCATAACCCGTTTAGCACGATGCTGCGCGGCAGAGACTGGAAACAATCAGTGCTTAAGGAACCTCGCGCAGAGAGTTCCAGAGCACCTCGTTCCACGGCGCATGCGCGTCAGGATCCTCCGCCTGTTCACTTGTGATGGTCGTGCCCTCCATGCGGGGGTCGATAATGCGCCACGCTGTCTCACCGGGCTCCATCATGCCGAGGCGGCGGCGGGCTTCCTGCTTTACGTATTCAGGGTCACTGTACCGCTCCAAGTCCTCCTCTAGGCGTGCCTTTTCTCTTTCCTTGGCGGCAATAGACTCGTTGAGTCGAGCAATTTCTGCCCTGCCAGCGTAGTAATTGCGTAGCGGAACAGCGATGGCAATAAGCACGACAAGAACGACGGTGATGAGTACCGCGACGCCCACGATGTCGCCCTTGAGCAAGTCGGTGCGCCGGCGCTTCTGCTTCTTCGCAGCACGCTCGGCGTCACGGCTGGCCACCGGGACCGTCGTCGAGCGACGACGTGAGCCCCCAGCGCCTCCGGACATGCCGGTGCGCTGGGGGCTGGAGTCGCTGGCGGATGAAGTGGCCATAGTGACTGTGTAGTCTACGTGGCCGCGCTACCCGCTTTGCGTATGGCGCGCGATGTGCGCGTTACTTGTCGAAGCGCGGGAACGCGTCGCGGCCGGCATAGACGGCTGCCGGGCCAAGCTCTTCCTCGATGCGGATGAGGCGGTTGTACTTAGCCACGCGCTCGGAGCGTGCCGGAGCACCAGTCTTGATCTGGCCGCAGGACAAAGCGACAGCCAGGTCGGCAATGGTGGTGTCCTCGGTCTCACCGGAGCGGTGCGACATCATGGTGCGGTAGCCGTTGCGGTGCGCGAGCTCGACAGCGTCGAAGGTCTCGGTGAGGGTACCGATCTGGTTGACCTTGACCAGCAGAGCGTTCGCAGCGTTCTCCTCGATACCGCGGGCGAGGCGCTCCGGGTTGGTGACAAAGAAGTCGTCGCCGACGATCTGGACCTTGTCGCCGATCTCGGCGGTGAGCTTGGTGTAGCCCTCCCAGTCGTTCTCATCCAGCGGATCCTCGATGGACACGATCGGGTAGTTCTCGACGAGATCGGCGTAGACCTTGGCCATCTCCTCGGCGGAGTGCTGGCCGCCCTCGAAGTTGTAGGAGCCGTTCTCGAAGAACTCGGAGGAAGCGACATCCAGAGCCAGAGCAATGTCGGCACCCGGTTTAAAGCCAGCCTTCTCGATCGCCTCGACGATCAGGTCCAGAGCCTCCTTGGTAGAGCCCACGGACGGGGCGAAGCCACCCTCGTCGCCAAGCCCGGTGGAGAGGTCTTTTTCCTTGATGACGGACTTGAGTGCGTGGTAGACCTCCGCGCCTTGGCGCAGCGCCTCGGTGAACGTCTCGGCGCCGATCGGGGCGATCATGAACTCCTGGACGTCCACGCCGGAGTCGGCGTGCGCGCCACCGTTGAGAATATTCATCATCGGGACCGGCAGAACGTGTGCGTTCGGGCCGCCGATGTAGCGGTAGAGCGGCAGACCTGCAGAATCAGCAGCTGCCTTCGCCGCAGCCATCGAGACACCGAGAATCGCGTTCGCGCCGAGGTTTTTCTTGTTGTCGGAGCCGTCGACCTCGATCATGGTCGCGTCGAGCACGCGCTGGTCATCAGCTTCAATACCTGCGATCGCGTCGGCAATCGTTTCGTTGACGTTGCGCACTGCGTTGCGCACGCCCTTGCCCTGGTAACGGTCGTCACCGTCGCGCAGCTCGTGCGCCTCGTGCTCACCGGTGGAAGCACCGGACGGAACGGCGGCAAGACCGTGGGAACCGTCGTCAAGGAAGACCTCGACCTCGACGGTGGGATTACCGCGGGAATCCAGGATCTCGCGGGCGTACGTCAACATGATGTCAGCCATTGATGTTCTCCTTTAATCGAAGGTGGCTTGTACAGCTCCGATTGTTCCAGAAAATCACGTGGGCGGTCAGTGCGCTTTCCCCTGTAGAACCGCTCCATCTTCCCACTGTTCCCAGTTGGCTCATCGGGCCCGATCTTCATGCACCCCATGCTAAGCTCGCGCAGGCACCTTTACGCCGCCATCAGCTCCGAAAGGCCCCCATGCACCTCCTTCGCCGCACCGTCAAAACCACAGCTGTAGCAGCTGCGCTCGCTCTCACCGCCGGCATTGCAACTGCCACGCCCGCCCACTCCGCTGAACTCAACATGGAAAATCTGCGAAAGGTCGTGGCCAATGCCGACTCCATCTCCTGCCCCGACCTGAAGAAGCAGCTGGACAAGACCGGACGCGTGAACGCCAACACCACCCGAGCCGATCTGGTGAAGATGGCAAATGCTGAACTGGCCTCCAAGCCTCTCCTCCGTGCCGCCGCTGGCCCGACCATCAACAAGGTCGCCAACCGCGCACTCGCTTGCGGCTTGGTCAAAGCTAACAAGGCAAGCACTCCGGCAAAGCCGGCGCCGGCACCTGCACCTGGCAACCGCACACCTAGCGTCCCCGCCAAACCGAGCAAGGATGCTGGCAACACCACTTCCGAGACCCGCGACCAGGCTAAGAACTTCCGCAGCCAGGTCAGCTCCCTGTCTTCGATGTCCAGCCGCTAAGAAACGCCAGCCAGCCCCTTCAGCCCTTCCCGTCGGGAAGGGCATTTTCATTTTTCTTGCACTCGGCAACGAGCCCCACGCACCACATTCTTTCCATACGTCACTTGCGTTACGCCCTGCTAAGCTGTTCCACATACAAATCCCAGCCATGCCTGCCAAGAAAGGAAACCATGCGTTTTAATCCCGCCAAGATCGCGGCAGCCGCAGCTGCTGTCACCGTCTCCGCCGGCATTTTCGCCGCCGCGCCGGCCCAGTCCCAGACCGCCAACTACGAGAACCTCATGAAGGTCGCCGCCCAGGCCGACACCATCTCCTGCCCCGACCTGAAGAAGCAGCTGGACAAGACCGGACGCGTGAACGCCAACACCACGCGCACCGACCTGGTGAACATGGCTAACGCCGAGCTGGCTTCCAAGCCGAGCCTGCGCATCGCCGCTGGCCCGACCATCAACAAGGTCGCCGACCGCGCCGTCGCCTGCGGCCTGGTCAAGTCTGGCAACGGCGGCAAGTCTGCGCCAGCCCCCGCCCCGGCCCCGGCACCGGCCCCTTCTAACCGCGCGCCGAGCGCACCGGCCCGTCCGGCTACCCCGGCACCGGCAAACCCAGTCGACCAGATCGTCTCTCAGGTGAACCAGGCTATTGGCAATCCAGCGAAGATGTCCTCGGACATCCAGTCCCAGATCCAAGGCCAGATTAACGCCTACCGTGCACAGGTCAACGCTGTACTTCCTGCGGGTTCGAGTATCTAGGCGTAGCCGCTCCACCAACAGCACAACGAACCTCTCCCACAGGGAGAGGTTTTTTCATGTGCACTCCTTACCGGTGTGCAGGCTGCCCCACGGCATAGTTCGCGGCGGCGTCCCGCACGCGGATCACATAATCGTTGGAGCGGTTGTACCCGAGGATCGCATCTTGCCAATCTTCAGGCGTCGACAAATCTCGTCCGCCAGAACACAACAGGTTCGCCGCACCGAGTGCCGCATCGTCAATCTGCTGCGGGTCGGCATACCCGTCGCCATTAGCATCGCGCCCGTAGCGCGCCCACGACTCCGGAATGAATTGCATCGGCCCTACCGCTCGGTCAAATTCGGTGTCGTTGTCGTACTCGCCGCCGTCGGTGTCGGTCACGTGCGCGAAGCCATCGCCGTCCAACGCCGGTCCAATGATCGGCGGGAACGCCCGGCCGTTCTCGTCCAGCCGCGCACCTGCCGCAATCTTGCCGCTGTAGGTGCCGTGGCGCGTTTCCACCCAGCCCACGCCAGCGAGCGTGTTCCAGTGCAGGTTGCACTCCGGCCAGGCCTCGCGCGCGATCAGCTCAGCATTGCCGTAGGCGCGCACCGCCTGCGGGTCAATCTCGATGCCGTCAGCGATCGGCCCCGCCCACTCCCCCAGCAGGTCAGATGTACGCCCTGGCCCATGCACGTCGATGCCCGGCGGGCTCACGGCGGCAGCCGGCGGCACGTCCGCCGGCACCGGCGCACGTTTCTTCGTGCTCAACGGCGCATCGAGAATGCTGAACAGCCACATCAGCAACGAGATGATCAGCATGATCGCCATCACCACAGCAAACACAGCCCCGCACCCGCAGCCCGCGGCATAGCGCGGGCGCCCAGGGGTTCTACGAGACGGTTTCACGATCGCTCACTTTACCGCTGGCGACTCCACACCCAACTATTCGCACGCAATTTCCCAATCAGATCACAATTTTCACTTCAGTCACTGTAGTATCAATATTCGTCTGGAAAACCAGATTCAAACTGCTCCAGCGCAACCACCCCGAAAGGACCCTCACACATGCGTTTCCGTACCGCCGCTACTGCCTCTGCACTCGCCGCCATTGCCACAACCGGCATCATCAACGTCAGCCAGGCTGACGCACAGAACAACACCGTCGAGCTCGTCCGCGCCCTCAACGGCGGTATCGCCACCATGGACTGCAATTCTGTGGGCACCCTGCTCCGCGGCGCCAAGCTTGCCGACGACACCACGACACGCTCTGAGCTCACCACCAAGCTGAACCAGCAGTTCGGCGCCGATGCGACCCTCGCTTTGGTCACCACCCCCACGATCAACGCCATCGGTGACCGCGCCCTGGAGTGCGGCGTCGTCAAGGCCGACCCGGTCACCCCGCAGTCCCAAGCCATCGACTTCGCTTCGAAGCTCTCCTCCCAGGCTGGCCTGCCCGAGCTCCGGAATCTGGCCCCAGTGCTGTCGTCGCAGAACAACTCCAACTAAGCGGGGGCTTTAGGGTCCTGTCGGATAACCGCGCCTGTTCTACACGAATTCAACGTGCATGGGAGGGTAGGTCTCCCTGCACGCTTCCATCACTTGCTGAGCCTTGTCCGGATCATTAGTTTTCAGCAAAGCAGAGAATTCCTCGTACGCCCCGCTGACTTCTTCTGCAGGTCCGTCAGCGATGAGGTCCCCCTGATGGATCCAGAGCGCGCGCCCGCAGTTTTGTTTTACGTACCCGAGCGAGTGGGAAACGAGAAAGAGATTTCCGGCACCAGCCAAGAGACCTTGCATGCGTTCCTGCGCCTTTGCGGCGAATGCGGCGTCTCCTGTCGACAGCGTTTCATCCACGAGCAAGATCTCAGGGCTGATCGCCGTCGAAATGGCGAAGCTCAGCTTGGCGCCCATACCCGATGAATACGTGTTCATTGGGCGGGAGGCGGCTTCCCCTAACTCAGTCCACTCAATAATGTCGGGGATAGCCTCCTTTGCTTCCGCCGGCTTCATCCCAAGCGCAAGCAAACCGAGGTAGATATTCTGCTCGCCGGTCAGCCATCCCTGCAAAGCTGGTGAAACTCCAAGAAGGGAGGGCTGGGCCGAGACCATTATCTTGCCTGAAGTAGCGGCTTCTCCCCCGGCAATAATCCGCAAGAGAGTGGATTTTCCGGAGCCATTTCGCCCGACAATACCGACCGATTCGCCCTTCCTGACCACAAATGAAACCCCGCGCAACGCGTCCACGTCTCGGTCGTGCTTCTTCTTTCCGAGGCCGCTTCTCACCGCTGAACTCTGCAGCTTGTAGATCTTGCCGATGTTCTGGGCGACAACGGCGGGATCTTCGTATTTGGTTGCTTCCACGATTACTCCCACCTGTTATTTGACGTGAATATAGCGTTCTTCGGCACGCCAGAAGAATAAAAGTCCGATAAAGAACGCCCCGAAGGACCAAGCCGCCAGATAGCCCCATGTTTCGGCGCTCGGAATGGTGTCGTAGATGACGGTTTCTCGCACCGACTTGAGGAAAAGATAGGCCGGGTTATAGCAGAACATGCGGTACAGAGTCGGGTTGTCCGCGAAACGTTCGAGCGAGAAGAAGATGCCGGAGCTGAAGAACCATGCTCTCAATCCAAGATTAATGAGGACCTTGACATCCGGGATGAACGCGGTCAAGCGTGCCACGATGAACATCAATCCCGTGCCGAAAATCCAGATCATCAAAATCAGCGGAATGACGAGCACGATCTTCCAGGACAAGGGAGTTCCCCACTGCGCTCCGAGAGCAAAAGCGATCGCAATTATGAGTCCAGGAAGATTGTCCAACATGTAGCGCAACGACTGGGACAGAACCAGGGAAGCGCGAGGGAATTGGAACGTCTGCATGAGGTTTCTCGACGTCTGCAGCAGCGACTGCCCGCCGTTGAGCAGGGCGCTCATCAAACCGAAGAAAGTCACGCCGAGGACGAGGAACCCCAGGTAGTTGTCGATTCCTCGAGACGTCTTCAAAAGCAGCCCGAAAATGACACCGTACATCGCTGCTTCCAACAGCGGTTGAGCAATGATCCAGAACCGCCAGAGGTTGTAGCTCTTTGCTGTGCGAAATGCCCTGAAACGTGCATCTGCAAGCACAAAGAACCGACGTTCCCACAGTTGTGCGAGATACGCGAAAAACCCGGGACGGACATTCAGCCGTTTCAGGTTCGCTGAATCAACGCGGATGATTTCCCCGTCGTACTCGTCGTCGGTTGCCTGCTCGAGGACTTGGGCGCGCCGCGATGAACGTTTCCTGAGCCTGTGCTTGCCCATTGTCTCTTCCACCTTCGAAGAACGTCGCAGAGTTGTTTCTCTGCATTTTTCTCTGGTCTGCATTAGCAGGGTACTTCGCTATTCCTTGCGAGCTTGAATTCCGACAAGCCGCGACACTAGTTTTTCTCTTTGCGCTTCCCCTCCGCCCACAAGCGGTCCTGCTTGTCGACGGGGACGGTGCCCGTGGAACCGTCGAAGAGGTAAGGAGCGCGGTTCTTCATCTTGTCCACGAACGCTTGGGCGACATCGGGGAAAGCAAAGGCCCCACGACGAGAGGCAATCTCGGCGTGAAAGAGAATCTGAAGGAGCAAGTCGGACAGTTCCTTCTTCAGGGCCTCATCAGGATGCTGATTGCGGATAGCCTCGATGAGCTCATTCGTCTCTTGCTCCAGATATGTGATGAGCGTTTCGTGCGTCTGGGCCATCTCCCATTCGCCGCGGGAGCGGGCCGCGCGCATGATGGACTGCGCTTGCAAAAGCGGATCAGCAAGCGAGGGCGCCTCGATACGCCTCTCCCCCGCTGAGATGCGATCCTGAGCTTCCGGGTCGGCGGGGTCTGTGGTGACCAAGGTGCCCTGTGCGGACTGGGTGGCAGAAATGTCTTCCAAGTCCCAGCGGACTGAGACAGGTACCTCGTCGGTGTACGTGATCGGCCCTTCAAGGTTCGTGGCGGCTGCCAACGGGATCATGTCGGGCCAGCGGGGGTCCAAGACGAGAATGGTCATAGAACTGATAGTAGAGGGTGCACGTCAGCCGCGGAATGCCCGGTCGTTCAGCTCCCGCCGCGCCTGCTCGAGGGCGACGAGGTCGGAGAAGAGGGCGTTGTAGGCCATCTCGTCGTCGCTGGGTCGCATGCGCTGCAGCTGGGACTTGAGCTGGGCGATCTGGTTGCCCACGCGGACTTCTTGTAGACGGGACAGGACGGAATCGGCGTAGGAGGCGGGGTCTTCGGCGAGGATCTCCTCGACGGCGAGTTCGGAGACGAAATTGCGGCCGGCGGCGTCGGTCATCTCGTCGGCGATGTGCGCAATCCAGCTGGAACCGGCATTGGAGGCACCGCCGACTGTGCCCATGGCGTCGCGGACGGCGCGGTAGGCGGGGTGGGTGAACGCGTCGGGGTTGATGCCGTCGAAATAGCTTCCGGCGGCCTCCGGGAATTGCAGAGCTACCTTGAGTGCTTCGCGCTGGGCCCACAGCAGAGGGTCCTGCGGGTCGGGTAGATCAAATGCCGGTTGGTTGGGAGCAGGCTGGTTCTGCCGGGCCGTGGCGTCCTCCCACGCGTTGCGCTTGACCTGCTTCGGCTTTTTGGCTTCCTCGCGGACCTGGCGGATCACTTCGTTCGGGTCGGGCCAGCCCACCCAACCGGCGAGCTGACGGGCATATTCGGTCTGCAGCGGGGTGTCGCGGATCTGGGCGACGACGGGCACCGTTCGACGAAGCGCCTGCAAACGGCCTTCGGCGGTATCGAGCGAATAGTCCTGGAGGAGGGATTCGATGACGAACTCGAACATCGGAACGCGACTAGCCACCAGATCGCGGACGGCCGAATCGCCCTTGGCCATGCGCAGATCACACGGGTCCATGCCGTCGGGGGCAACGGAGACAAAAGACTGGCCGGTGAATTGCTGGTCGCCTTCGAAGGCGCGCATCGCGGCTTTTTGGCCGGCCTCGTCGCCGTCGAAGGTGTAGATCAGCTCGCCGCGGAAGTAATTGTCATCCAGCATGAGACGGCGGATGATGCTCATGTGGTCCTTGCCGAAGGCAGTGCCGCAGGCAGCGACAGCTGTTTTCACGCCTGCGGCGTGCATGGCCATGACGTCGGTGTAGCCCTCCACCACCACGCACTGGTGGCCGGCGGCGATATTCTTCTTCGCCAGGTCGAGCCCGAAGAGCACCTTGGACTTGTGGTACAGCATCGTGTCCTGGGTGTTCATGTACTTGCCCATCGGGTCGTCGTCGAAGAGCTTCCGGGCACCGAACCCGATCACGTTGCCCGCGACATCCTTGATCGGCCACAGCAGGCGGCGCCGGAACTTGTCGATGGGCCCGCGCCGCCCCATTGTCGACAAGCCTGCATCGACAAGCTCTTCGACCTCGAAGCCTTTGCGCAGCAGGTGCTTCGTCAGCGTGTCCCAGCCATCGGGGGCGTACCCACACTCGAAGTGGTGGATAATGTCGCGGTCGAAGCCGCGGTCGAGGAGGAAGCGCCGGCCCACTTCCGCTTCCGGCTGCTCCAGCATGTCGCGGTAGAACTCGTGCGCCGCCTTATTCGCTGCGATGAGACGGGCACGGGTCCCGGGCTTCACATCGCGCGCGCCCGTGGATCCGCCCTGGTAGTTGATGTGGTAGCCGATCTCCTCCGCGACGGCTTCGACCGCCTCGGGGAAGCTCAGCTGCTCCATCTCCATCATGAAGGAGAAGACGTCGCCGCCTTTGCCCGTGGAGAAGCAGTGGTAGTATCCGCGTACCGGACGCACGTGGAATGACGGCGTCTTCTCGTCCTTGAACGGGCTCAGCCCCTTCAACGAGTCGTGTCCGGCGGGCTTGAGCTGGACGTACTCCCCCACAATGTCCGCGATATTGGCGCGCTCGCGGATAGCCTCGATGTCACTATCCGGAATTCTGCCCCTAGCCATGGCGCACATCCTACCGCGCGGGGGTGTGTTTAAAATGAACCCATGTCTACTGAAGGAGACAGTTCGAGCCATTCAGTGGCTCTGCCGTTGATCCTCATCATCGGCCTCATCACGCTCGTTGCCACCGTGTACTCAATCGTGCACGATCCGGACAGCACCGACGGCATCAGCGAGTGCAGGTCAGTGCCGCAAGAAGCAACACAGCTTATCGACGTCATCCATGCCGGCGGCCCCTTCCCCCACCCCTCCAACGACGGCAAACACTTTGGCAATTACGAGCAGATCCTGCCGGCGGAGAACTCCGATTATTACCGCGAGTACACCGTGGACACACCCGGCGTGAACCACCGCGGGGAACGCCGCATTGTCACCGGCGGCGGCACCGAAACCGACCCGGACGTGTACTACTACACCGACGACCACTACGAGTCCTTCTGCGAAATGGTGGTGGAGTAATGCCCGTGAACACCATCGTCATCGCCCGCCCCGTCCACTCCATCGAGGACCTCGGCGTCGGCATCATCGATGCCGTCTACGCCTCCGACGAGCGTCCCATCCCGCGCAACCTCGATTCACTCGCCGACCTCCTGCGCGAAACCCGGACGAGCCGCCTCGTGGTCTCGGATTGGCGGGTCCCCGAAGAACTGACCGGAAAGCTACACAACGTGTTCTCCCGCGAAAGCATCATGCTGGTGCGGTAGCATCAGGATCATGCAACCCACTTCTGTCCGTGGCACTTTCGACGTTTCCCTGACCCCCGCTGAAGCTAGCGGCCAGTTGGGCCGATTCCAATTCACCAAACAATGGCATGGATCACTGTCCGGTACGAGCTCCGGCGAGATGCTCTCCGTGGGCGATCCGAGCACCGGCACTGCGTCGTACACTGCGCTCGAGGTATTTGAGGGCGAGCTCGACGGGCGCAGTGGCGGCTTCGCGTTCCACCAGTACGGCACGATGGTCGATGGCGCCGACGAGCTGCGTTACACCATCGTGCCGGCGTCCGGCTTCGGCGACCTAGAGGGTATCTCCGGTGCACTTGAGCTAGACGTCGATGCTGACGGGACGCATTCCTACACCTTGAGCTACGAGCTGACCGCGTCCTAGAGGTAGCCCTCGAAAGATGCGGTCTTTTTCGCCGTGCGCTCCAGACGGGACTCGGTCATGGACGCGATCTGGTCGATGATCACGCGCTCGCGCTCGGCGTCCGTGCTGGCCTCGTGCCACCAGGCTGCGAACATGGTGTCCAACGAGCCCGGCGCGCCGGCGAACAGGTAATCGTAGACACGGACGATGCGGTCACGCTGGCGGTCTTGGCGGGCGATGTGGGCAGGCATGTCCATCACGTAGAGGACCGCGACGGTCTTGAGTAGGCGAACCTCGGCCTCAGCCTCAGGCGGAATCACGAGCGTGCCGTGCATGCGGCCGACGGGGAAAGGATTAGCAGCCTCCGTAGCGGTGATCACCGCGCCAACGTAACGCCCGACCAGCTCAGACGTCATTTTCTTCAAGGTGACGTAGCCGGAAAGCGAGAAGTCGAAATCAGCGGCGGCGGCGACGATGGGAAGGGAACGGAGGCGGGCGGCGGCGTCGATAAGCTCGTCTGCTGTGCCCCCGAATGCCGCCGCTCCTTTCGCTGCGAGCGCGGCGAGCTCGACGAGATCCCACAGCACCTTCAAATCCACGCGGCCAGAAACGATGCCGTCCTCGACATCGTGGACGCTGTAGGCGATGTCGTCGGAGCAGTCCATCACCTGCGCCTCCATGGGCGGCATCTCATCGGCGTGCCCCTCGCGCAGCCATGCCAAGACCTCAGCGTCCTCGTCGTACGCGCCGTATTTGCGGTTCACTGACCCGTCCGGGTTCGTGCGGGTACGCGGGTATTTGCACGCGGCATCCAGCGCCGCGCGGGTGAGGTTGAGACCGAAAGAGCCACCGTCCCCGAGAATCTTCGGCTCCAGGCGCGACAAGATCCGCAGGGTCTGCGCATTACCTTCGAAGCCACCACATTCACGGGCAAGCTCATTGAGCGCCACCTCGCCGTTGTGCCCGTAGGGCGGGTGGCCGATGTCGTGGGTCAGGCCGGCCATCTCGCACAGGTCAGGGTTCAGGCCCAGCCCCATGCCGATGCTGCGGGAGATCTGCGCGACCTCCAGCGAGTGTGTCAGGCGCGTGCGCGGCGTGTCTCCGTCGCGCGGGCCGACCACCTGGGTCTTGTCCGCCAGGCGGCGTAGTGCCGCGGAGTGCAGGACGCGGGCGCGGTCGCGGGCGAATGCGTCGCGGTGCTCCTCCATATTGGCGAGCTGCGAGCCTTTCTCCCCCTCCGCCGTGCGGCGCGCAAGGTCCGCGGAATCATACTGGTACGTCATAGCGCCATCGAGCCTAGACGTGTTTGTTTCTTGTCCCCGGTCACCACGCGCACGGGTACCCTAGTGGGCATGACTTCGCGTTACGTCCGTATTGCTCTCGCCGCCCCGATGATCGCCGGCGGCCTCGCATTTTCTGCTGCTCCCCTGGCGCTCGCTGCCACTGATTTCGTGGATGCCCAAGCCACCACAACGGCGGAAGCGTCACTGGCGCCGACGGAGTTGAAGGACAAGGTCACCGACGAAGCCGGTGTGCTCTCCGGCGGGGAGAAGGCAGAGATCGAGGACGCGATCGCGCAGCTGCAGCAGTCCAAGCAGCTCAACGCCTACGTGGTGTACCTGAGCACCTTCGGCGGCGAGGACCCCGCGGAGTGGGTGCGCGCAGCGATCACGGACAAGGGCCCGAACACCGCTGTGATCGCGATTTCGCCGGATGACGGAAAGTACAACGTCAACGCCGGCTCCCAGTGGTCCAGCAGCGATGTGGACGCAATGTCGAACGCTGGTTTCGACCAGCTGACCGCGAAAAACTACGGCGCGGCGGGCTTGGACGCGATCAATGCGGTCAACGGCTCCTCCAGTGGCGATGGTGCTGGCCTCGTCGCCGGCGGTCTCGGCGCGGCGGCTCTCGCCGGCGGCGGCTTCTGGCTCTACGGGCGCAACCGCAACAAGAAGCGGGACAGGGAACAGTTGGCCTCGGCACGCGAACTCAATCCGGGAGATGCCGATTCGCTCGGCCGCCTGCCCACGCCGACCTTGGAACAACTGGCCCAGGACACGCTGGTCAACACCGACGAGTCCATCCGCGAGGGCAAGGACCAGTTGGAGGTGGCCACCTCTGAATTCGGAGCCGAGCGCGTCCGCCCGTTCACGTCCGCGATGAATGAAGCGACCTCCGCATTGCAGCGCGCATTCGGTATTCATCACCGCCTCTACGACGCGATCCCGGAGACCGAGCCGGAAAAGCGCGCGATGCTGATCGACATCATCACCTCCTGTGGCAAGGCCGACCAGGCACTGGCCGACAAGAGCCAGGAGTACGAGGACATGCGCAATGTGCTCATGAACGCCGACAGCGAAATCAACTCGATCTTCCAGCGCACGGTCGACCTGCGCGCACGCGTCGAACCAGCGCGCAACACGTTGGAAGGCCTGCAGTCCCGCTATTCGGAGCAGATTCTGAGCTCGATCACGAACAATGTCGACATCGCTTCCGAGTCCATCGACGAAGCGGAAAAGCAGTTGGAAGAGGCACGAGAGCTCTCCTCGCAACCTGCCGGCAAGCAGGGCGCACTCGTGGACATTCTGCGTGGGGCGCAGCGCACAGTCGAAGTCGCGGATAAGAACCTCGGCGCGATCGAGCACGCCGACACCAATATCCGTACGGCAAAGACGAACCTGCCCGCGCTCATTCAGGAAATCGAGGACGAGCTGCGCGAGATCGAGCAGCTCAAGAACGAGCGCGAGCACGGCGCACGCATCGATATCGCTGCCCTTGATTCGATCTCGGCGCGGGCCCACGAGGAATTGGGCGCAGTCGGCAACCGGGGTGAGACCGATCCTTTGGCTGTCTTCACGGAACTGACGGAGCTAGACGCGGATATCGACGACGAGATCGACAAGGCCCGCGGCGCCGCCACCGACCAGCAGCGTAAACTCCAGCTCCTCGACCAGCAGCTGCAGGTCGCAGCAGCTCAGCTGCAGAGCGCCCAGGACCTCATCGAGTCCCGCGGCCGCATCATTGAGTCTCAAGCGCGCGCCCTTTTGGCTGAAGGCTCCCGCCAGTACGCGGAAGCCCAGAACAACCGCACAAAGAACACGTCGAGCGCGATCGATTCAGCACGCAAGGCAACGGACACTGCCCGTCGCGCCGCGCAGGCAGCCGAGAACGATATCGACGACTACCGCCGCCAGCAGACTGCCCGCACCACCAACTCCATGGCGAATGCCATCATCTGGGGTTCACTGCTGTCGGGAGGAGGCGGATTCGGGGGCGGCGGCTTCAGCGGGGGCGGCGGCTTCAGCGGGGGCGGCGGCGGAGGTGGCTTCGCCGGCGGTATGAGTGGCCGCGGAGGAAGCTTCTAGATCTTCGTGGTGCGCCCGGGAGTGTCCATGAAGGTCAGCGCCCAGGTGATGAAAGCGAGGTCGGAAAGAGGGGCGGCGTCGTCAAGCTCGACGTGCAATTGAGTGCCTCGGCGCGGACGCGTGCGCGCAACGACGACTCCTTCTTCGTCGACGATGGTGCGGGCCGTGCTGAATGCACCCTCGCGTTGTGCGCGGTAGCTGCGCGGGCCGCAATGGGCGACGAGGTTGCTTGTTCCAAGCCCGCGCATGCGGATTGAGAAATTCTCGTCTGCGCTTTCACCGCTGACCTGCCAACGAAGAGCGCCGGCGGTGTGGGAAACTGCGATGCGCTTCCCGTCAACAGTCAGTTCGTTATCCGCGGTGACGGCGGCGACGACATTTCCGTTGGTGACGAGGCTCGCGCCTTCCCACACTGCGTTGATCATGCTGCTCCTGCTTAGCTCGGTCCGATGAACCACACGGCGACGATGAACACGCTGAGCAACACCATGAAAGCGATGAGCGCGGTGGAATTGATCATCTTCCGTGCTTCGAGCACGAGCCGGCTGACCCATGCAAGGGCCACGATATCGATGTTGGCGAGGTCTGTCTCGCCCTCGAATTCGAGGATTGCGCGGCGCACCCCGTTGTGGTCGGAGGTGAATTGGGCGACTTTCTGCCCGTCGGCATTGTCGATGATCCAATTCTTGGAGGTCTCCGCCACCATCACGTACCGGCGGTTTTCGATGATGACCGGGATCTGCTTGTCCCGGCGCAGGGAACCGTCAGCGCGGACGATATCGCGGCCGTCGCGACGCGCAATAGCGCCACCCTCCGGGGTGGTGATCAGCTCCCACACCTCGCCGGAGGTCAGCTCGGCGCGCTCGTGGGTGAATTTCGCGAGCGCGTTCGGCCCCTCTTCGGCGAGCAGCACCGGCGCATCGCGGTCCGCGCGGTCCCAGCTGATGTAGTGCATGGCTAGCAGCCGATCAGGCGAGCGGCCAGGTAGGCCTCGAGCTCGTCGAGCTTGACGCGCTCCTGCTCCATCGTGTCGCGCTCGCGGACCGTCACGGCGTTGTCCTCGAGGGTGTCGAAGTCGTAGGTGACGCAGAACGGGGTGCCGATCTCGTCCTGGCGGCGGTAGCGGCGGCCGATCGCGCCGGAGGTATCAAAGTCGACATTCCAGTGCTGGCGCAGCGAATCAGCCAGTTCCTGTGCCGGCCCGGACAGCTCCGGCTTCTTCGACAACGGAAGCACGGCCACCTTGACCGGGGCGAGGCGGCGGTCGAGCTTGAGCACGACGCGCTTGTCCACGCCGCCCTTCGCATTCGGGGCCTCATCCTCGTGGTACGCGTCGATCAGGAAGGCCATCATCGCGCGACCCAGGCCGGCGGCCGGCTCGATGCAGTACGGGATCCAGCGCTCATTCGTCTCTTGGTCGAAGAAGCTCAGGTCCTCGCCGGAGGCCTCCGCGTGCGTCTTCAGGTCGTAGTCGGTGCGGTTGGCCACGCCCTCCAGCTCGCCCCACTTGGAGCCCTGGAAGCCGTAGGCGTACTCGATGTCGACGGTGCGCTTGGAGTAATGCGACAGCTTCTCCTGCGGGTGCTCGTAGAGGCGCAGGTTATCCGGGTTGATGCCCAGGTCGATGTACCACTGGTGGCGGTCGTCGATCCAGTACTGGTGCCAGGTCTCGTCCTCGCCCGGCTTGACGAAGAATTCCATCTCCATCTGCTCGAATTCGCGGGTGCGGAAAATGAAGTTGCCCGGGGTGATCTCATTGCGGAACGACTTACCAGTGTTGGCGATGCCGAACGGCGGCTTCATGCGCGACGAGGTCATGACATTCTTGAAGTTCACGAAGATGCCCTGCGCCGTCTCCGGGCGCATGTAGTGCAGGCCCTCCTTGTCGTCGACCGGGCCCAAGTAGGTCTTCATCAAGCCGGAGAATTCGCGCGGCTCAGTCCAATTGCCCGGCTGGCCGGTCTCCGGGTCGTTGATGTCGGCCAGGCCGTTTGCCGGCGGGTGGCCGTGCTTTTCCTCGTACGCCTCGAGCAGGTGGTCGGCGCGGTAGCGCTTGTGGGTGTACAGGGACTCCACCAGCGGGTCCGTGAACACATCAACGTGGCCAGAGGCGACCCACACCTGGCGGGGCAGGATGATGGAGGTATCCACGCCCACAACGTCATTACGCGATTGCACCATGTGCTTCCACCACTGGCGCTTCAGGTTCTCCTTGAGCTCGACGCCCAAGGGACCGTAATCCCATGCGGAACGGGTGCCGCCGTAAATCTCTCCGGCTGGGTAGACCAAGCCGCGGCGCTTGCACAGGTTCACAACGGTATCGATCACGGTCGAAGCCATGGGTAGTTCAACTCTCCTGAAAACGGTTTCTTTACGTCAACGGGAACAAGTGTAGCGCCTCCCCAGAAGCGCAGGTACGGCGGTATCGCGTTAACATTCGCGGAGGAAATTGCGATGAGAAAAGTATGAAGATCTCTAAGAAGCTCGTCGCCGCTGCGACCGCGGCAGCACTCACTGCCGGCACCCTCGCCCCCGTTGCTTCCGCTCAGGAGCCTGCTCCCCAAGGCGGCAGCGCGATGTCGTTGTACACCACCGTCATGAACGGCGCACTCAACGCAATCGCAGGATTGCGTGGGGACCGCCACCCAACTGAAACATTCATGATGGACATATTGCTGGTCGGGCCGTTGGTCATTCTGCTCTTCCCTCTGCAGATGATCGGCGAAGCCGAAATCAACTTGTCGAGCAAACTCGGTTAGAAATTGCTCGACTCCTGAGGCTTTGCTGAACACTGGAACACTTTCTTATTAAACTGAAGCAGCAACTATCTTTCACAAAATCCTGGAGTGACCCGGACGATGAGCGACCCAACGATCTGGCCTGCGGAAAAGCTCGAGCACACCGCAGGGATCATTGGCGCCCTCGACTCCCCCATGCGCTTGCAAATTCTTCTTCTGCTGCATGCCCGGGACCACGTCGTGCACGAGCTCGTGCGGGTGCTGGGTAAATCGCAACCCCTGGTCAGTCAACATCTTCGCGTTCTCAAAAACGCTGGTTTAGTCGGTTCGTCCCGCTCCGGCCGCGAGGTGGTCTATCGCCTCGCGGTGCCCGGTGTCATCGCCACCTTAGAATCCCTCTCCCTGCTCGCTGAGCGGACGAAAGAGACTGAAGATCAGGTCGACGAATTGGCTGCGCGCAGGAAGAAGGGCCCGGATTTCATCGACGCATCGAAGAGCGCCGGCGCCGCCGCTGCTTTCGGGCCACTGCCGGATGTGACTCCGGACAAAGATCCGGGCTTGAAACCGAACACCCCAGTCCCGCCGGCCTGAGAACCAATAAGGTATAAGGCATGACTACTCGGCCGGATAAGACTGACACATTGAAAATCGGTGCGCGGAATACCCGCCAGCGTGCCGCAGTGGTCGATATTCTCCAGGACATCGACCGCTTCGCGTCCGCCCAGTCTATTCACCGCGAGCTGACCGACCGCGGTCAAAAGGTCGGCCTGACCACTGTTTACCGCACGCTGCAGACACTCACCGAGGTCGGCGCGGTCGACGCGCTCAATTCTGAGACCGGCGAGACGCTCTACCGGCACTGCCTCACCGACCGGCACCACCACCATTTGGTCTGCACCAATTGCGGCCGCAGCGAGGAGATCGACGGCGGCCCCGTCGAGGAGTGGGCGAAAGAGACCGCCGAGAAATACGGCTTCCAGCTCAGCGGGCACGATGCAGAAGTATTCGGTGTCTGCCAGACGTGCCAGAAGCTCTAGGCTCCCACGAACGCGCCGAATACGACGCCGAGCAGGTACGTCACCAGCGCTGCGCCGAGCCCGATCGCGAGCTGCCTGAACGCCCGCAACGCCGGCTTCTTGCCGGAGAGCAGACCGGTGATGCCGCCAGTGATCAACAGCGCCCCAGAGACCAGAACAAGCGCGATGATCGCACCCAGACGCGGAGATGCTCCGAACAAGAACGGGATGATCGGCACGAAAGCACCCGTGGCGAAGAAGATGAATGACGCGATCGCGGCCGACCATGCGCCGCTGGCATCGGAATCCTCCGGCTCGAGCCCGTCCTCGACGTGGTGGTGCTGGTGTCCGGTCATCATGGACCAGAACACATTCTTCGCCTGAGCGTCGGCTTCCTCCGCACTCATGCCGCGTGCGCGATACACCAAAGCGAGCTCGTTTTGGTTCACATCCAGTTTCGGCAACAGGTCACGGGCTTCGGGGGCGGGCGTCGATGCGTCGAGAAGCTCTGCCTGCGATTTCACCGACACGTATTCGCCCGCCGCCATCGACAGCGCACCGGCAAGCAGTCCGGAAATGCCGGTGAGGAGAATGAAATTCGAGGACACGCCCGAGCCCATCACGCCGAGGACGAGCGCGACGTTGGACACCAGCCCGTCGTTCGCGCCGAACACGGCCGCGCGGAAAGAACCGGAGAGCTTCTCACGGCCCTGCGTGGCTAACGCTCGCACGACCTCCGCGTGCATCGCCTCGTCCGCCGCGATCTCGTCCGGCGCGTCGTCGTCCTCGAGGTACGGCGATCTTTGCTCCGCGGTCTGCATCAACGCCAGCGCGAACACGGGCGAGACAGTCCGCGCCAGAAACGACATGAACCGCGTGTGCAGGTCCGGTTTGATGGGCATGCCCACCTCGGGCCCGAGCTTGTCGCGCCAGTATTTCTCGTGGCGTGATTCGGCATCGGCGATCTCCTCGAGAATCTCCCGCTCGTCGCCCTCGCGCTTCTTCGCCAGCTCACGGTACGTCGCCGCCTCCGCGCGCTCATTGGCCAGATACTGGCGCCATTTGCGGATTTGGCTACGGGTGGGAGCCTCCGTCATTTCTTCACGCCTCCGAAACGACGGTCGCGCTGCGCGTATTCCAGCACTGCATCGTAGAGATCATCCGCGGTGAAATCCGGCCAGAGAATATCGCGGTAGACCATCTCCGCGTACGCCGATTGCCACAGCAGGAAATTCGACGTGCGCTGCTCGCCCGACGGCCGCAGGAACAGGTCGACGTCGGGCATATCGGGACGGTACAAGAATTCGCTTATCGACGCCTCGTTGATCTCCCCCGGCTTCAACTCCCCCTTCTTCACTGCCGTGGCCATTCGCTTCATCGCATCGGCGATCTCTGCCCGGCCGCCATAATTGATGCACATGGCCAGGGTCAGGCCGGTGTTGTTCTTGGTCATCTCTTCGGCTGCTTCGAGCTCGCGGATCACTGAACGCCACAGGCGCGGGCGGCGTCCCGCCCACACAATGCGCACATTCTTCGCGTGCAGCTGGTCGCGTTCCGCCCGCATGATGTCGCGGGAGAACCCCATGAGAAAGCGGACCTCGTCCGCGCTGCGGCGCCAGTTCTCCGTGGAGAAGGTGTAGGCGGACAACCATTCGACGCCGCCGAGCTCGATCGCCGCGTCCACCATGTTCATCAGCACTTTCTCGCCAACTCGGTGGCCTTCGGTGCGCGGCAGGCCGCGCTCTTGCGCCCAGCGGCCGTTACCGTCCATGACGAGCGCGATGTGGCGCGGAATGAATTCGTGGGGGATCTCGGGGATGGTGCTCACCCCGTCTATTATGCCTGCTCCATGATCTTCAACGACGAAACGGCCGATTCCACGTTGAACTGCAGGTGAGCGACAGAGAGCCGGTGCACCTGCGCCGCCGTGGTCTCCGTCAGCTTGTCTTGCGCGGCACCGAAATAGCCTTCCGTGAGCAACCACATGATGTGCAGGGTGTCTTCCTCCACATCGAAAGATCCAGGCGGCCGGCAGTGCACGCACGCTGCCCCGCCCACGGCCGGGTGGAAAGCATGGTGCGGTCCCCTCCTGCCGCATTGCGCGCAGTTGAACAGGCTCAGCCCCCAACCGGAATGCGCAGTCGCACGCAAAATGAACGCGTCGAGCACCAGCGTTGGAAATTGCGTGTCTTGCAGAGCTTTCAATGCAGAACCAACCTCGTCGAACAGGAACTCGTCTGCCTCGTCCGCGTAGCTGAGTTTCTCCGCCGCCTCCATCACGGCGCATGCAGAGGTATACCGGTCGAAGTCGTCGATAATGCCGCTCCCGTAGTACGCCACCGTGTCCGCCTGGGTGATGGTGGCCAGATTCCGCCCCGGATACAGCTGGACGTCGATGTCAACGAAGGGTTGCACGCGTGAGCCGAAGCGGCTCTTTGTCTTCCGCACGCCTTTGGCGACAGCTCTGACGAGACCATGTTCTTTGGTCAGCAGCACCACGACGCGGTCGGCCTCACCGAAGTCGTAAGTGCGCACTACGAAAGCGCGATCGCGGAAGCTGGGTTTAGAAGCCAAGGCGCCCCAAATGCTTCGGGTCGGACTGCCAGTTCTTCAGCACCTTGATGCGCAGATCCAGGTACACATTCTGGCCCACCAGATCCATGATCTGCTTCCTCGAGCGCTGGATGATGCCGCTCAATCTCCGGCCGTCCCTGCCCTCGATGATCGCCTTCTGGCCTGGGCGTTCGAGGTACAACACCGCGTAGATTTTCGTCCTGGTGTTGCCGCGGTCGTCGGTCTCTGGAAGCATTTCATCGATCTGCACCGCCACCGAGTGGGGCAGCTCGTCGCGCAGCCCTCGCAGGGCTTCCTCGCGAATCAGCTCCGCGATGCGGGTCTCGGTGTCCTCGTCCGTGATGTGGTCTTCCGGATAGAACCGCGGTCCTTCCGGGAGGTTCTTCACCAGCACATCCAACAGAACATCCAGCTGCACATTCTCTGTCGCTGAGACGGGCACGACGTCGACATTCTCATTACCGGTCGCTTCGACCAGCATCTCGTGCAAACGGACCAGCTGCTCACCCACCTGGTCTTTCCCAACTCGATCAAGCTTCGTCACGATGCCCACGATCGGTGTGTCCGGCTTGGTCTTCATCACCGCGTCGAGGATCCAGCGGTCGCCGGGGCCGATTTTCTCGTTCGCCGGAATAGTGATCCCGATGACGTCCACGTCCGCGAAGGTGTCCTTGACCACCTCGTTGAGCCGCTCGCCCAAAAGAGTCCGGGGACGGTGCAGCCCAGGGGTGTCCACCACGACGACCTGCGCGTCCTCGCGGTTCACGATGCCGCGGATCGGGTGACGCGTCGTCTCCGGCTGGTCCGCCATGATGGCGATCTTCTCGCCCACCAGCGCATTCGTCAGCGTCGACTTACCGGTATTCGGGCGCCCGACAAAGCTGACGAATCCGGAGCGAAAACCTTCCGGGGTGTCGGTGAACTGGGAAAGGTGGTCCATGCCTGCATATGGTACTGCCACGAAACTGTCTTCCGGCTCCACGATGAGGTCCTGTCGCTCGACTAATGGAAGTCCGGCAAAGCTGTTGTCCAGTCGCGTGGTCTTCTGCGCTGCCACGACCATCCCGTACAAGGAGCTCGCAATGTGCTCGAGGCGGTCCTTCGGGGTCTCGTCGATAAGCGCCGTGTACATCGCTGCCGCGAGGTCGCCCGCACCGACGACATTGCCGCCAATGCGTGGCGTTTCCACGTACCAGGCAAAATCACCATCGATGTCCAGCATCCCAATGGTGTCCGGATCGCCCGTGTCCACGCTGGTGATCAAGGCCCTCCCCTTCAGGGAGCGCGCTGCCTCGATCGTCTGCTCGATCGTGTTCAGCTCATAGCCGGTGAGTAGCGCTAGCTCCCACTGGTTCGGGCAGATCGCGTCGGCGAGCGGAATGATCTCGTCTTTGAAAATGCCCGGAATATCGTCGTCGACAAAAGACCCCACCTTCGCATTACCGATGACCGGGTCGCACACCCACTCCGCATCCGGATTGGCGTGCTTGATCTCTTCTACTGCCTCGACGATGACGGAGGCAAGAGAAGAGGAGCCCAAATACCCCGTCAGCACTACGTCGACATCCGGGTAGGCGAAACTCATCCCGTCGAGAACATCCGCGACGTGCTTCGGCGGGATCTTCGGCCCACGCCACGACGGGTACTCGGTGTGGTTGGAGAAATTGACGGTGTGCACCGGCCAGACCTCGTGGCCGAGCCTCTGCATGGGAAAAACGGCCCCGGAATTGCCCACGTGGCCGAAAGAGACGGACGATTGGATCGAGAGAATATTCACAGCGCTTCGACCTCGAACTGCATCTTCTCGAGGGCAACACTTGCATCCCACGATTCGACATAGTGGCCGACAAACAGCGCGAATGCGTCGTCGCGTTCGTGCTTTAACGGCGCCGACCACTTTTTCTCACCGACCACCGCGATCATCTCGTTCTCGGACATGGCCAGAATCGTCGACGGGCCCAGAGCCGACTCGAGTTCTTCCATGCTCACCGCAGCGACATCCGCCACAGCCGCAAGCTTCGAATCCGTCACCGCGCCACAGCAGTACACCGCATCCGGGTTCAGTTCCTTGACCTGCGCGACCGTGTCCACGACGACGTCGACGAGATCACTACCGATATCCCCGGACAGCACCACGTCGACGTCTTTGAGCGCCCCACGGTCGTTGATGCCGGCGATCACTTCGCGGACGTCCTCCGCCGGAATGATCGGTCCCCTCCACGCGCCATAGCTAGTGGGGTTGGAGAGGTTCGCCGTGTGCACCGGCCACACCTCATGCCCGAGCCGCTGCAGCGGGTAATCACCGACACCGCCGTAGGCAACAGCCGGTCGGATGGAGAGGATGTTCTTCATGCACCTATTGTGCACCGTCACCGAATGTGTCCTTGACGAGGGTCCGCTCGGGAACGTCGATAAGCACGGTGCGCACCTTCACGCGTCCGCGGCGGTCGTGCCCGCCTTCTGCGGTATAGCGTAATCCGTCGACTTCCACATAGGACCCCGGCAGCGGAACGCGCCCCAGCTCGTACGACAGCAAGCCCGCCACCGTCTCGACATTGTCCGTGATCTCCTCGTCGAATTCGAGCTCGTAGTCGATCTCGTCGTCGAGAAAATCAACGAGGTCATCGAGCGGAAGGCGTGCCTGGGCACGATACGTGCGGTCCATGACCAGCTCGATCGGCGCCTCTTCATCCGCGTCGTACTCGTCGGCGATCTCGCCCACGATCTCCTCGAGAATGTCCTCCATGGTCATCAGGCCCGCAATACCGCCGTATTCGTCGACGAGCACCGCGATGTGCGTCTGGTCCCGCTGCATCTCCGCCAGCAGATCGTCCAGCGGCTTCGAGTCCGGCACGAATTTCGGCTCGCGCATCAGATCGGACACGCTCACCCCGCTGCCGCCGTCGGTGCGGTTGTAGGTACGCTCCACGATGTCTTTCAGGTAGATCACGCCCACGATGTCGTCGACGCTCTCCCCGATCACCGGCACGCGCGAATGCCCCGAACGGATCATCAGGTTCGCCGCCTGGCCGGCAGTCTTCTCCGCCTCGATCCACACCATCTCCGGGCGCGGCACCATCACCTGGCGCGCGTGGGTATCGGCCAGATCAAAAATATTCTGGATCATGCGGTGCTCGACGGTTTCCACCACGCCCTGCTCTTGAGCCATATCGACTGCTTCGCGCAGCTCGACATCGGTGGCGTACGGATTCTCCAGCGCCTCCTCACCTGGGGTGACCAGGTTGCCGATCCAGATCAGCAGCTTCGACAACGGCCCCAGCACGACATAGACCACCGTCAGGATCTGCGCTGCCCGCAAAGAGATCGAGTACGGGTTCAGCTTGCCAGCACGCCGCGCGATCACACCGATCACGCCGAAGCGCATGAGCGTGACCGCCACGATCGCCGCCGTGATCGCCCAACCGTGAGATGGAATCGCATCCAAAGCAGCCAGCAGCGCGAACACCGCCGCCAACGTATCCAGCACGGTCTGGATCAGCGCGAGCAGCCCCAAGTGGTTCGGCCGCGCATCGACGACCCGAAGTAACGAGGTAGCGCCCCCGATATCGTCTTTGACCATCGATTCCACACGAGCCCTCGAGATGGGCACCAGCGCGGACTCGAGCATTTTGATCACGCCGGCCCCCAAGAGGGAGACCAGCGAGATCAGCAGGTAGGTCACCCAGAGGTCCACTACTCGCCCCGCTTTTCGACGAGCCCGTCAAGCTCCTCACGGTCCGCCGCCGACGGGAATGCGTGCTTTCCGTCCGGCTTCGGCTGGAATTCAATGCCGCGGGCCGACAGATCGTCATACCAGTCAGCGAGAATCTCATTCTGCAACGCGAACATTTCCCGCTCGTCCGCAGGTGTCGCGTGGTCATAGCCCAACAGATGCAAACACCCATGCACCGTCAGCAGCGCCATCTCGTGGCCGAGCGAATGCCCAGCCGCGTCCGCCTGCTTTCTGTCGTAGGCAGGACACAAGATGATGTCCCCCAGCATGGACGGGCCAACAGGCGTTGCATCCGGTCGGCCGGAACCGGGCGTGAGCTCGTCCATCGGGAAGCTCATCACGTCGGTGGGGCCGGGCAGGTCCATCCAGCGCACGTGCATATCCGCCATCGTGTCGGTGTCCACGCAGGTGATGGTCACCTCGGTGTCTGGGTGGACATCCATGGCGGTCAGGGCGAACGAGGCGACGTCGACAAGCATCTCCTCGTTGACGTCGGCCTCCCCGGACTCGTTGAGGACCTCGATGCTCATTGCTCATCTCCCTTATTTTGTGCGTCATACCGGTCGTAGGCGGCGACGATGCGGCTGACCAGCCTGTGCCTCACAACGTCCTTCGCGCTGAATTCCTGGAAGTGAATGTCTTCGACATCCCGCAAAATTCTCCGTGCCAACCGCAAACCGGATACGACTCCGCGCGGCAGGTCCACCTGCGAGATATCGCCCGTGACCACCATCTTGGAGCCAAAGCCCAAACGCGTCAGGAACATCTTCATCTGCGCCGGCGTCGTATTCTGCGCCTCGTCCAAAATCACGAAAGCATCGTTCAGCGTGCGCCCGCGCATGTACGCCAGCGGCGCGACCTCGATAATGCCGGCCTCCATCAGCTTCGGGATCATCTCTGGGTCGAGCATGTCCCGCAGCGCGTCGTAGAGCGGGCGAAGATACGGATCGATCTTGTCGTTCAGCGTGCCCGGCAAGAACCCGAGCTTTTCGCCTGCCTCCACCGCCGGGCGTGTGAGAATGATGCGCTTGACCTCTTTGGCCTGCAAAGCCTGAACTGCCTTCGCGACCGCCAAATACGTCTTACCCGAGCCCGCCGGGCCGATTCCAAACACAATCGTGTTCTCATCGATCGCGTCGACGTACTCTCGCTGCCCAGCCGTCTTCGGACGAATGATCTTCCCGCGGCGCGCGACGATCTCCTGCCCGAGAATCTCCGCCACGGATTCCGGCATGTCCGTGGCCATGATGTCCACTGCGTGCGTCACGGCATCAGACGTGATCACGATGCCCCTCCGCGCCATCGCCTCCAGCTCGGAGAGCACGCGGGAGGCATGCGCCACCTTGTCCACCGGGCCGCGCAGCATCACTGAACCGCCGCGCGCGAAGAGATCCACGCCCAGAAGATCGTTCAGGGTGCGCAGATTCCCGTCCGTGACGCCCAAAACAGACTGCGCCAATTCGGGGTCGAGCTCATAGGAGCTTGAGACCAGTTCTGCCATGCGGTTCACCCTACCAGCGGGAAAGTGCCCCAATGGCACTCAATCCAGCGAATGCCGCCGACGCCGTACGCAGCACTTCCGGCCCCAGCTTCACTTTCACAGCATTCAGCAGCTCCAGCTCGTCCTCGCCGATTCCGCCCTCAGGACCAACAATGAGGAACAGCTTATCGACGTCAAAATCCACCTCACCGATCCCCTTTGTCGCATCCTGATGGAGAACGAGCGCCGTTTCTCCCTGAATCAGCTCCGCCAGCTGGTTCGTCGTCACCGGCTCATGCACCTTAGGGATCCATGCCCTCCTCGACTGCTTCGCCGCTTCCCGCGCAGTCGACTGCCACTTCTCCATATTCTTGGCCACCTTCGCGCCCTGCCACCGCGCGATCGTCCGGTGCGAGATCCACGGAAAAATCACGTCCACCCCGCCCTGCGTGGCCAAATCGACGGCGAGCTCCGCCCGCTCCGATTTCGGGATGGCTTGGACGACGATCACTTCCGGCCTCGGCCGCGGGACTTTTTTCAGCTCCACGACGTCGCCAGAAAGCTTGTCCTTTCCAGAAGTATTCGTCACTTCGACTTCAGCCACAGTCCCGCGGCCGTCGATAAGCGCAATGCTCTCGCCGACCGTGATGCGTTTGACCGTGACGGCGTGCCTGCCTTCCGGCCCATCGAGGACTCCTGACGCCGGGTCGTCGGCGATGAAATACGGCAGGCTCATTAGAAGCGGAACCGGTCTCGCAGGCGGGAGAAGAAGCCTTCGTCCTGGCCTGCTTCTTCCTCGACGAATGCTGACCCATCGTGCGCGTCGCGCAGCTCCTCGAGGCGGTGGCGCTGATCCTTGCTCAAATCAGTCGGAATGACCACCTGGACGTGCGCGATCATGTCGCCCGCGCCCTCCCGGCGCAGCCGCGGCATGCCCTCGCCACGAAGAACGATCTCCTCCTCCGGCTGCGTGCCCGCCGGAATATCGATCGTCGTGGTCTCACCAGAGAGATCCTCGACCTCCACCGACGTTCCCAGCGCCGCGTCGAACATCGGGACATTCACCTTGAGGTGCAAATTATCGCCCTCGCGGACGAAGACCGGGTGCGTTTCCGTGTCCACCTCGACGTACAGGTCGCCCGCCGGGCCGCCGCCGTGCCCGACCTCGCCCTGGCCTGCCATGCGGATGCGCATGCCACCGACGATGCCTGCCGGAATCTTCACCGAAATATCCCGGCGCGAACGCACGCGCCCCTGGCCACCGCACTTCTGGCACGGATCCGTGATGATCTCGCCGAAACCAGAGCACTTCGGACACGACGTCGTCGTCATGATGTTGCCGAGGAAAGACTGCTGGACCTGCTGCACCTGGCCCTGGCCACCGCACTCGTCACAGGTGACCGGCTTCGACTCCGATTCAGAACCCGTTCCGTGGCAGTGCTCGCACAGGATCGCCGTATCCACCGTCACGTCCTTGCGAGTCCCTGAATAGGCTTCCGCCAGCGAAATGGTCGTCCGTAGCAACGCATCGTTGCCCGGCTGCACGCGAGACTTGGGGCCGCGTCCAGCACCGCCGCCAGTGTCTCCGAAGAACGCCTCGAAGATATCCCCGAAGCCAAACCCACCCTGCGGACCAGCTGCACGTCCCTGCTCCATCGGGTCTCCACCGCGGTCGACGATGCTACGCTTTTGCGGGTCCAGCAGCACCTCCTGGGCCACGGAAATCTCACGGAATTTCTCCGCGGCTTCTTCCGTGTCGTTCACATCGGGGTGGTACTTGCGCGCGAGACGTCGATAAGCCTTCTTGATCTCCGCGTCCGTTGCACCCTGGTCCACTCCGAGAATGCCGTAATAATCGCGAGCCATCTAAAATCCTTTGTTGCTAAATCTGTTTTCGTCTACATGTCCGGTAATGGTCAGCCGCCCTCTTCACCGAGGATGTTGCTGATGTAGTGCGCCACGGCAGCGACTTTACGCATGGTACCGGGGTAGTCCATATACGTCGGCCCAAGAACACCGAGCCCGCCTAGCGTCTCACCCGAGGCACCGTACCCAGAAGTCACGATGCTCGCCTTCGACAGCTCCTCGTCCTCATTCTCCTGGCCGATCACCACCGAGACATTGCCTAGCTCTGGCAGGTTGGTCAAAAGCTTCAGCACGACCACCTGCTCCTCGAGCGCCTCCACGACGCTAAGGAGGTCCGTAGTTTTCGGCACCAGGTTCGCAGCTCCTGCAATGAGCACTCGGTCGCTCGGGTTTTCCACCAGCGTGTCGATGAGCACCGAAATCGCCCTGTTCAGCGGGTCTGCAATATCGTTCGGTGCCTCCTCCGCGAGGATCACCAGCGAGGTCGACGCATCCGCCATCGTCTTGCCTGTCAGAGCTTTATTCAGCAGGTCCCGCAACTGCGTGAGAACATCGTCGCCGATGGGAGATGCCAATTCGACATTCCTCTGGTCTACCCGTCCGTTATCCGTGATGAGCACCAGAAGGAGCCTTGTGGGGGTCAGAGCCACCACTTCGCAGTGCTTCACCCGCGAGACCGCCAGGGTCGGCAGTTGCACCACCGCCGCCTGGTGGGTGAGCTGCGCCAAAAGATACGCCGACCTGCGCATCACGTCTTCCAAGTCGACGCTCGATTCCAAGAACTCCGAGATCGCCCGTCGCTCAGGCAAAGAAAGCGGCTTCACGTCGTTGATCGCGTCGACAAAAGCCCTGTAGCCCTTCTCCGTCGGGACGCGTCCAGAGCTCGCGTGCGGCTGCGCGATGAAGCCTTCGGCCTCCAGCACCGCCATGTCGTTGCGGATCGTCGCCGACGACACATTGAGTTTGTGCCGCTCCACCAGCCGCTTCGAACCGACCGGCTCCTGGGAGGAGATATAGTCCGCAACGATCGCGCGCAGCACTGCCTGCCTGCGCTCGCGTGCGACACCCGCCATACTTGGCACTCTCCTTCCTCGACTGCTAAGTCACGAGTGTAGCGCCCTCGCTACTCCGCGGCCAAGATGTCCGTGATCACCCCGTCGATCAGCAGTCTGCCCGCATCAGTCGCGAAAATCCGTCCCGCCTCTTCCGCGAGCACACCACCGCGCACATGCTTATCGACGACCCCTTGAGCTCCCCCGCCAATCCATTCCCTTGGAATCCCTTCCTTCAGACGCAGACCCAGCATGATCTTCTCGAAGTGCTCTTCTTCGTCCGAAATCGTCTCCGAGCCGTCGATCGGAAAAGCATTCTCGGCGAGCATCTGCTCGTATTTCTCCGGCCGCTTCACATTGAAATACCGGAACCGATCGACATATCCGTGCGCTCCAGGACCTGCACCCCACCAGTTTCCTCCCTGCCAATACAGCAGGTTATGCCGGCACTCCCCGCCCGGCTTCGCCCAATTCGACACCTCGTACCAGTTGAATCCAGAAGATTCCAGGCGCTCCGCGATGATCTCGTACCGGTCGGCATACACATCTTCTTCCGGCGCCGGAAGTTGACCTTTCCTGATCTTCCGCGCCATCGCGGTGCCGTCCTCCACGATGAGGGAATAGGCAGACACATGATCTACCTCCGCGCTGAGCACAGCATCCAGAGATTTTTTCACATCATCGTCCGTCTCCGTCGGCGTGCCGTAGATCAGGTCCAAATTGACATGCTCGAAACCGGCCCTTTTGGCCTCTTTCGCCGCCTCCACCGCACGCCCCGGCGTGTGCTGGCGGTCAAGCACCTTCAACACCGGTGTCGACGCCGACTGCATTCCCAAGGACACCCGGTTAAACCCCGCTTCCTTGAGTCCCTCGAAATAGGCCGGGCTCGTCGATTCCGGGTTCGATTCCGTGGTCACCTCTGCGTCTGTGGCCAACCCGAAGGTGTTTCTGATCCGTGTCAGGATCCGTCCCAAGCCATCTGCCCCCAACAGAGACGGAGTGCCGCCGCCGACAAAGACCGTTTCCGCCGTCCGGCCCACTTTTTCTGCCGCCAGCTCCAGTTCTTTTTCCAATGCGACGAGATATGCCTCGTAGGAGCTTTCCGTCTCACTCGGCGTGTACGTATTGAAATCGCAGTAGCCACACCGGGTCGCACAGAACGGAACGTGGACGTAGACGCCGAAACCTTTGGTCATAGAGGTCACTTTAAAATCCCGATGGATTTCGATCACATTCTTGCCACCTCAAGCACAGAAACCCCAGCTCAGATTTGGTTGAGCCGGCAAGCACTCGGTCTATATCCACCCGCTAGGCCCCGCGCCGCGACCGCTTCGCCGCCACCTTCGCCACGATGGCGTCCACGCGGGCACGCTCCTCCAAGAACTTCGGCGGGTTCGACCCGCGCATCGCCCGGGTGAACCCGGGGTGCTCAGCTGCCACCGCATCGAGCCAGCCATCCACGGCCGACTCCACCAGCTCACCCACCCGCGCATACAGGTGCGGCAACGAAACCGCGGCGAGGTTCTGCGCCACCATGTCGGTCTGTTCGAGGGTGTAATCGACCACTTCCTCGAGGTGCTGCACGATCAGGTCAGTCCTTTGGGTGCACACCTCCGTCATCGCCTTCACCGGGGAAGGCGAGCTTAACGGAAACAGCTCGAACAGCCCGACCGCGTCGAGCGGCTCCGGCTCCGGCAGCCGCTCATTAGCGGGCAGCGCAGCAGAGATGGACCCTGCTTTCACTCCCGAGACGAGCGCCTGGCGCAGACCGATCAGCTCGCCGACCACGCGGCGAGCATCAGTGCGGGCATCGTCAACGATCTCGGAGAACTCAGCCAGACAGTCGTCGGTAAGCTCCCCGTCGTAATCCGCGATGGCCTCAGCAATGTGCTCGATGTACTCCGCGACCTCGTCGCCGATGTTGTAGACCTCTTGGGTCAATTCGCGGTGGCGCAGCGTCGCGGCAGTCCGGTGCACACTGGCCCCCTTCAATTCGAGTCACATTATGGCGTTCGAGCGTTGACTCTAGGCCACAGCTTCACAGCGTTTTGTACGGCGCGCCGAGACCTACCCGTAAAGCTTCCGCATCTGGTGCGCGAAATGGTCCATCACCACTGGACGCTTCACTTTCAGCGTGGCCGTGAGCTCGCCGTCTTCTTCGGTGAGGTCGCGGGGAAGAATCCGAAATTTCTTGATCTGTTCCGCCCGACTGACCGAAGCATTCACTCGATTCACCGCATCCTGCACCTCGCCGCGCAGCTCAGGCAGCTTGGCCAATTTGTATGTCGGCATATCCAGCCCGAGCTGCTCTTTCCAGCGCACCAACGCGTCTTCATCGAGCGCGATCAGCACACCGATGAACGGCTTTCCGTCGCCCACCACGACCGCCTGGGAAATCAGCGGATCCTGTCGGAGCATTTCCTCGAGCGGCTGCGGTGCGACATTCTTTCCGCCCGAGGTCACCAGAATGTCTTTCTTGCGGCCGGTGATGGTGATGAAGCCATTCTCATCGATTTCACCGAGATCGCCGGTGTGGAACCAGCCGTCGATAAGCGCTTCTTTTGTTGCTTTCTCGTTCTGCCAATACCCGACGAAAATCCCGTCGCCCGAAAAACAGATCTCCCCGTCCTCGGTCGTCTTAGCGGAATAACCGAACATCGGCTTGCCCACGGACCCGATCTTCGCGTCTTTCCCGAAATTCACGGCGGCCGCCGATGCCGTCTCCGTGAGCCCATACCCTTCGTAGACCGGCAGCCCGGCCCCGCGGAAGAAATGCCCGAGCGGAACGCCCAACGCGGACCCGCCCGAAATTCCGTACTGCACATTGCCGCCTAGACCTGCGCGGATTTTCGAGTACACGAGCTTGTCAAAGAGCTTTTGCTTGAGCTTCAAGCTTATCGACGGCCCCTGTTTTTCCATCGCCTTCGAGAATTCAATGGCAGTCTTCTCGGCCTCTTTGAAGATCCGCGCGCCGATCGCTGAGCCGTCCGACGCCTTCACGTAGGCGGCATTGCGTGCCTTCTCGTACACGCGTGGAACTCCCAACACCACGTCCGGCTGCGCGCGCTGGAATTCCGCCGCGATCGTCTTCACATCCGACCAGTGAGTCTGCAACGTGCCCGAAATCGTCGCGAGCAGGTGCACCGACCGCGCCATCACGTGCGCGAGCGGCAAATACGTGACCATCTTCGTCCCCGGTCCTGCGATCTTTCCGATCGGGTGCTGCTGCAGGCCGCGAACCTGGAAGATCCAATTCAGGTGGGTAATGATGCAGCCTTTGGACCTGCCCGTCGTCCCGGATGTGTACACCAGCGACGCGATATCGTCATGAGAAATACTCTTGATTCTCTCGTCCAGATCCTCATCGCCGACCACTTCCCCGGCGCGTTCCAAATACCCAATCGCGTCCTCGTTGAACAGGAGAATCTGTTGCAAGTCCGTCTCGGTGAGGTGCTCGAATTTCACGCCGTGCTCGTGCGTTTCCCCGATCGCGAGCATCGCGCCGGAATCCTCCACGATCCACTGCACCTGGTCGAGAGAACTGGTCGGGTAGATCGCCACCGTTGTGGCACCGGCCGCCATGATGGCGAAATCAATGACCGCCCATTCGTAGCGCGCCCCTGACAGCAGCGCGATTCGATCGCCTTTCTCAACCCCGATGCCGATGAGTCCTTTGGCGACTTTCCGCACATGCGCGACGAATTCCGCCGCCGTCACATCGACCCAGTCAAACGCCCCGGGCCGGGAGAAAAGCACGATATCCGGACTCTTCTCCGCAGTGGCCACCAGTGCCGAGTAGCAATTCTCGTCGGGAGCAACCTCGAAGCCAGCAGGAACAGTGAATGTGGTCACGAAAAGCCTCCTTTGCGGCAAATACTTTCTGACTACAAAGTACTTGCCACAAAGGAGGCTCGCGGGCGTTTTAGCGGTACATGCGCTCGATCTGCTTCTCGAAGTTCTCCATGACCACCTTGCGCTTCACCTTGAGCGTCGGAGTGATCTCGCCTTCTTCCTCGCTCAGGTCGCGGGTGAGAATGCGGAATTTCTTGATCTGCTCGGCATGGCTGACGGTCTTATTCGCCTCGTTGACCACGTTCTGGACGGCTGCGCGCAGCTCGGTCGTCTTCACCAGTTCCTTCAGCGGACGGTCGCCCAGGCCGTTATCCGCCTGCCAACGACGCAGCTCGTCTTCGTCGACGGTCACCAAGAGACTGACAAACGGCCTGCCGTCGCCCACCACGACCGCCTGGGAGATCAACGGGTCGGAACGCATGATGTCTTCCAGCGGCCCAGGCGAGACATTCTTGCCGCCGGCGGTGACGATCAGGTCCTTCTTGCGGCCCGTGATCTTCACATAACCCTCGTCGTCGATCTCGCCGAGGTCGCCGGTCACAAACCAGCCGTCGACAAGCGCTTCGTTCGTGGCTTCCTCGTTGTTCCAGTAGCCCTTGAACACGCCGTCGCCCTTGAAGCAGATTTCCCCGTCCTCGTTGATCTTGACGGAGTAGCCGTTATTCGGCTTGCCGACGGTGCCGATCTTCGTACCGCCCGGGTAGTTCACGCAGGCAGCCGCCGCCGTCTCGGTCAGGCCATATCCCTCATAGATCGGGATGCCCATGCCGCGGAAGAAGTGGAGCAAATCAGTCGAAATCGCGGATCCACCCGAGATAGCGAGCTGCGCCTTGCCGCCAACAGCATCACGCAACTGCTTGTACACCAGGCGGTCGAAGATCTTGTGGCGCACCCGCGAACGCAGCGAAAGACGCTCCCCCGAATCCATCGCTTTCGAGTGCTCGATGGCGACCTTTTCCGCCTCGAGGAAGGTCTTCGCCTTGAATGCGGAACCTTCCGCGGCCTTGTTGTACGCACCGTCGCGCACCTTCTCGAACACGCGCGGAACGCCGAGCAGCATCTCCGGCTCGAAACGCTGCAGCGCCAGAGTCAAAGTGCGCATATCCGACCAGTGCGCCTGGTGCGCACCGCCGATAGCACTCGCAAGCGCCACCGAACGCGCCAAAACATGCGCCAGCGGAAGAATCGTCATGTAGTGCGTCGCGTCTTTGTCGTTGATCAGATGGCCGATCTTGTTGGTCAGCAGAGCCTTTGTCTGCGACGCCCACACCAGGTGGGTGAGGATGCAGCCCTTCGGGCGGCCAGTGGTGCCCGAGGTGTACACAAGCGACGCCAAATCATCATGCTTGATATTGGCGATGCGCTCGTCGATCACGGAGTCCTCGATCTCACGGCCGTCCGTGGTCAAAGCGCCTACAGCACCCGTCGCGAAAGACAGCGAACGCTTCACCTGCGACGGAGACCCTTCGAGGCGCGGAGTGCCGTCCTCGCGCAGAATCAGGTGGTCGTACAGGTGACGGTTCCGCTCACTGTCGGTGATCACGAGCTTCGCGCCGGAATCCTCCGCAATCCACTGCACCTGGTGCTCGGACGACGACGGGTACACCGGCACGCTCGCCGCGCCCGCCGCCCAGATTGCATAGTCCAGCAGCGCCCACTCGTAGCTGGAGTCCGCCATCAGAATGACGCGATCGCCCTGCTCCACCCCATTGGCGACAATGCCTTTGGCGACAGCGCGGACTTGCTTGGCAAATTCCTCGCCCGTCACCTGCACCCAGTCGCGCCCCTCCGGGCGGGAGAAGAAGGTCTGATCAGGATGCTTCTCACATTGGGCGAGCATCATGGTCAGACAGTTGTCTCCCGGCGCCAGCGTGAATTCAGCAGGCTTAGTGAAGACTTTGGATTCTTGTGCAGTCACGGTGAAACCTCCCTCGGTGTGGGCTATCTAACACTGACCGTACTACTGCCCCATACGTCACCGCTCACCAGCACCAACACTTTTGACCAGGAAATCTGTGAAAGCTTTCATTCTTTGGCACAATGACGTGTTGTGGCTGATACGGAACTGCTCGAGCAACTCGCAACCGCCTACGGTTTCAGTTTGACCTACCGAGGCCAGAACAACGAGATCGTGGCTTCGCCGCGCGAGTCCCTCGTCCGCCTGCTCAAAGCGCTTGACGTTCCGCTTTCCGACGACCCCGCGCCCGAAGAGCTCACCGAAGCCCTCCACGCGTGGCGTACCCATTGGGACACCCGCCCGCTACCCCCAGTGGTCATCGCCCGTGAGGGCCGTGAGACCTATTTCAACGTCCACGTTCCCGAGGGCGCGCCGGCGGAGGTGACCATCACTCTGGAGGATGGAACGACATCCACCGCTTACCAGGACGAGAACTGGGCACCGCCGACTGAAGGTTGGGGCGAAGCCACCTTCCACACCCGCGGCGACCTGCCGACCGGCTGGCACACCATTCACCTGAAATCAGATGGAATCGACGAGACGTGCTCCCTCGTGGTCACCCCCCAGGTGATCCGCCGCAATCTCGAGTTCCTCAACGACCCGGCATACGGCGTGATGGCACAGCTCTACTCGGTGCGTTCGAAGCATTCCTGGGGCATCGGCGACTTCCACGATCTTGGAAAGCTCGCAGAAGTCCTCGCCCGCAACGGCGCCGAGTTCCTGCTAATCAACCCCGTTCACGCAGCTCAGCCCCTTCCCCCGATCGAGGACTCCCCGTACCTGCCCACATCCCGCCGCTTCATCAACCCCATCTACATTTCGGTCGAGGATGTCCCCGAATACGAGCTTCTCGACGATGACACCCGCGAAGACATCGAAGAGTTAGCCGCCGAGTTCAAGGCCCTCAACACATCGCCCGCATTCATTGAGCGCAACGCGATCTTCGATGCGAAACTCGCCGCCCTCAACGAGCTCTTCTACGTTTTCGAAGAATCCGGGGACCACGAGGCATTCCAGGAATTCGTCGAATTCGAGGGAACCGGATTACTCGATTACGCACGCTGGTGCTCAAAACAGGAACTCGACATCGACTCCGACGACCTGCCCCGCTTCTACATGTGGCTCCAGTTCGTCGCCGACAACCAAAGAAAAGCAGCGCAACAAGCGGCTATCGACGCCGGCATGTCCATCGGCATCATGACCGACCTCGCAGTGGGAGTTCACCCCGGCGGATCAGACGCTCATACTTTGCGCAGTGTTCTCGTCCAGGACGCCTCCGTCGGCGCCCCGCCTGACGCTTACAGCCAGTACGGACAAGATTGGTCCCAGCCGCCGTGGAACCCGTTCAAGCTGGCAGAGAATGGATATATTCCATGGCGCGAACTGCTCCAGACGGTCCTGCGCCACTCCGGCGGCATCCGTGTCGACCACATTCTGGGCCTGTTCCGCCTCTTCTGGATCCCGCGCATGGGCACCCCGGCCGAGGGCGCTTACATGAACTACGACCACGAGGCCATGCTCGGCATTCTGGCCCTCGAGGCCGACCGGGCAAACGCCGTCGTCGTCGGCGAAGACTTGGGCACCTTTGAACCGTGGGTCCAAGAGGAGCTGCGCGACCGCGGCGTGATGGGCACCTCCGTCATCTGGTTCGAGCATTCCCCCACCGGCCAGCGCCCCATGAACCCGCAGGAATACCGCAATCTCGCGCTTTCCTCCGTGGGCACCCACGATCTCCCGCCGACTGCCGGTTACCTCTCGGGCGCCCACAACGAATTGCGCTACCAGCTCGGGCTCGTGGATGACTCCTTCGAGGAGCTCGATGCCCACGATGTCGCCTGGCAATCCCACGTGCTCAACACCGCACGCGAACACGGTTTCTTCGCCGACACTCCCCTTGCCGACACCGATTTCGACGGACTTGGAAGAGACGAACGAGGAGATGTCGACGACCTAGTCATCGCCCTTACCCGCTTCATCGCCGGAACCAGTTCAGCACTGACCTGCACCAACCTTGTGGACATGGTCGGCGATACCCGCATTCAGAATCAGCCGGGCACGAACTCCCACCAGTACAAGAACTGGTGCGTGCCGTTGAGCGATAAAAACGGCAATGCCGTCCTCATCGAGAATCTGGAAGACATCGACCTCTTCCACAAGGTCGCCGCGGCTAGCGCTAGAACAGCCCGATAATCCCCATCACCAGCACGAGTGCGATGAGCACCCACAATGCTTGGGTGACGCGGGAGCGGGGATACTTCCTGCGCGCCTTCGGCAATTTCATGTCCTCTTTGCGCAGGTCTTCGGGGTTAGCCATGGCTTCCTACTCTACGTCACCAGCCAGCCAGTCCACCAGCCTCAAGATACCGACGGCTACGAGCACAGCAATGGGCAGCGCAAACACCAAAACAATGGGCAGCTGCAGCCACGGACTTGCCTGCGTCAGTTCGATCATGTCGCTTAAGCTTAGACTCCATGAGCTCTCCCGTTGAAGTGACGTGCCCTGCAGGGGCTGTGATTGGAAGATCCGGAGGAGAAATCTCCTATTTCCACTCCATCCCTTTTGCGCATTTCCCCGCTCCTTTCGACGATGCAGAAATGGCACCGAAGGGAGAACTCATCGACGCGCAAACGCCCGACCCCGAAAAAATCGCCCTCACCATCGTCGCGCCGAAACACGCAAAGGAAGCTCCCGTCGTCGTCCATATTCACGGCGGTCGCTTCGAAATGGGCGACCACGAAGACGTCGCATCGCCCGGTGAAGCGCTCGCCGAAAGCGGTGTCATTCTCGTGCGCATCGGCTACAGGAAGAAGCTTGCGGGCCTCGTTCCTTTTCGCGACGACCAGCCCCACCATTTCCGCGCGGTCAACGACGTCAACCTCGGTCTCGAGTGGGTCCAGCAAAATATCGAGGCTTTCGGCGGCGACCCCACCAATGTCACGCTCACTGGCCAATCCGCCGGCGCCGCCATCGTATTGTGGCTCATGAGGAAAGATCACTACCGCGGCGCTTTTCGACGGGCCGTGGCCATGTCCCCTGCCTTTCCCCACAAGAATTTCCGCCAGAGGAAATCCGCCCTTCGGATTCCCACCACCAGAACGTGGCTCAATAAGGCAAAACCAGACACACTCGAGCGCGCATACAAACGTTTGCGCCGCCGCTACCCGACGGACATGGCTTTGGGCCCCACCCCACTGAAACCCGAAGAAATGGCAGACATCCCTCTGGTCATTTCCTCCCATGACAAGGAATTCCAGCATCCGATCATTGGAAATCGCCTGACCAACAAGATCATTCTCCGCTGGGTCAAAGCAGTAGTCGACAACGCCCCAGGAAAAGTCTGGCACGTCCGGTTCACTGAAGGCTCAAAGCATTGCGACGAGCTATTTCCGCTTTTCGACGGCCCCCTTACCCCCTGGCTCGTCGACTATGCAAAATTCGGCAACCCGAACCTCACTGAGGAAACTGCTCTAGCTCTTCCACCAGCCACGGCGAAAAGATGAATGGAAAACTTTTGACCACTTTCTTCAGATCTTCAAGTGAGACCCACTCGTACTCGCAGACCTCGTCCGGGTTCGGCTTCAGTTCCCCGTCCAATTCCGCGAAAAAGACCGGGCAAATCTCGTTCTCCACGATCCCCGACGCATCCACCGCTCGGTAGCGAAATTCGGGCAGGACCGACTCGATATTTTTCACTGTCGTGCCCAGCTCTTCAGATGCCCTTCTGACCAGCGCCTCTTCAAATGTCTCGCCAGGCCCTGGGTGCCCGCAGAAACTGTTGGTCCACACTCCCGGCCACGTGAGCTTGTTCAAGGCCCGACGCGTCAGGAGAACGTTGCCAGCATCATCGAAAAGCCATGCCGAAAAAGCAAAATGAAGAGGAGTACTGGCTGTGTGCACCTCGCGTTTGCGGGCAGTTCCCTTCTCTTTTCCGTCCTCGGTGCACAGCACCACGAGCTCATCCACTAGTTGCTCAGATTCCCTTCAAAAACGACGTTGCCGATCTTGAACGTCGCGTCGTAAAGATTGCCCGAGCTCACGTCGAATGCGTACTGAACATTCATCGTCGCACCTTTGCCCAGCGGAAAATCAAGCCCTTCAAGCTCGATGCCGGCGTCTTCCGCACTGATGCGGCTGGCTTTTTCTCCGCCGTCGTACGTGAGTTCAGGCTCGCCGAGCGCCTCCGGCGGCATGATGTTGTCCGAGTGGTTCTTCACCGCGACCGTGACGACGGTCCCGCCGTTCGGCGCGTAGTTGGTTCCCTGCCACTTGTAGGAGACATCCATGCCCGGGTCTTCGACGGACTCGCCGCTGATCTCGTCGGTTGTGAGCGGCTCAGCGCTGTGTGTCTCGAATTCTTCCGGCTCTTCAGTCGGCGTCGCCACACCCGTGGTCGGGGTGAGCGAGCCCTCTTGGTCCACGACCCCGTCATCCCCACATCCAGCGAGCAGAAGCAATGAAGATACTGCCGCGATGGTCCCAAGAGCCTTGCGCGTCATCATGAGCCTTCCCTGTCGACGAAACTTCAACACACTTTACAGTGGAGTCCGTGCAGCCACTATTTCGAGTCATCCGTAGCGCGTCCGCACTTTGGCCCTACTACGTCGGCATTGTCGTCATCTCCTCGGTCACTGCGGCGCTCCACCTTGTGTCCCCGTTCATCATTCGCGAGGCCACCGACACGATTGTCGAGGGAAAAGATCTCGACCCCATTGTCTGGCTCGCAGTCGCCCTGTTTGCGGCGTATTCCGCAAACACATTGATGCAGAATATCGGCGGCTACCTCGGCGATGTCGTCTCCGCACGGATCAGGCAAACACTCTCGACGCGGTATTTCGCCAAACTGTTGTCGCTGCCCCAAAGCTATTTCGACGGCCAGGTCACCGGCACGATCATCGCCCGCCTGGACCGCTCGATCATGAATATCACGCAGACGGTCCAGAGCTTTTCCAACACGTTGCTGCCGATGCTCCTGCAGGTCATCGCGATTCTCGGCATCACCGCTTTCTTCTACTGGCCACTCACCCTCCTCCTGCTTGCGCTATTTCCTATCTACCTCGCGCTGACTGCTATGACGTCGAAACGCTGGCAGAAATACGAGAAGGAAAAAAACGAGCAAATCGACCTCGCCAACGGCCGCTTCGCCGAGGTCGTCGGCCAAGTGAAGGTCACCAAATCTTTCGTCGCTGAGACGCGTGAGCTCCAAGCCTTCAGCGTTCATTACGGAAAGACCATCGACCTCACTCGCCCGCAGTCCCGCTGGTGGCATGGAATGGACGTTGCCCGCGGTATGGCGATGAATGCCGTTTTCTTGGGCATCTATTTGATCCTGTTCGTCCAGACCTACAACGGCCGCTTTTCCATCGGCGACATGGTCATGCTCATCCAGCTGGTCACCATGGCGCAACAACCAGTCCAGATGATGAGTTGGCTTGTAGATTCCGCACAGCGCGCCATCGCCGGCTCCCGCGACTATTTCAAGGTGATGGACCAGCCGATCGAGGCCTCCGCAAACCCCCAAGTCGTCTCCGCGACGAATTCCGCCGATGTTCCTGCGCTGGACACCAGGCCGACCCAGCCACTTCCTGCGGCCGAGCCGACCATCCGATTCGACAACGTCAGCTTCTCCTACGACGCCGAAGAGCCCGTCCTGTCCGATATTTCCTTTTCCGCTCGCCATGGCGAAAAAATCGCGCTCGTCGGCGAGTCCGGCGGCGGAAAATCCACGCTGGTCAACCTCATTTTGGGCTTGTATCCCATCAATTGCGGCTCGCTCACCATCTGCGGTAAAGACATCGATACCGCCGATATCGAACGCGTCCGCGCCTCCGTCGGCGTCGTCTTCCAAGAACCCGCGCTCTTCTCCGGCACGATCCGCGAGAACATCGCGTATGGGAACCCAAACGCATCCGAAAACGAGATCATTGAAGTAGCCAAGCGCGCCAATGCACACGCTTTTATCTCCGGCTTCGCCGACGGCTACGACACCGTCATCGGCGAACGAGGACTGAGGCTTTCCGGCGGCCAAAAACAGCGCGTCGCCGTCGCCCGCGCCATGCTCAAAGACGCTCCGCTGCTCGTCCTCGACGAAGCGACATCAGCGCTCGACACCAAATCCGAACGCGCCGTCCAAGCCGGGCTCGACGAATTGATGAAAGACCGGACCACCATCATGATCGCGCACCGCTTATCGACGATCGCCTCCGTCGACACCATCATCACCCTCAAAGACGGAAAAATTGACGAGATTGGCACACCCTCCGAACTCGCCGTCTCCGGCGGAATTTATTCAGAGCTTCTCGCACTAACAGCGTCGTCTTCTGCAAAAGACCGCAAGCGCCTCAAAGCCTTCGGGTTCAAAGCGTAGGTTGGGAGCCATGCAGTTCCCAGATCTTGAGACCCTCCGCGCCCGCGGCACCCGCAAGTGGACCCAATTCGGGGACGAGATTCTCCCACTGTGGGTCGCCGAGAGCGATTTTCCCACCGCCGAGCCGGTGAAGCGCGCGATTCAGGATGCGGTGGACCGCGAGATGTTTGGCTACACCCCCGCCCACCACACGCTCGGAAACTCCTTGAGCAGGTTCTATTCCGAGCAGTACGGATGGACACCGAACCCAGAACACATTTTCCCCGTCGCCGACGTGGTGCGTGGCATGTTGTTGGGCATCCAGTACTTCACCAAGCCCGACTCTCCCGTCATCGTTCCGGTTCCCTCATATCCTCCATTCCTCGAGCTTTCCGAGACTGCCGGCCGCGAGATGGTCGAGGTCGGGGCAAAGGACGGCTTGGACCTCATGGAGGTCGACGCCGCATTCAAAAACGGCGCCGGCTCCATCCTGCTCGCATCGCCGAATAATCCGTGGGGCTACACATTCGACGAGGAGGAGCTCGTCCAACTGTGCAATATCGCCGCCAAATACGGCGCCCGCGTGCTTGTCGACGAAATCCACGCCCCCATCGTTTACGAGGGAAAACACCTCTGCGCCGCTAATGTCAGTGACACTGCTGCAAACGTCTGCATCACCGTCACCGCCACGTCCAAGGCATGGAATGTCGCCGGTCTCAAGTGCGCCCAGATGGTCTTCAGCAATGAAAAAGACGTCGACACATGGAAAAAACTCACCGGAGTAGCAAAGGACGGCACTGGCACCCTCGGCATCGTCGCCGCCCAAGCCTGCTACGACCACGGAAAAGAAGCTCTGGACGACCAACTCAAAACTCTCAAGTCCAATCGAGATTTTTTGATCGAGAACCTCCCAGAAGCCATCCCCGGCATCGAATTCACCAAACCTCAAGCCACCTACCTCATGTTCCTCGATTTCAGTGGCACTGAGGTCAAAAATGAGAAACCGGCTGCGTGGATTCGTCGAGAAGCGAAAGTCGCGCTGAATGAGGGAATCACTTTCGGAACCGGCGGTGCGCACCACGCGCGTCTGAATTTCGCCACTAGCCCCGAAATCCTGGCCGAAGCACTCGATCGAATTTCGACCGCTATTGTTAGGGGCCATGGACGCGACTGACGAGCAAGGCTTCCTCATCGAGGCAGACGCCAGCGAATACGATGCCCCCACCCCCGCTCCCGGCAACGAGCCCTGGGAGCGCCCCGACCCTGAGTGGTACAAAGACGCCGTCTTCTACGAAGTCCTCGTCCGCGCTTTCTACGATCCAGATGGTTCTGGCTCCGGCACCCTGAAGGGCGTCGAAGAAAAGCTCGACTACCTGCAGTGGCTCGGTGTCGACTGCCTGTGGCTCCCGCCGTTTTACGATTCGCCCCTGCGCGATGGCGGCTACGATATCCGCGATTTCCGCAAGGTCCTCCCCGAATTCGGCACCGTCGAGGACTTCGTTTCGCTTGTCGACGCCGCCCACAAGCGCGGTATCCGCATCATCACCGACTTCCCCATCAACCACACCTCTGACACGCACCCGTGGTTCCAAGAGTCCCGCCGCGACCCGAACGGCCCCTACGGCGATTTCTACGTCTGGTCCGACACGCCTGCCCCGTACTCTGAAGCCCGCATCATCTTCATCGACACCGAGGAGTCCAACTGGACCTACGACCCGGTGCGCAAGCAGTACTTCTGGCACCGCTTCTTCTCCCACCAGCCAGATCTCAACTACGACAATCCTCAAGTTCAAGATGCCGTCATCGATGTCATCCGTTTCTGGCTGGACCTCGGCATGGACGGCATCCGCCTCGACGCCATCCCATACCTTTTCGAGCGCGAAGGCACGAACTGCGAAAACCTCCCCGAGACGCACGAATTCATCAAACGCGTACGCAAGCTTTTCGACGAAGAGTACCCCGGTCGTTTCCTCCTCGCCGAAGCCAACCAGATGCCTGACGAGGTCGTCGCTTATTTCGGTGACAGCGACGAGTGCCAGATGGCATTCCACTTCCCGGTGATGCCCCGCATATTTATGGGGATCAGCCAGGAATCCGCGCAGCCCATCATTGACATCCTGCGTGAGACCCCCGACATCCCCGATTCCGCCCAGTGGGGCATCTTCTTGCGCAACCATGACGAGCTCACCCTCGAGATGGTCTCGGAGGACGAGCGCGACTTCATGTACACCACTTTCGCCACCGATCCCCGCATGCGCGCGAATGTCGGCATCCGCCGCCGTCTCGCTCCTTTGTTGGGTGGCCACCGCGACCGCCTCGAGCTGGCGCACGCCCTCCTGCTGTCGCTTCCCGGTTCCCCATTCCTCTACTACGGCGACGAGATCGGCATGGGCGACAACATCTGGCTTCCCGACCGCGACGGTGTCCGCACCCCCATGCAGTGGAATGCCGACCGCAACGGCGGCTTCTCCCGCACCGATCCCGAGCGCCTCTACCTACCGGCCATCCGCAACGACACGTACGGCTACCAAGCCATCAACGTCGAATCCCAGATGGAACGTGAAAATTCCCTGCTCCACTGGGTCCGCGAGCACGTGCACATCCGCAAGCAATACAAAGCTTTCGGGCGCGGCGACTACCAGGAAGTCGAGCACTCCAACCCCCAGGTTCTCGCCTTCATCCGCGAATACGACGGAGAACGAATTCTCTGCATCAACAACATGAGCTCGCTGCCTCAGCCAGTCGAAATGAACCTGTCACACTTCGCAGGAGTCGTTCCCCGCGAGCTGTCCGGCAATATCGAGTTCCCCGCCATCGGTGAACTTCCGTGGCTGGTCACCCTCGCCCCGCACGGACACTTCTGGTTCGATATTTCCTAACCCCCACAGATCATGGACCTGAAAAAGACTCGTTTTTACGGCGCGAAATCAGAAGAGATTCTGAACCAAAAAGTCATCGCCGAGATCCCCGCCCAAGATTATGCATGGCAGATTCTCGAAGTCGACCACGGCAAAATCGACCATTATCAGGTCCTCATCTCTGACGACGAGGACATCCTCGACACCGCTGAGGGCGCCCAAACGTACGTGGACCACCTCCCCAATTTCGGTGAAATTTCCGGGGACATGTCGGGAAAGACCGCTCACCCACTTCGAGCTGATCAGTCGAATACCTCCCTTATCGTGGATGAGAAGTGGATCCTGAAGGTATTCCGCAAGCTCGAAACTGGATTGAACCCCGACGTCGAGCTTTTGAGCGAAATTTCCGACTGCCCGTACGTCGCCGGCGTTCGCGGCCACCTCACCCGCGATGGCCAAACCCTGGCGATGATGCAACAGTTCATCACCGACGGCCGCGACGGTTTCCAACTCGCGCTCGACCCAGGTCTGGAAAGCGAGCATGAACTCGGCGCCGCCATCCGGACCGTGCACGAAGCACTTTCGGACGCTTTTGGCACGGAATCAGTCTCTGGCTCCCAGATCCGCGATTCACTCAACGCGCATCTCGACGAGATTCTCACTCAAACTGATGCTCTCTATCCTTTCGAGGACAATTTGCGGGAAATTTACTCACGGGTGCCGGATGATCACGTGGAGATTCAGCGCATCCACGGTGATCTTCACCTAGGTCAGACTCTCCTTTCTGATCGCTGGTATTTGATTGATTTTGAGGGCGAACCCGCCCGCCCCCTTGAACAAAGACGGCTTCCGGATCATCCTTTGCGGGATGTCGCCGGAATGGTGCGAAGTTTCGGATACGTGCATGCAATGGGGGGTCAGGCTGACGTCGATAAGCTGCTCGCTGGGTACGAAATCGAGCCGAACCCGATCCTCGATGCGTACATCGCTGACAAAGCTGCGTACGAAGTCGTCTACGAATCCAACAACCGGCCCGACTGGGTCGAGATCCCGTTGCGCGCGATCCGCGAACTGTCCTAATCCTCCGGCGGCGGCTCGTAGGTGGGCATGGGCTCTGGGTGGAAGGGGAAGCGCAGTCCGTACTTCTCCTCCAATTCCAGGAGTTTTTCGAGGCACGCTTCGTATTCGAAGTCCTTCTCGAAATCATCCAGGACCTTGTGGCACTGCGCGAAGAACCTCGCGTTTTCGCGCTTGAGCCGTCTGACGTCGTTGAGCGAACGCGACCACTTCGGATTCGTCGGGGTGATCTGGCTTTCGAGCACGCTTTCCGGTTCCACTCGGGCGTACGTTCCATCCGCGAAGAGCCACACGACCTCACCTGTGACCGGATCCGGGACGTAGAACGCCAGACGGTCAGTCTTCATATTGTGGTGATGCTGGCAGAGGCAGTAGAGATTATCTGCGTTCGTCTGACCTCCTTCGTCGTACGGAATCCGGTGGTCGAGCTGGCACGACCAGGCATCGCGGCTGCACCCCGGGTAGATACAGGTTCCGTCGCGGCCGCGAACAAAAGCTTTGACTTTCTCGGGTGCGACGTAGCCGGCAACGGTGTGAACCGCAGCCCCTTCAAGGTCGATCACGCTGATATTGAACGAGTGGAACATTTCGGTGCCGACGGCGCCCGACCACCCGAAACCGGGAATGAACACGGGCTTGGTGGTGTCCACGCTGCCATCCGGTTTCTTCGGCGCGTAGGCGAAGATGGTGGCGGGCAGCTCAGCGGCGACGCGGCCCGTGAGGAGCTTGAGGGTCGCGTCAGAATCGGAGAGACCGTGCTTACGTGCGGTCGCCCTGATCGAGGACTGGGCTGCGGCCATCGTCGCGTTGTCCGCGGAAAAGGTCAGACCAGACAGTCCGACTCCCGAGGGATCGGGATGGAAATCGAGCTGGCCGAAGCCAGGGGGCGTCTCCCCGCGCTTCTTCTTTTTCTCTGCGTCAAAGGCCACGGAGCAATCCAGGGTGGCCATCAGCAGGTTGAGCTGACGGGTGACCATATACGGCGTCGGCAGCTGCTGGTTCGGGGTATCGGGCGTGAACAGGCCGACGAGGAGATCGTCGATCTGTTCGTAGTCCTCGGCAGCGGCATCATTGCCCAGCCGGTTCACTGCTTTTTCGATGGCGCACAACCGCTTGATGTCCAAGCGCTGCTCCTCATCTTGAAGGGCGCGCAGGCGGGGCAGCTGCTGGAGAGTCATGTAGGCGAACATTCCCTCCTTCACATAAGAGGGAGTCAACCCGGTGCTGATGCTCACGGCAGTGACTTCCGCGTCCGCATCGTGGGAACCAAGGAATTCGTCGTTTTGTGCATATCGGCCGAAGATGGCGTGCTGTGCGCGCCGCAGATAGATGCCTGCGGTGCTGTCTGGGTCATCGGGATTCTCGCTAGCGAAGAACGCACCGGGCGGCGGAGAATGCCCGGGCGCTTCGACTTGGGCGCTCATGGTCTGCTCCTTATCTCATCGGGATCGTTATGGATCGCTTTCAGACGCATTTGAAACATCTGTGCGAACAGTATTGCAAACGCACCAGACACACCTCCTTGAAAGCGCTCATAGTTATCCACAGATTCGCTATTCTGTTCGAATTCTCATCCACAAAATGCAGGTCGCATCGGAATTGGGAAGGAGGAATTTCGAACATGGACGGGACGTCGATAAGCAATTTTTTCACGCAATGGAACCCTGTTCCGCAGCATGAGATGATAGGGTGACCCCTACGATTAGTTCATTTTCCTAGGGAGGCCCAATGTCTACTGCGGTGTCTAGCGGCAACAAGACGCAGACCAGCGCGATCGTGATCACAGTGCTCGCACTCTTCTCGATGTTCTTCGGCGCCGGAAACCTCATCTTCCCGCCCATGCTCGCGGTACAGGCGGGTGAAAACTTCTGGCCGGCGATCCTCGGCTTCCTCACCACGGGTGCGTTGCTGCCCGTGCTCGCCGTGGTCGCGATCGCACTGTCCGGCTCGAATGTGCGCGACCTTGCGCAGCGCGCAGGCTCCCTGTTCGGCGTGGTGTTTCCCGTTCTCGCGTACCTCTCGATCGGCGCGTTCTACGCTCTTCCGCGTACAGGTGCCGTGTCCTTCGAGGTCGCCATCACGCCGGTGTTCGGTTGGGACAACACACTGACCGCGGCAGTCTTCAATATCGTGTTCTTCGGCATCGCCCTCGCCCTTTCCTGGAATCCGACGCGCATCACCGACACGCTGGGCAAATTCCTCACGCCAGCGTTGGTGATACTCCTGGTCGTCATGATCGGCATGGCGCTGTTCACGATGACGAACCAGCACTACACCCCGAGTGAGGATTACGCCTCCAGCGCATACCCGGCAGGCGTCCTCGAGGGTTACCTCACCATGGATTCGATCGCCGCACTGGCATTCTCCATCGTCGTCATCGCATCCCTGCGCAATAAGGGATTCGCCGAAGGTAAGCCCCTGGTTCGCAGCACCATCCTCGCTGGCCTCGGTGCGAGTATCTTGCTCGCACTGATCTACCTCGGCCTCGGTCTGATTGGCCGCGCCATGCCTGAAGCGACGCAGTACGACTCGGGGGCACCTTTGCTTGCCGACGCAGCCCTGCAGCTCATGGGCCGCCCCGGCCAGACCATCTTCGCGCTGATCGTCGTTCTCGCTTGCTTGACCACCGCGATCGGTCTGATCACATCCACCGCGGAGTACTTCTCCCAGCAGTTCACTGGCTCGTACCGCACGTGGGCCATCGTTTTCGCCGTTGCCTCCGCGATCATGGCGACGCAGGGCCTGGACTTCGTGATCGCCATCGCTGGTCCGGTCATTGGTTTCCTGTACCCGCCGGCGATCGCCCTGATCTTCGTTACCCTCATCGAGCCGCTGTTCCGCCGCCGCACACGCCTGCGCTGGGGCTTCTTCTTGCCGATCTGGGTCGCCGTCATCTGGTCGCTGATCTCCACCTTCATCAGCCTCGGGTGGGCTGCGGACGCACTGACGCCGCTGGTCGCGTGGTCACCGATGCAGGGCTTCGATCTCGGCTGGCTGCTGCCGACAGCAGTGGCATTCGCAATCGGTGTCGTCATCGACCTTGCCAAGCCGCACGCCCCGCTGGAGATCGGCACGCAACGCACTGTGGAGGGCGAGACTCTCGAAGAAGCTGAAGCCAACCTCACCTAACCAGAAATAAAGCGTCCTTCCACTTTGTTGCAAGGGGTGTACATTGCCCCGACTGGAAGGACGACCATGACTCCCCTATCCCTGCTGGATTTCTGCACTGTCCGAGACGACGAGACCCCTAGCCAGTCCATGGAGCGTTCCGTGGAATTGGCACAGACGGCAGAAAAGCTGGGATATGGCCGGATCTGGTACTCCGAGCACCACAACATGCCGTCGATCGCGTCGTCGTCGCCGGCGGTTCTCATCGCGCATATCGCCGCCAAAACCGAGAAGATTCGTCTCGGCGCTGGCGGCGTCATGCTTCCCAACCATGCGCCGTATGTGATCGCGGAGCAGTTCGGCACATTGGCCGAGCTGTATCCGGACCGGATCGATCTCGGGCTGGGCCGCGCACCAGGAACGGACCAAAATACGCTTGGTCGTGCTCTTCGCCGCGACCCGATGTCCGCGGAGAATTTCCCGAATGACGTGCTGGAGTTGCAAGGCTATCTCGCCGGGGATTCCGTCGTGCCAGGCGTGACCGCCGTACCAGGGGCGGGCACGAATGTGCCTCTGTATATTCTCGGCTCGTCCATGTTCGGAGCGACGCTGGCTGCAAAGCTGGGTCTTCCCTATTCCTTCGCGTCCCATTTCGCGCCGACGCACTTGGAAGAGGCGACGACGTACTACCGCGAGAATTTCCAGCCTTCTGAGCACTGTGAAGAACCGTTCGTCATCGCGGCGGTGAACGTCACTGCATCGGAGAGCGAACAGGATGCGGCGCGGCAGACAGAACTCGTGCGCCGGAAGCGCGTGAAGGCGTTCCTCGGCCGCCAGGGGCGGTCATTGACCGAGGAACAGTTGGACGCGGTGATGAATTCTCCGCAGGGCCACCAGATCGTCGGCATGTTGCGCTACACTGCACAAGGCACGGGCGAGCAGGTGGCGGAGTATCTGGAAGGTTTTGCGGAGCACGCGAAGGCCGATGAATTGATGATTTCTTTCCAGTCTCCGACGCATGAGGAAGTGCTGCATTCGATGGAGATCTTCTCCACATTTATGTAGACGAGGCTATGCATATAAATGTTGGTTTCCGCCTCAAGCGCTGTATTGTACGCATTATCCAGTGAAAACTTGACAGGAGAACTGCCATAGCCCGCCAACAACATCAGGAGATCGCGAACTACCTCCGTGGCCTGATCCACGACGGCACGCTCGCCCCGGGCGACCCTCTCCCTTCCGAAGCCGAGCTGTGCGAGAAATTCGATACGTCACGCGGCCCCGTCCGCCAAGCGGTCGCAGCGCTCCGCGGCGACGGTCTGATTTCTTCCGGGCGCGGGCGGCGTTCGCTCGTTCTGAAAGCCCCGCAGTCCAACAGCTTCGACGCGCTGATCTCCGCCTCCTCCCTTTTCGCGGAGGCACAGCAGGAAGCGGGCGAGCGGATCCTCCGGGTCGCGCGCGAGTCCGCGTCCCAGAATGTCGCGGAGGCGCTCAACCTTCAGGTCAATGACCCGGTAGTGGAGATTGTCCGCATCCGCACGGCGAATGAGACCCCGGTCCTGCTGGAAAGGCTCGTGTTCCCACTCAAGTTCGGAGAGCGCTTCCTCGCGCTAGTTCCGGGCGAGCAGCCGGTGCACCAGCAGCTTTTCGACGAAGGCGTGGTCATTGACAACGCTTCCCGCACAGCAGAGGCGTCTACGGCAACAGCTCGCCAGGCAGAGCTTTTGGACATTTCCGAGGGCGACCCGGTGTGGCGGCTCGAAATGCGGGCTTTCACGTCCCAGGGTGAACCCGTCGAGTACGCGGAGAATCTCTATCGGGGCGACATGGTCAAGGCCGAGCTGAGCAGTGTGAGGGGCGCGTCCATACCGGTGAAGTTTGAGATCGCCGCAGCGCAAGAATAGCCTTTTGCCCATGAGAGCATTGGGTGCCGCAGTGGCGGTGCTGTCGGTCGGATTGCTGTCCGCATGTTCCGCGGGCAGCACAGCGTCGAATGTCGGCCGCATCGAACCGGACAGTGTAGTCGTGGGCACGACATCGCCGCCCGCTTCGCTCGACTTCACCACCACGGGCGGTGCCGCGATCCCGCAGGCGCTCATGAACAACGTCTACGAGACGCTCGTGCTTATCGACGACACCGGCCAGCCCCAACCCCTCCTCGCCGAGAGCTGGGATGTCAACGAGGACAGGACGGAATACGTCTTTCACCTCAAAGACGGCGTGACTTTTTCAAATGGCGAGAAATTCTCCGCCGACACGGCTGCCTTTTCCATCAATTATGTGCGCGAGGAATGGACGAATGGACTCGCTAAACAGATGGATCCGGTCAAAGACGTCGAGGTGGTGGATCCACTGACATTGAAGGTGACATTGGAGGCTCCGTCTAATAGTTGGTTGTGGTCGATGGGGACATTGACGGGGGCGATGATGGCCCCTGGGGGCGTCGATAAGCTAGCAACCGATCCCGTGGGGACCGGACCGTACGTGGTGGACAGCTTCGCGCTCGGCGAGTCCATTTCTTTTGATGCCCGGGAGGATTACTGGGGTGAGCCGGCGCGCCAGGATGCCGCTATCCGGTATTTCTCGGATGCTGTGTCGTCGGTGAATGCTCTGCGCGTCGGCGATGTCGATGTGCTGTGGGGGCTGCAAGCGCCGGAATTGCTGGAGACGCTTCCAAACTCTTTCGGCGTCGAGGTCGGAACGACGAACGGCGAGGTGCTGCTCAGTTTGAACAACCGGCGCGCTCCCTTCGACGACCCGGACGTGCGGAAAGCGGTGGCCTACGCGATCGACAGAGACGCGCTTAACGACGTCGTGTGGAAAGGCATGGCGAAAGACACCGGCGGCGCCCCTGTGTCCCCGAGTGATCCGTGGTTCACCGGGAAAGACTATTTTCCATTCGACCCCGCCAAGGCCAGGGAATTGCTGCACGGAAAATCGCCAGAAGTGGTGATCACGGTGCCGTCACTTCCGTACGCCCAAGATGCGGCGGAGTTGATCTTCTCCCAGCTGAAAGACGTCGGCTTCGACGTGAAGCTGAAGACCGTGGAATTTCCGGCGGTGTGGCTGAACCAGGTCCTCCAGCAGGCGGACTACCAGTCGTCGTTGATTGCTCATGTGGAGCCGCGTGATATGCCGCAGCTGTTCTCCCCCGATTATTACCTCGGGTTTGATTCTGAAGCTGTGCGGGATTCCTTTGCTCTCGCCGACGCGGGAACTCCTGAAGAAAATATCGAGTATATGAAGGATGCCGTCGATTCGATCATGGAAGACGCGGGCGCTGTCACGTTGGCGAATTTGCCCAATATTGTCGTCACCGCCCCTGGCGTGGAAGGCGTTGATCCGACGGTGGTCACTGACGGGATCGACCTGTCGGAGGTGACCAAGCAATGAGATCTGTGGTGCGGTTCTTCTCGATGCTCTTCGCGGCGAGCGTGATCATCTTTCTCTTGCTGAGGGCTGTTCCCGGCGACCCGGCGCGGATCGCGCTCGGCGTGACCGCCTCCGACGAGGATGTGGCGAAGCTCGCGAACCAACTGGGCACGGATAAACCTCTGGTCCAGCAGTATTTCAATTGGATCGGCGGCATGGTGACTGGCAATTTCGGCACCTCGTTGACGAGCAAGCAGGACATCACTCCCCTGGTGCTCGACAGGATGCAGGTCTCCCTGATCCTGACGGTGAGTGCGATGATCCTGTCGATGGCGATCGCGGTTCCTTTGGGAACGTATCTGGTCCGGCGCCGCGGAAAGTGGGACACGGCGATCGTGTCTGCGCTGACACAGGTGGGGATCGCTGTTCCGAGTTTCTTGGTCGGCATTTTGACGGTGGCGGTCTTTTCCGTGTGGTTAGGCTGGTTGCCCGCCAATGGGTGGGTGCCGCCGAATGCGGGATTCTGGGATTTCTTGGCGCACCTGGTGTTGCCGGTGATCGCGCTGAGTTTGGTGCAGGCCGCCATTTTGACGCGGTATGTGCGCAGCGCAGTCAACGAAGAACTGGACAAGGACTACGTGCGCACAGCGAGGGCAGTGGGCTTATCGACGAGGCAGGCCCTGTACCGGCACGCGCTCAGGAATGCATTCCTCCCTGTGTTGACCGTGACTGGTTTGCAATTCACCACGCTGATCGTGGGCGCGGTGGTGATCGAGAAGGTGTTCGCTCTGCCGGGAATCGGCTCAATGCTGCTGGATGCGGTGGCGACCCGTGATCTGACCACGGTGCAGACCCTGATGATGCTGCTCGTGGTGTTCACGCTCGCGGTGACGCTGATTGTCGATGTGCTGTACCGCTTCATCGACCCACGTTTGAGGAGGCAGGTATGAGAAAGATAATCGGCCTGGTGCTCGTGGGAATCGCGGTGGCGTTCGCAGTGGTGGCGATGGTGTGGACGCCTTTCGACCCGGTGCATGCGGTGCCGGACGAGAGCCTGCAAGGTTCGTCGCTCACTCACCTGATGGGCACGGATCAGTACGGGCGCGACGTGCTCAGCCGCGTCATGGACGGCGCGCGGACAACGCTGACTGTGGCTGTTGCGTCGGTGCTGCTGTCGGCTCTCATCGGTGTTCCGCTCGGAGTCGTCGCCGGCATGAAGCGCGGCTGGACGGACGGGCTCATCATGCGGACGAACGATCTGCTGCTGGCGTTTCCAGCGCTCTTGTTGGCGATCGTGTTCACTGCTGTGTTCGGCGGCTCGATGTGGATCGTGGTGCTAGCGATCGGCATCGCCGGGATTCCGGGGTTTGCGCGGGTGTCGCGCGTTGGGGCTTTGCAGGTGATGGCGCAGGACTATGTGCTCTCGGCGCGGGTCTCTAAAGTCCCCGGGTTTTTGATCGCGTGGCGGCATGTGTTGCCGAATATCACCTCGACATTGGCAGTGCAGGTGTCGGTGGCACTGGCTCTGGCAATCCTGGCGGAGGCGGGGCTGTCTTTCCTCGGGCTCGGCACTCCTGCGCCGTATGCGTCGTGGGGCAGGATGCTGCAGTCGTCGCAGGCGTATCTGTCGACTGCTCCGCACCTGGCGCTGTGGCCGGGCCTGGCGATCGCGGCGACTGTTCTGGGCTTCAACCTGCTGGGAGATGCTGTGGCTGATAGGAGGTCACGATGACCCTGGTGCACATTGAGGATCTGACGATCGACGGGATCCTGGAGGGCATCTCTTTCGATATTTCTCGTGGCGAGAGGCTGGGGCTGATCGGGGAATCCGGTTCCGGCAAATCCATGACCGCGCTGACCATCATGGGGCTTCTCGACGAAAAGCTCACTCCCCGTGGAACCGTCACTCTCGATGGCACCGACATGATCAAGTCTTTGCCACGCGTGAAAAGAAAGCTGCGCGGCAAGAAAGTGTCAATGATCTTCCAGGAACCGATGACAGCGCTGGACCCGCTGATGACGGTGGAGCGCCAAGTCGCAGAGGCCTGCTCGTTGGAGAAGGCCCGGGAGCTCCTGCGGGAAGTGGGCGTGGAGCGCACGTCGAGTTACCCGCACGAACTGTCTGGCGGGCAGAGGCAGAGGGTCTTGATCGCCTTGGCCATCGCAGGCGATCCTGATCTGCTCATCTGCGACGAGCCGACGACCGCCCTGGACGTGGAGGTGCAACAGCAGATTCTCGATGTGCTCGACTCCCTCGTCCGGGAGCGCGGAATGGCGCTGTTGTTCATCACGCACGACCTCGCCGTGATCCGGAAGATGACTGACCGCGTGATCGTGCTCAAGGGCGGACAGATCGTGGATGCCGATGCGGATCTCGACGATCCCCAGGTCGATTACACGGCTCAGTTGGTGGAGGCATCGAAGCCGGGTGCACCGGCGCAGCTGCGCACGACTGGCGATCCAGTCGTCGAGCTGAAGGACGTCACGTGGCGCCGCGGAAACACATTGGCGCTGGACAACGTGAATCTGACGGTGCACAAAGGTGAGAGGATCGGCATTGTCGGTGGCTCGGGATCGGGAAAGACGTCGCTGTTGCGCGTCATTTCCGGGCTGAGCGTGCCGGATTCTGGGTCGGTGCGCGTCGACGGCGGTCTGCAAATGGTCTTCCAGGACCCGTACTCATCGCTCAACCCGCGGCGAAAAGTACGTGATTCCATCAGGGAGGCCGGCTCAGACGAGGCGCGGGCGGAAAGCGTGCTCACCCAGGTCGGTCTGGAAGGAATGGGTTCGAGGTTCCCACACCAGTTTTCGGGCGGGCAGCGGCAAAGGATCTCCATCGCGCGTGCGGCGGCCCCGCACCCGGAGATCCTCATCGCGGATGAGCCGGTGAGTGCGCTCGATGTGTCGGTGCGCGCGCAGGTGCTCGAGCTGATCGACGACTTGGTGGTCCACGACAACGTCACACTCATTTTCGTTTCCCACGACCTGTCTGTGGTGAGGCAAGTCTGCCCGACGATCGCGGTGCTGTACCGCGGCAAGATCGTCGAGACGGGCCCCACCGAAGAGGTGTGGGCGAACCCGCAGCACGAATACACACAGTCCCTCCTGTCCGCGATTCCGTAGGCTGAGGACATGAGCATCGTCGTTGTCGGCTCCATCAACGCAGACCTGACCATCAATGTGGCGAGGCATCCTCTCCCCGGCGAAACCCTGTTGGGCACAGGCGGCAGAATCACGCCCGGAGGCAAGGGCGCGAACCAGGCAGTCGCGGCGGCGCGCCTCGGATCCGAGGTTTTCCTCGTGGGAGCAGTTGGTGAAGATGCGCATGCAAAAGACGCGACTAATTTGCTTATTGACGCCGGCGTGGACCTTAATGCCGTCGAGATTTCCCCGAAGCCGACTGGTCTGGCGATCATCACGGTGGCAGCGGACGGAGAAAATACCGTCATGGTGGTGCCGGGGGCGAACGGTGATGTGGGGGCAGGTGTCGTCGATAAGCATGCTGCGTTGGTTGCGGGCGCGGACCTGGTCTTGTTGCAGGGCGAGATTCCTGCAGACGGTTTTGCGCGGGCGGTCGAGCTGGCTAAAGGGCGCGTCGTAGTGAATCTGGCGCCGGTGATCGATGTGGACCGGAATGCTTTGAAGCGCGCTGATCCGCTGATCGTGAACGAGCACGAAGCGCAGCTGGTGCTCGGTAAGAAGTCTTCTCCTGAAGCCTGCGCGGAAGAGCTGTTGCGCGAATTTCCTTCTGTCGTCGTCACGTTGGGCGCGGACGGGGCGCTGGTCGGGGACAGCACTGGAATCGTCCATATTCCCTCGCCTTCAGTGGTCTCGGTCGATTCTGTCGGCGCGGGCGACGCGTTCACCGGCGCGCTGTGCCACCGATTGCTCGCAGGAGACTCGCTCATCGAGGCGGCGACATTCGCTGCGCGCGTCGGTGCGTTCTCCGTGACCCGCCCCGGCGCACAGCCGTCGTACCCGGATTATTCCCAGCTAAGCGCCGATAACGGCGCGGAATAGTTCGTCTCCATGCACGTAGATGGCGTCGTGGTCCCACTCCGGGTGGGTCCAGACGGTGAGATTGCCGATCGCGAAGGCTGCCTGTTGTGCCAGGTCGATCGGAACGAACATATCTTTTTCAAAGAGGGCGACGGTGGCGGGAACCTCGTTTTTGGCGAGCTGGGCTTCGTCGAAAAGAGGGGGCCAGTCGTATGTTTCCATCTCCTCGACCGCGGCTCTAAACGGTGTTAGCGCGGGATCTTCTTCGAAATGGTGCGCGAAGAAATGGTTGCCGAGCAAATAGTAGGGCTCAGCCGAGGTGGGGTCTGCTGCGAGGCGTGATTGCCCCACCGCGTCCGAGGAACCGATGAGGGTCTGGTGGACGACCGGCCACAGCGGGTTCACCTCCGTGCTGATGAAGCTGCTGACCTGGGCGAGAAAATCCTTCCGGAGTCGTTTCTCGTGCTCGTAGAAGGGCGATTCGAGCAGGTTGGCCAGCATGCTGAAGCCGAATTCTGCGCCCAGCGCCACCCCGATGAAACGGAAACGGTTGGCGGAGAGCCTCTCCCCCGTCGGCAAGAATTCGTCTGTTTCTTGCAGGTGCGCGCACACTTTTCGGACGTTCTCTTCGGCATAAGGAACGGCATCGTAGAAGCTCTGGCAGCGCTTATCGACGAGATCCAGCGTGATCTCGTTGTACTCATCCGGGGTCCAGCCGATGTGGGGCAAAGCACCGGTGAGAAATGCTCTTCCGAGTCCTTCCGGTGCAAAGGACAAATAGGCGCCCACACAGAGGGCGCCGAAAGAGTTTCCGAGGACATCCCATTTCTCGAACCCGAGGTGCCGGCGCAGGTCTTCTGCATCTGCGACCACGTCCGGGCAGCGCAGTTTGGACAGGATCTCCGGGCGGATGAGGTGCGGGGTTCCCTTGTCGATCTTGCCGGAGCGGCCGGTGCCGCGTTCGTCGAGAAGAAAGACCCGGTAGTGCTTCAGTGCCTCCGGAATCCACCCCTGCATCACACGCGGGGCCGGGTTGCCTGGCCCGCCCTGAAGAAAGAGGAGCGGCGGAAGACCAGGATCTGTATAGAGTTCCCGTGCGAACAGGGTGAAGGTGCCGAGTTCCGGCTTCGATCTATCCCACGGCACGTCAAGCTCGTGAATTCGGGTGGACGCTTTCGGAGGGATGATCGTGGAAAACACGCTTTGAGTATAGGCGGGATTAATCCAGAGCTTTTCCATCCAGAAATTCAAATGCGTCAATCCACCTGACGTTGCCCGTGTTCGGTGGAATACGGTCAGCGGTGATGAGATAGCCGTTTCCGTTCAAGGGACGCAATTCACGCTCGAGGGTGGACGGGTCTTCGGTTGAGAGTGCGACCTGGATATTTTTGGTGTCATTTCCACGCGTGGCCACGAAGTCGATCTCGGCAGTGCGCAGATGTCCTGTCGCGACTTTGTAGCGACGTCTGCGCAGCTCGAGATAGACCATGTTTTCCAGATCGTGGCCCCTGTCGACATCCCTCGAACCGAGCAAAGCGGTGCGCAGCCCCGGGTCGACGAAATAGTATTTTCCGTTTGTCTTCAACCATTGTTTTCCCTGCGTGTCGAACCGGGGGCAGCGGTAGATGAGGTGGGCATCCTCCATCAATGCGAGGTAGCGGTCGACTGATTCGGGCGAAGAAGAATAGCCCTGGCTCTTCAAGTGGTTGCTAATCCGGTTCGTCGAAAGCGGCGAGCCTGTGTTGTCGAATATGAAACGCGCGACGCGAAGGAAGACTTCAGTGTCACGGATTTGGCCACGGGTAGCGATGTCACGGGTGAAAATCGAGTCGAAAAGACCCGAGTTGATCTGATCCGTGATGTCCGGATCCCAAGCGAGAACTGCCGCCGGAAAACCGCCGATGCGCATCCATTCGCGGTAGGATTTTTCGATGCTCTCACTGTCTTTCCTGAACCTGCGGAACTCCGCGAGGGAGAGCGGCAGCATGTGGAGCTCGATATAGCGGCCGGCGAGATAAGTCAGTGACTCTCCCGAAAACATGGTGGCATTCGACCCGGTGACGCAGATTTCCATGCCGGGATTCACGCGCAGGGAATTGATCACTCGTGACCAATCGTCCAATTCTTGAACTTCGTCGACGTGGAGATACTGCACCCCCTTCGACTCGTGCTGCTCGAGCACATACCCCAGGAAATTCTCTGGATCGCGCAGTTTGTCGTTTGCGGCATCTTCGAAATTGATGGTGAGAATTTGTTGGGGGTCCACTCCCCCGCGAACGAGATCTTCACGGTAGAGCTCGAGCAGGGTGCTCTTTCCGCATCGGCGCACCCCGGTAATGATCCGCACGAGATCGCGGTCGGTGACGCGACGCAGGAAGTCGAGATAGTTGTCTCGCGGAAAAGCTCTCATATTTTTCAGGTATACCTGAAAAACTTGCAAGAGTGGAAAGTTTTCAAGGTATACCTGAAAAACTTGCAAGCTCTGCGTTGTCTAGCGGAGTGTGAATTCTTCGAGGATGTCGTAGCGGGAACCGCCGCTGCGCCCTTCCCCAAGGTGGGATTCAACGAGGCAGATCTTGTCGGCGGTGAAGTCGGGGCCGCGGTAGACGGACAAGGCGCGGACGATATCGGGGATCGCGTACGGGTCGCGGGAGCGGCGGTCAGTGCGGCCGATGGTGAGGTGGGCGCGCTGGCGGGGGCGGACGTCCTGGACCGGGTCGGCGCTTTCCGCCATCAGGGTCTTGAGGTTGTCGGTGTCGCCGCCGACGCCGGTCCATAGGGTGCGGTTCTCGAATGCGCCGGCGCCGGCGAGGTGCAGGTTCAGCGGCGAGTGGAACGCGGAGATCTGTGCGAGGTGAGCGCGGATCGCAGCAGCATCGTTCGGCTGGTCGCCGTAGAAGGCGAGGGTGAGATGCCAATTATCTGGGTCCGTCCAGCGGATCTCCTGGCGGGAGAAATCGCGGATCGGGCGCAGCGCCGTGACAAGGTGTTCTTTCGCCTCGTCGGATGGGAACAGCGCCGCGAAGACCCGGATCATTATTCCTCGTCGGTGGACAGCGCCGCGACGAATGCCTCCTGCGGGACTGTAACGGAGCCGATGGACTTCATGCGCTTCTTACCGGCCTTCTGCTTCTCCAACAGCTTGCGCTTACGGGAGATATCGCCGCCGTAGCACTTGGACAGGACGTCCTTGCGCAGGGCGCGGATATTCTCGCGGGCGATGATCTTGGAGCCGATCGCCGCCTGGACGGGCACCTCGAATTGCTGACGCGGAATGAGCTCTTTGAGCTTCTTGGTCATCTTGTTGCCGTACCACTGAGCGGAATCGCGGTGGACGATGGCCGAGAATGCGTCGACGGGCTCTCCCTGCAGGAGAATGTCGACCTTGACCAGGTCGGCTGGCTGCTCGCCGGCTTCTTCGTAGTTGAGGGAGGCATAGCCCTTGGTGCGGGATTTGAGCATGTCGAAGAAGTCAAAGATGATCTCACCGAGCGGCATGATGTAGCGCAGCTCGACGCGCTCCTCGGAGAGGTACTCCATATTCTTCATCTGGCCGCGCTTGGACTGGCACAGCTCCATCGTGGTGCCGACAAATTCCTGCGGAACGATGAGCGTCATGTTGACGATCGGCTCGAAGACCTCCTGGAGCTTTCCGCCGGGCCAGTCGGAGGGGTTGTGCACCAAGGATTCGGTTCCGTCTTCAGCGACGACACGATAGGTGACGGACGGCGCGGTGGAAATCAGATCGAGGTCGAATTCGCGTTCCAGGCGGTCGCGGGTGATCTCCATGTGGAGCAGGCCCAAGAAGCCGCAGCGGAAACCGAAGCCGAGGGCGACGGAGGTCTCGGGCTCCCAGGTGAGCGAGGCGTCGTTAAGCTGAAGCTTTTCCAAGCTCTCGCGCAACGTCGGGAAGTCCTCCTGGGAGACGGGGAACAGGCCCGAGTAGACCATTGGTTTGACGTCCTCGAAGCCTTCGAGCGGCTCATCGGCACCCTGATTTGCCCAGGTGACGGTATCGCCGACACGGGTCTCGCGGACATCCTTCACGCCAGTGATAAGGTAGCCGACCTCGCCGGGGCCGAGACCTTTTGCCTTCTGCATCGTCGGGGAGACAATGCCGATTTCGAGGATGTCGTGGGTGACGCCGGTGTTCATCATGGTCACCTTCTGGCCGGATTCCAGCTTTCCGTCGATCATGCGGATGTAGGTGACCACACCGCGGAAGGTGTCGTAGACGGAGTCGAAGACCAGAGCGCGCGCGGGAGCATCGACGCCTTCTGCGGCGAGAGGTGTCGGCGGCGGGACAAGCTCGACGACCTTGTCGAGCAGTTCCGGAACTCCCTCGCCTGTTTTTCCGGAGACGCGCAGGACGTCCTCCGGCTCGCAGCCGATGATGTGGGCGATCTCTGCGGCGTATTTCTCTGGATCGGCGGCGGGCAGGTCGATCTTGTTCAGCACCGGGATGATCTCGAGGTCATTTTCCATCGCCATGTAGAGGTTGGCGAGGGTCTGGGCTTCGATGCCCTGCGCAGCGTCGACAAGCAAAATCGCGCCCTCGCACGCGTCCAGCGAACGCGACACCTCGTACGAGAAGTCCACGTGGCCGGGCGTATCGATCATCTGCAGGATCGTCTGCTGCCCGTCCTTTGTGGTCCACGGCAAGCGCACATTCTGCGCCTTGATCGTGATGCCGCGCTCGCGCTCGATATCCATGTTGTCCAGGTACTGGTCGCGCATCTCGCGCGCCTCCACAACGTTGGACAGCTGCAGGATTCGGTCCGCGAGGGTGGACTTGCCGTGATCGATGTGCGCGATGATGCAGAAATTGCGGATCTGCGCCGGATCCGTGAACGTCGTCAACGCGAAATTCTTGTGTGCCATCGCCATCCCTCCTCAAAACTAAGGTCACCATACCGTGCGCTGAAGAACGAAGGGCAATCGCCATTACGCGCTAAAGTATGCGAGCAGAAAGGAGACCCGTGTGACTGACAACAATCCTTGGCTCGGCGCGCAGCCGATGCGCCGCGAATGGAGTGCATCGGCGGAATTATTCCCGAAGGATTACAGCCGCTTCGTGCTACCCCAGAGTCTGTCTCAGCTGCTGAACGGCACGAATGCGCACACCTTCCGCACCTACGACGAGTTCATGCACTTCATCGAACCTTCAGCGCCAGCGGCCCCGACACGGAAAAGATCGGTCATGGCCACCAGCCGGTTCCTGCTGGCCGGGATCTGCTTCGTCGTCGCACTGGTTGTGACGCCGATCGGCATAGCCATGTCCGGCCCGGGGGTCATCGCCACGGGCATCGGTTTCGGTGCGGCATCGGTCATTTTCGCGCTCGTCGCACTCGGCCAGCAAGCGATCTATAGTTCTGCGCAGAAACGGCAGCTTCCGCCCCAGCAGCGGTTGGTCCAGAAATTCGGCGGGGATCCTGCGACGGCCCTGCCGGTCTTCATCGTCGACCGGCTCGCCATGACTGCCGAGGAGAATGATGTGCTCGATCAGTGCATCGGCCTCTATAACTACTGCCAGGCGAATAATTTGCCGTTGAGCGCCGACCACTGGCGGTCGCTGACCCAGCACGCGCTCGCCCAAACACGTTTTGCGCGCAATACGGATCAGCCCAAAGCGCTCACAGATTTGCGGGCAAGCATTGAGCGCCTCGAGCTTTAATTTGCTTATCGACGTCGCGTAAGCTCAGGACCATGAGATTCCTGCGGCACAAGCCGACCGCGCTGGATCAAGGGCTGCAGATCCTCAACGAGCGCATGGGCAATTCCCCCACCAGTGAGCGCCGTCGCGCCGCTCGTGCCCGCGTGATTCCCACCAAAGAAATTTCGCGCAATATTTTCTACGCCCCCGACATGGACGGCCAAGCCGAACCCGGCGAAGTGGTGTGGTTCAACGTGCCCAGCACCCCTTTGAAGGAGCGGGCAATGCTTATCGTGGGCCGCGACCGGCATGAGGTGTTGGGGCTGCTGATCTCAGCTAATGAAAATCACGCAGACGAAAAGAATTGGGTAGCGATCGGCTCCGGCGCGTGGAAACCCACCGGCGAACCCTGCTGGGTCCGCATGGACAAGACTCTCTTCGTCGCAGAGACAGATCTGCGACGCCGCGGCGCGCTTTTTCCTGCCCGCCTCTTCGAGCACATCGCCGACCACCTGCGGAAGCACTTCGACTGGGTCTAAGGCGATTTTGGGCCAGCCCCCATTGATTGCTAGGGTTTAAACGTTATTCGGCGCGCCGCACACCGCGGACAGGACCTTGGGTTCGCGGTCGCTCACAAGCTGTGGCGCTGCACGTTCCGAATGCACGTTCATTTCACATCTGAAGACTGTCAAGAGGTACATCATGGCTAATATCAAGCAGCAGAAGAAGCGCGTCCTGACCAACGAGAAGCGTCGCGTCCGCAACAAGGGCATCCGCTCCGCAGTTCGCACCGAGATCCGCAAGTTCAACGAGATCGTCGAGGGCGGCGACAAGACCGCAGCTGAGGAGCAGCTGCGCGTCGCATCCCGCAAGCTGGACAAGGCAGTCACCAAGGGTGTCTTCCACCGCAACAGCGCGGCCAACAAGAAGTCCAACATGGCTCGCGCCCTGAACAAGCTCGGCTAGAATCCAGCCCTCCGCTCACCGTTTCGGTGGGCGGAGTTTTTCGTTCCGGGAACCGAAGTGACATGTTAAGTTCTTCGCCGTAATATCCCCCTCATGAAAAAACTCCGCCGCGGTGTGTGCGCTGCATTTGCTGCCGCACTTTTCTTCGCCGCACCGGCGCAAGCACAGACTTCTTCGATCTCTGCCTACTCGAGCGGTTCGAGCCAGGCCTCTGGCATGGCGACGTCGCTGGTCGAGTCCGGCATTGGTTTCCGTTTCGTCAACGTCGACGGCATGGTCCGCCCGTACACGGTGGTCCTGCCGCGCGGGTATAACCCGTTCCAGTCGTACCCCGTCATCATTGGTTTCGGCGGGGTGCATCACACCGCTGGCCGCACGCGTTCGTACCAGCGGCTGGAGCACGCTGCGGCTGGTCGTGCCATTGTCGTGTACCCGCAGGGAATGAATAATTCCTGGGGAGGAGCACCGTACGCGAAAACGTCGATGAACTCCGATATCCGCTTTATTCGCGCGGTGATCGGGAACCTCGGGTCTATGCACAAGATCGACAAGAAGCGCGTGTATGCAGCGGGGCTGTCCAATGGCGGCGGCATGGCACTCGCCCTTGCCTGCCACGCCCCGGATCTCGTGGCCGGTGTCGCCGGTGTTGCTGGGGCGTATTACGAACAGACGGTGACAAATTGTGCGCCGGGCAAGGTGAAGACTCTGCTCATGCACGCGGATAACGACGACGTCGTGCACTACAACGGCGGCTCCCGCAACGGCACCCCGTACCGCGCCGTCCCGGACGTGTACGCGTCCTTTTCGAAGCGCAACGGCGACGCTGCCCGCACGGAGTTGCACACGGTCAAGGGCGGCGGGCACACGTGGTTCCCGGATGCCACCGGTCGCGTGGTTCGTTTCTTCCTGGACTAGGATCCCAGTCCGACGATGCCGCGGACGAACAGGACTGTTCCGGCAAGGATGAAGAACCCGCCGGCTCCCATATCGATGTAGGGTCCGGCTCGAAATAGCCTCCGGCGCACGCGTTCGGTGGACACCAGGAGGCTGAACCCGATGAACAGCAAAAGCGCGGGGAACCAGAGCGAGACGATCACTATGGCGGCTGTCCCCATGCCCGGACTCGGCGGCAAAAGTGGTGCGACGAGCGCGACGAGGAAAAGGACGATCTTGGGGTTGGAGAGATTCGTCGTCAAGCCTTTGAAGAAGCTCTCGCGCATGGTGCCGAGGCGCGAAGCTGCATCGTCGAGATCGGCCGGCGGATTTTCCCGGTCCTTGAATCCCTGTCGGGCCGTGGTGTAGCCCATGAAAATGATCCAGGCGCCGCCGGCGACCTGGATGAGCTCGAGCAGCCATGGAAAGGCAGTCAAGAGGGCAGCCGCGCCCAGGACAGTCATGGTGATCCAGAAAAACGCGCCGAGGTAGATGCCGAGCGTCGCTGCGAGCGCATGGCGGCGCGACCGCGTGGCAAAGCGCGTGAGCAAGACGATATCCGGACCTGGCGTGGCCGCACCTGCCAGATTCACCAGGACGATCGCCGCGAGGTCCGCGGGATTCACTTGCTCATCTTCTCCACGAGGTCGTCGCGTTCAAACATCTTCGCGGTCGAGATAGCGTCGGGGGTTCCGGCGGTGGGGTCGGCACCGGCGTCCAAGAGGACGTCGATAAGCGCGTCTTCTTTTTTGAACACGACGCCGGCGAGCGGTGCCTGGCCGCGGTCGTTGAGCTTGTTCACGTCGGCGCCGCGCTCGATGAGGCCTTTCACGAGCTCGACGTGGCCCGCATACGACGCGAGCATGAGGAAAGAGTTGCCGTCCTGGTTGGTCATGTCCACGGCGACGCCTTGGTCGACGTAGTCCAGCAAGGTGGTGTCGCCGCCGCGCGCCATATCGAAGAGACGCGTGGCGAATTCTTGCACGTCTGCGGGAATCTCAGTCACGGTGAGGCACACTATCACGCCAACTGGGCGATGCGCCGAACAGCGTCCTCGACGGCGAATTCGGGGTCCCCGCCCTGCCCTTTCACCGCGGCATCGAGGTCCGCGACGATGATCACAGCCTCGCTGACGGCATGGCCGGACCAGTTGCGCGCGACCTGCATTGTTTTCTTCGCGACAAACGGGTGCATCCCTACCGTCCGCGCGATCTGTTCGGGGTTGCCGCGGGTCTGGTACAGCTTCGCGATGTCGCCGACCTTGTTCGCGAGCGCAGCCGCGATCGCGACCGGGCTGATGCCGAGCTGCAATGCTCTGCGCGTGCTGGCAAGGGCTCGATCAGTGCGGCCTGCGACTGCCTGGTCAGCGATATCGAAGCCGGAGACTTCCGCGACACCGGTGTAGTAGGCGCGGACACTCGCGACGGTGATTTCGCCTTCAGTGTCGGCGACGAGCTGCTCGATCGCGGAGGCCAGCTCGCGCAGGTCCGACCCGACCGATTCGAGCAGCGCCCCGATCACGTCGGGCGTAGGACGTACGCCATGCCGCCGAAATTCGGCGGTGACCCAACTCTGCCGTTCGCGCTGATTCGGAGGATTCACCTCGTGCACGTCGGCGGCTTTGCGGAATTTGGCGACATAGGACTTATTGCGCCCTTTGCCGCTGTGCACGATCACCAGCGTCATGCCCGGCGCGGGGTCGACGGCGGCCTGCAGCAGCAATTCGGTCGGTTCCTTGCCGGCCAGTTCGGTGTTGGTGACCACAACGACGCGTTCTTCGGCGAACAGCGACGGACTGGTCGCCTGAGCAAGCTCCGATGCCGTCACGTCGCCTGCGCGGAGGGTGGATACTTCCGCGCCGGGGCCGACTTCGTCGATGATGCTCTTCGTGGCGCGCTCGGCGAGGAATTCGTCTTCACCGACGACGAGGTGGACCGGGTTGATCATGCTGGTCATTGTACGGATAGATCACGGGAATGCCGTCGGGGGTGAGCGTGGGCCGGTCCCTATGTCCTTCCCGCACGATGATGACTGTGGTCCCAGGCGGTACTGCCCCAATATCCGTATCGCGTTCTACGACAAAGGGCTTTCGCTTATCGACGTCCACCTGCTCCCCCATCCCCACGCCGAGAAGAACAACGACTGCGACGACCGCGACCGTGAGCCGGGGGCGAGACGCGATGAACCCGGCGAGAATCCACCCGTAGACGACGATCGCCTGCAGTGGTTCCGCCTCGATCGTGGTGGCGGGCAGGCGCGCCCCGGTGTCGGCCACCGTGCGGATCCACCCGACCAGCGGTTGGATGACCCAGAGCAGCGGCGCGGCGAGAATGTGGTGGAATTGCGCGAGAATCGCTGCGGCCATGCCGAGTACAGTCACTGCTCCGACGACCGGACTGACGAGCACATTGGCGATGACAGCCACGAGGGAGACTCGCCCCGCCATTCCCGCGATGATGGGCGCGGTAGCCAGGTCCGCGGCAATGGCGACCGAGAGTGCTTTCCCGAGGATGTCCGGCCACCCTAAAGGTGCGAGCGCACGATAGATCAGCGGTGAAATCGCCACGATTCCCGCAGTCGCTGCGGTGGAAAGCGCAAAAGCGTAGTTGACCGCCAAATCGGAGTCCACGAGCACGAGACCGATGATGGACAGACTGAGCACGTGGATCGGCTCTGCGCGTGTGGAGGAAATGATGGCGATAAAGCCGACCAACCCCGTAACCGTCGCGCGCAGCACGCTCGGTTCGGGCCCAACGAGCCCCGCGTAGACGAGCAGTGCGATTCCCGCCGCGATTGTCTGCCCGCGCAGCCCGAGCCGGCACAGCCCTGCCACGAGCAGCGCCGCAGTGGCGACGTACATGCAATTCGCGCCGCTGACTGCGCTCAGGTGGCTTAAACCGGTGTCGATATAGGCCTGCTTCTCCTCGGGACTTTGCATCGAGACGTCGCCGAGCACCATCCCGGGAATGAGACCACGAACGTGCTCCCCCACTATCTCTTCAACCGCGGACGCGAATGTCCCGCGCACACGGGCGGCGAAAGCGGCGAATCCGGTCGGCGGCCCGAGAACGTCCACGTCACCGCTCACGGTCACCGCGCCGATACCGGGTCGTGTGGATTCACCGATGCTGCCCGATACTTCGACTGCCGTTCCCGCGGGAAGGCTGCCCTCGAGGTCGTCCACGAAGACGGGAAGCGGCACCGGGTAGCCGTCCACATTGACATTCACGAGCCAATTGCCCGAGTCGAGCTGCTTCGGTGCCCCGCTGACGGTACCGGTGATGGTCTCCCCGAATTCACTCGTGCGGGCCGACACGCACCGCGCCCACGCGATGGCGGCGGAGCAGGCACCGAGACCGCCGCACAGAATCGCTTGCCCAGGCTCGCGAAGCAGGATGCAGCAAACCGAAATCACCGTCACTATTGCTAATGCCCACACCGGCCCGGCGACAATGACGGCCAATGCTGCTGCCCACACCGCGAGCGCGGGAGGCACGAGCCGAAGTTCACTCATCAGAGGCTGACCAGGTCTTTGATGGCCTCGAACTTAGCGGGACCGATGCCCTTGACATCGAGGAGCTGTTCGACGCTCGTAAACGATCCGATGGATTCGCGGTGTGCGACGATCGCAGCGGCTGTCGCCTCCCCCACTCCCGGCAATTCGGTGAGGTCTTGCGCCGAGGCAGTGTTCAGGGAGAGGCCTGAACCGGCTTCTTCAGCGGCAGGAGCATCACCGTGCACAGGAACGACGATCTGCTGGCCGTCAGCGAGGAGCTGGGCAAGATTGAGGCTGAGCAATTCCGCCTCAGGCAGCGGTTGAGCCTGCTCAAGTGCGTCAGCTACGCGCGAGCCTTCATCAAGGGTGACAAGACCGGGTTCCGCGACTGCGCCGACGACAGAGACGACCACATTCGCGGGAGGTAGATCTGGGGGCGCCTCGATATCAGGCTCGTCATCGCGGAGGACGAACCACCCGGCGACGAGCAGCAGGACAGCGCCGACTGCCGCGGCCGCTTGTTTCGGCGGAACGGCGACCCGCGGCTTTGGGTACGACACCGCGAGGAGGTCTTCCTCGCCGGTCGGGCGTGTAAGTTCAGCGAGGCGTTCAGATACGTTCATGCCGCTCACGCTAAAGCGCGGCGGCGACCTCAGAAAGCGTCCGGGATTTTTCCTGTGGATAACCGCGTTGACGCGTCACCGAACTGTGGAATTCGTCTTAGGGATAGAAGACGGACAGCCCGATCGCTCCTTCACCGGTGTGGGCAGCCACGGCGTCGGTGAGGGGGAAAAGGTGGACGGACGAGCCGTTGACAAGCGCTTCTTCCAGCATTTCCGCGAGCGTGACCGCACTGTCGTCGTCGGCGCTGTATTGCACTGCCGCGAAGACGGGCGAGCCGTCGGCGCGGTTGACGACGTGGGCGACGAGCTTCGCGAAAGCCTTCGATTGGGTGCGGGTCTTGATCGCGAGTTCGAGTTTGCCGTCATTGACGCGCAGGATCGGCTTCGTGGCCAAAAGCGCGGCAGACAGCATCGCGGTGGTCGCGGACAGACGCCCAGATTTGCGCATATCGTCGAGTTGGCGCAGGTAAAGCCATGTTTCGGACAAGGCGAGGGCACCTTCCGCGGCGGCCGCGCACCCGTCGAGGTCGGCACCGGCGCGCGCGAAGGAGGCCGCGACGATCGCTGCCGCGCCAACGGCCATGCCCGCAGAATCGGTGTCCACGACACGCACGGCATCGTCGAAGACCGCGGACGCGCTGACCCCCGCAGACCACGTCGACGACAGGCGCTTCGACAAGTGCAATGCCACGATTCCGTCGTCGCCGCCGCGCTCCAACTGTCGGGCATACGCCGCGGCGAGTTCGAGGGCGGTGAGCCCGGAAGTGGAGGTCTCTTCGTTTTCCATCACATGCAGGTCGAGGACAGTGATGTCGAGCTCGTCCGCGAGCTCTGCCGGGATCCCCGCCGAAGAGTCGACGACAACGCGCACCGCCATCAGCAGGCCCCCTGATTCCACGCCTCGAGGTACCACTGCACGTCGTCCCAGGAGCCGTCGCCGCCCATCCGCGGGCGTGCATAAAGTTGCGACGTGTTCGTGTTATCCAGGCTTTTGAGCAGCGGATACTGGGCGTGCTCGAGATCGAGCAGTTTCGACGTCAACGCCGAGATCGTTCCGCCGTGCGCGACGAGCAGCACGGCGGCATCGTCCCAACCTTCCCATTGCAGGAGCTTATCGACGACCGGCCTCGCCCTTTCCGCCACGTCCAGCCTCGATTCGCCTCCCGGAGGCGTCCACGCCGGGTCGTGCCTCCACGCTGCGCGGGCGCCCACGTATGCGCCGTCGACTTCCTCGTGCGTCATTCCCTGCCAGTCGCCAAGGTGTGTTTCACGCAAGCGTGGATCCAGCTCGACCTCCAGGCCGAGTTTTTCACCGATGATTTCGGCGGTGGCGCTCGCGCGGGACAGGTCAGACGAAACGATCTTCACGATGCCCATGCCCTTGACCCATTCGGCAGCGGCGTGGGCTTGCGCCAACCCGGCGTCGGAAAGCTGCGTGTCCAGCTGTCCCTGCATGCGGCGACCAGCGTTATACGTGGTCTGGCCGTGCCGCATCATGATCAAACGTCGGCTCATGAGCGCCTACATATCGTCGTCGTTGCTCGGGCCCTCGCCGGCGAGAGGCAGATCCTCGATGTCCTCGAGCTCGCGCACGCCCGCACCGTCCGCGAACTGGCCCGGCCGCGCCGGCGGCTCGATCCCCTCGACCTCGATGAGCGGGCAATCGGCGTACAGGCGGTCCAAGCCGTAGAACTCACGTTCCGCATCGCGCTGCACGTGCACGACGAGCATGCCGTAATCCAGCAGGACCCAACGGAACTCACGGTTGCCCTCGCGGCGCTTCGGCTCCGCCCCAGCCTTTGTCAGCGCATCCTCGACTTCGTCGACGATGGCTGCGACTTGGCGCTCACTATCAGCAGAAATGACCACGAAGATATCCGTGATCGCCATGACATCCGTGACATCGATGACAGCGATATCGCGTCCAAGTTTCTCGTCGGCGGCTTTCGCGGCGGCGACGGCCAATTCGCGGGCGGTGTCAGAAGCAGTCAAACGAGCAATCCTTCTTGAGTCAGTTCTCTTTCAACCTACGCATTGTCCCACGTCGGTGTCAGTCTGGCCAGTTGGCGTACATCTCGTTCTTGGCGATGTACTGCACCACCCCGTCCGGCACCAAGTACCACACCGGCCTCCCCTGCGAGGCACGCTCGCGGCAGTCTGTCGAGGAGATCGCCATCGCCGGAATCTTGATCAGGTGGGTTTGTCCGCGGTGAACCTCCGGGAGCATGTCTTCCGTGAGTTCGTAGCCCGGACGGGTCACACCGATGAATTCAGCGAGGTCGAACATCTTCTCCCAGTCGCGCCACGACATGATCGATGCCAAAGCGTCGGCGCCGGTAATGAAGAACAGTTCGTCGTTCGGGTAGAGCGCCGCCATGTCTTTCAAAGTGTCCACCGTGTAGGTGGGTCCACCGCGGTCGATATCCACCCGGGAGACGTGGAAGCGGGGGTTAGAAGCGGTGGCAATCACCGTCATCAAGTAGCGGTCTTCCGCGTCCGAGACTTTTCGATCGGCTTTTTGCCACGGCTCGCCCGTGGGAACGAACACGACCTCTTCCAGATCGAAAATGTCTGCGACTTCACTCGCCGCGACGAGGTGGCCGTTGTGGATCGGGTCGAAAGTTCCGCCCATGATGCCGATGCGGCGCGGCGCCGCGCCAGCTTCTTCCGGCTTTCCCTCGGTGGGAAATGCCTCCGCTGCGCTCGGTCCTGTCATAGCGAGATGGATTTGCCCGGCAGGTAGTAAAGGATCAGACGACCAGACGGGTAGAGCTTCCGGATCAGGCCAGCCAGACCGGCGATGACACCGCCTGTCACCAACAGCGGAACGAGCCACTTTGCCACGTTTGGCTGCTGCTTATCCTCCGGCTGCTCATTATCCTTCGGATGCGCCAGACCACGGTCGGGTTCGCGCGAGGGGTCGGGGTCGACCTTGCGGTACTGACCACCCACAAGCACGTGCAGCTCGCCGTTGATCATCACAGCGGGCGGAGCGTCTTTAGCGGGGGCCTCGACGGGGGTATCCACTACCTCAATTTGGGCGTGCGCCACGGGCACAGCTAACACTGTACTTGCCAGTGCGACTGTTGCTGCCGCAACCATTGGCGCGAAACGCATGCCGAACTTCTTTCCTTCAAAAATGGCCTGTGAACTGGTCTTGCCCGATTTACTTTACAGTTCCATTGAGGCATCTTTAATTAACCCTTATTAATATCGTACCCCATCTACCCAATTACCAAAACGATCGGCGACGACATTATCCCACCGCGACTTGAACACGAAATAGCGGCCGTGGCTGCCGCCGTTTCGCTCGGACGCACGGAGCGTGGCGATCGACGCATCGCACACGCCATCCAGCGGCAAGCAGTAGTTGGCGCGGTTGCGTGTCGCGGCGGTGGTCTTGGAGTTCAACGGAGACCAGCCGACGAGACCGCCAGCGCCACCGCCAGCGACACCGACGGTGGCAGGGTCACCCGCTGCGGTCATTGGGTTGCCCAGGTAGACAGCGCCTGCGAGCTGACCGCGGCGTGCGATCTCACGCTCGGCATCCTGCAGGATCATCGCGCCTTGAGAGAAACCGACGACGACATACTGCGGGCGGCAGCCGGTGGTGCGCTGGTAGTTGTCGATCTGCCGGATCACGCCTGCGCGACCCGTCCCGACAGAGTTGATGAAGTCGCGAGCGGCCTGCACACCCATATTCAGCATGGGCATTGCGTAGATGCCCACGAGGTTGAGTGCCTGCGCGAGCGTGCGCGGCAGTGCAGGAACGGTACCGGTGTACTCGGGCGCGAATGCCGGGTAGTACTCGGGGCCGAGGCCGAGCACCTCGACATTATTCATGAGCGATTTGCCACCGTGAGTGGCGCGGTAGCGGCTTTCGGAGGTGCGCAGGAAGGCGCTGATGTGCTCGCCCTCCCATCCGTTGGACACCCAGGGGCTCTGGGCGTAGCTGGTGCGGCCGCTATTGGGCTGGCCGGAACCGCGCGCGGCGATGACCGCGACAGCCGGGCAGGTGCGCGCTTCAGCACGCTTCGGGGCGGCGGGGACGATGGTGGCAGTGACAGCGATGACGAAGGCGAGGACTAGTGCGAGCGCGCGACGGCGCAGGAAGATATGTGACACGGAGAGTATTCTAAACCTAAACTAATCTCGCGTCTGTCCTGTTCCTTCCAAGATCCACTTTGTGCTGGTCAGCTCGGGCAAAGCCATGGGCCCGCGGGCGTGGAGTTTCTGAGTGGAAATGCCGATCTCGGCTCCCATTCCGTATTGCTCGCCGTCGGTGAAGGCAGTGGAAGCGTTGACCATCACCGCGGCGGCATCGACTTCGGCGGCGAATTTCTGGCAGGTGTACGCGTTGTGCGACGCGATCGCCTCGGTGTGCCCCGACGAATACTGCGCAATGTGCGCGATGGCGCCGTCTACCCCGTCGACGATCTGTGCGGCGATGTCCATCGAGAGGTACTCGTCGGACCAGTCCGTCTCCGTCGCGGCGACAATTCCTTCCGCGCCTAAAGCAGCGAGCTTATCGACGTCACCATGCACCGTCACCCCCGCCCCCTGCAGTTCAGTAATGACGCGGAGTTGGTCTACGGGGGCAAGCGCTGCGTCGATAAGCGCTGTTTCTGTCGCGTTGCACACGGAGCAGCGGCGCGTCTTTCCGTTGATGAGCATCGCGATTGCTTCGTCGAGGTCCGCATCGACGTCGATGTAGAAGTGGCAGTTGCCGGTACCGGTCTCGATCGCCGGCACCGTCGCACCGGTGACCACTGCGTCGATGAGGCGGGCGGAACCACGCGGAATGACCACATCGACAAGTCCGCGCGCCGTGATGAGGTCTTGTACTGAATCGTGCGTCTCGCACGGTAGGAGCTGCACGATCTCGCGCGGCAAGCCATGTTTGTCCGCGACGTCCTGCAGAATCTCGACGAGCGCCGCATTCGAGTGCTTTGCCGATTTCGACCCGCGCAGCAGCGCGACGTTGCCCGACTTGATCGCCAAGCCGAACGCATCGACTGTGACATTCGGGCGTGCCTCGTAGACCATGCCCATCACGCCCAGCGGGACACGCACCTGCTTCATCTGAATGCCGTTCGGCATCAGTCCGCCGCGCAGCACCTCCCCCACCGGATCCTGCAGCGACGCCACCTGGCTCAGACCGCCCGCAATCCCCTTGATGCGCGCGGCGTCGAGCGCGAGACGGTCGATGAGCGATTCGCTCAGACCGTTAGCTTTTCCGTCCTCGATGTCCTTGCTATTCGCGGCGAGGATCTCTTCTGTGCGTGCGACGAGCGCGTCCGCCGCGGCGTGCAGCACCGCGTCCTTGTCCGGCGTTGCGAGCGTTGCCAGCACCGGCGCCACCTTCTTCGCCGCGCGGGCTTTGGTCAGGACTTCTTCGCGTTCCAATACTCTCGCATCAGTCATGGTCGCCCACTGTAGTGGTTGTGCTACAGACGCGAAGCGTAATTAGAAAGGTAGTCCGCATGAATGACGGAGCGGCGTTGGTGCGGCGGAAGCTCGTCGGTGTGCTTGCCTAGCATGCCAGTGAGTTCAGTGGCATCGTAGCCGACGACACCGCGGCCGATGGCTTGGCCGTTGGGCCCCAGAATCTCGACGATGTCGCCGGAATGAAAATCGCCGTCGACACCGGTGATGCCAACTGCGAGAAGGGAGGTGCCGCCGCGGGTGACGGCTTCGACGGCGCCGGCGTCAAGACGCAGCACGCCTTCGGCGTCGGCGGCGTAGAGCACCCAGAATTTCCAGGCGGAAAGCTGCGATTCCGGGCGAGTGTGGAAGACGGTCCCGACAGAGGCGTCGCCGAGCGCGTCCTCGATATTCTCCGCAGACGTCAGAAGGACCGGCACGCCGCCACGGGTGGCCAGGCGCGCGGCAGAGACCTTCGAGGCCATGCCTCCGGTGCCGAAAACACCGCCATCGCCGGCGACGATTCCTTCGAGGTCTTTGCCGGAGCGGACCTCTGGGACGAACGTGGCTCCCGGTTCCTTCGGATTGCGGTCGTAGAGGCCGTCGACATCGGACAGCAGGATCAAGGCGTCGGCGGCGGTGATCGTCGCGACGATGGCCGAGAGGCGGTCGTTGTCACCGAAGCGCATCTCTGAGGTGGCAACGGTGTCGTTCTCATTGACGATCGGAACCGCACCCAACTGACGCAGCTTGTCGATGGTGCGCTGCGCATTCCTCGCACGCTCGCGCACACCTGCATCGGACTGTGTGAGCAGCACTTGACCGATGGTGCGGTTATAGCGCTCGAAAGAGCGGCCCCACGTCTGTGCCAAGTGAATCTGCCCCACCGAGGCGGCGGCCTGCTTCAACGCGAGGTCTTTTGGCCGGGTGGATAGTCCCAGAGGAGTCATGCCGGCGGCGACAGCACCGGAGGAGACGACGATGACATCGCCGCCGCGATCTGTGCGCGCTTCGATCGCATCCACGATGCGGTCGATCTTTTCTTGGGAGACCACGGAGTTGGAGTCCACGAGCGAACTCGTGCCCAGCTTCACGACGATCTTTTTCGCCCCAGCAATCTGTTCGCGCAGAGTCTCCGGTACTACACCCGGCATCGTCATTAACCTTGCCACCTCTCTCGGTCGGCTTCCTGCCGATCGAGCAGGTCGTCGCCGTAATCGTATTCGTCGATAAGTCCTCGACGGGCCTGCGATGCGCGCTTGCGCTCAGCTGCGGACATGCGGTCCGTGCCGCCGAGGCGCGCGTCTTGGCCGCGGCCCGCCTTCGTGGGATCGCCGACGATCGACGGCTCCCAATCAAAGGAGATCTCCCCGATGGTAACGGTGTCTCCCTCGTTCGCGCCGATTTTCCGCAATTCTTCTTCGACGCCAGCCTTATTCAAACGATCCGACAGATAGCCGACCGCTTCGTCGTTCTCGAAGTCGGTCTGGCGGATCCAACGCTCCGCTTTCTCGCCGGTGACGAGCCAGCCGCCCGGGTACAGCGGGTCCGGGATGACCTGGATATCGTCGCTCTGGTCGACCGCACGCGGGCGGATAATCTGCGCGGCTTTCTTGTCGGCGGCTTTACGGGCGACTTTCGGCTGTGCCTTGCGGGCGGCCTGGACGATCTCCCACAGCGCCCACTTCAGCTCATCGAGACCTTCGCGGGTGGCGGTGGAGATCATGTAGATCGGCCAGCCGAATGCTTCGGCGAGGTCCTCGCGCAGGAACTCCGCGAGCTCTTTCGCTTCCGGGACGTCGACCTTGTTCAAGACGATGATGCGCGGGCGCTGACGCAGGTCACCCAGACCCGAATCGCCGTCTTCGGCCTCAATCAAGTCGGCATAGGAGTCGAGCTCAGCTTCCAGCGCCTCAATATCGGACTGCGGATCGCGGCCCGGCTCAAGCGTGGCGGTGTCGACCACGTGAGCGAGCACAGCAGTGCGCTCGATATGGCGCAGGAAGTCCAAGCCCAGCCCCTTGCCCTGACTCGCACCCGGGATCAGGCCGGGAACGTCGGCGATAGTGAAGGTGTCGTGGCCGACATCCACCACGCCCAAATTCGGCTGCAATGTCGTGAACGGATAGTCCGCGATCTTCGGCTTCGCGGCCGACAACACAGAAATCAGTGAGGATTTGCCCGCCGACGGGAATCCCACAAGGCCGACATCGGCCATGGACTTCAGCTCGAGAATCAAATCGTGCGCCTGGCCCGGCTCACCTTTCAACGCGAAACCGGGGGCCTTACGCTTCGCAGTGGCCAACGCCGCATTGCCGAGGCCGCCATAACCGCCCTCCGCCGCCAAAAACTGGGTGCCCGGAACGACGAGATCGGCGAGCATATTGCCGTCGGCATCACGCACGACGGTTCCGACGGGTACCTCCAGCACCAAATTTTCCCCACGCGCGCCGTTGCGATGGTCGCCTTCGCCGTTGCCGCCGCGCTTTGCCTTCACGTGCGGGCGGTATTGGAAATCCAGCAGGGTGTGGACCTGGGTGGACACCTCCAAGATAATGTCGCCGCCGTGGCCACCATTACCACCATCGGGGCCGCCCAGCGGCTTGAATTTCTCGCGGTGCACCGACACGCATCCATGGCCGCCGTCGCCGGCCTGGAGGTGCAAAACTGCGCGGTCGACAAACTGAGCCATCGGGGGATGCCTGCCTTTCAGATGGGGTTTTCCACGTGGAAGCGAGTGTACGGCCGTCGATAAGCGAAAGCGCCGTGTGACCCCCGGAAGGATCCACGGCGCGATCAAAGATAGTGCGGGAAGTTACGCGGTAGCGGACTTCTCCTCGACGACAGCGTCGTCGACCAGGCCAGCGTCGTTCGCGGCCTCGAGAACCTCAGAGGAAACGCCCTCTGCGTCAGCCGGAATGATGTTGACGATGCGGCGCTTCTTCTTGATGCCGAACTGCACGGAACCTGCAGCCAGAGCGAACAGCGTGTCGTCGCCGCCGCGGCCGACATTGTCGCCCGGGTGGAACTTCGTGCCGCGCTGACGGACGAGAATCTCGCCTGCCTTGACCTGCTGGCCGCCGAAGCGCTTCACGCCGAGGCGCTTGGACTCGGAGTCGCGGCCGTTCGAGGAGCTCGATGCACCCTTCTTGTGTGCCATTGTGGTTGCCTCCTAAGTGGCGTCTCGGATTATTTGATGCCGGTGATCTTCAGCGTCGTGTTGGGCTGACGGTGGCCCTGACGCACCTTGTAACCGGTCTTGTTCTTGTACTTGAGGATGTTGATCTTCTTGCCCTTGCCGTGCTCAACGATCTCAGCGGAGACGTTGACCTTGGCGAGGTCCTCGGACTTGGAGGTGACGTTTGCGCCGTCGACGAGGAGAACCGGGGTGAGCGCCACAGAATCGCCAGCTTCACCCTCGATCTTCTCGACCCGAACGAGGTCGCCTTCGGCAACCTTGTACTGCTTGCCGCCGGTCTTGACGATCGCGTACATAGCGGGTTACCCCTTTCTTCAACTCGCAACGGCGCCGGCATGCTGCGGCACCGAAAACCATCGGATAAACTTAAGCGTTTCGGGGTTTACGTGGGATGTACGTCGCTACCTCGCTCGCATGCGTGTATCCGCGAAGGCGCGCCCCAAAACAGCGACTGTCAAAGACTACACCGCACCCTCGCGAAAGACCAAACTGCTTTGACTGGATCAATTCGGGAACATTTTTCGCGCTGGCCTCATTACACTGACGGAAGACACATGGTTTCACTCGGCGAAAGGAGGTCCCATCATGAACGAGTTCAATGAACCAACGGTTCTTCCGCCGTTCGGCGAGCTTTTCGCCGATTCCGCCCCCAGCGACGAGGCTCTTGCGCGCATGCTCGATGTCGCCGTCGACCCATCTACGCCGGATCCCGGCGATTCGCTCATTCCAGGTTCCGAGGAGGTCTCGCTCGACGAGTTCGACGAGGGCACTTCGCTTGACGACGGTGCTGTGGACCCGTCCGACCCACTCCCCGACGAAGAAACTGACTCTGCATTCCTCGATTCGGATCCCCTCGCCGACGATCCGGTTGATGAATCGCTCTCCGAGTCGACGCCTGAGTCGATGCCTGACGAGCCTTTGCCAGATGATTCGTCCGATGCTTTCCCCGACGATCCGTTGGCAGATTTCTAAGGAGGGATGACGTGGACCGCGAACGCGAACAGGAACTAGTGGCTCGCGCCCAAGCGGGCGACGAGAAGGCTTTCGCCGATCTCATCTACGACGCGAAGCGCCGTATGTGGGCCGTCGCCATGTCCGTGACGGGCAACAGCCACGATGCCGAGGACGCCATGCAGAACGCCATGATCTCTGCGTGGAAGAACATCGACCGGTTCCAGCCGCAGGCGCGGTTTTCCACCTGGATGTACCGCATCACGTCGAATGCGGCGCTCGAGCTTTTGCGCAAGCGCCGCGACATTCCCGACGACGATGCCGGTGCTGATACCCCCGATGCCTCTGCCCCGATCCAGCAGCGCATCACCACCACCATGGTTGTGCGTGAAGCACTCGAGACACTCGATCCCGATTTCAAGGAGGTCCTCGTCCTGCGGGAATACGGCGGCTTGACCTACGACGAACTCGCCGCGCAGCAGGGAATTCCTGTTGCGACGGTGAAGAGTCGCCTCAACCGCGCCCGCCGCAAGTTAAAGGATGCCCTCGTGGCGCAGGGCATTTAAGCCTCGGCCCTTTATCTCGTCGCGATAATCATAATGACGATGAGCAGCACTACTGCTCCGACGCCGACGCCGGCCAGGAGTGGAGTGTTGCTCTTCTGTTTTTTCGGGGCACTCGGCACAGGTCGCTGAGACATGGCAGCCATCTGCTGCGGGCGCTGCTGCGGCTGCGGTCCTTGTGGTCGTTGCGGGCGCTGCTGGGGTGGCGCGAAACCAGGACGCTGACCTTGCGGTCCCGGCGGTCCGAAATTCGGGCGGGGAGGCATGGGTTGCCCACCCGGACGAGGCGCGGGACGCGCAGCAGGGGTCGGGGTGGGGGCAGGACGGGGTCCAGATCCGGGTCGAGGCGCATGACCGGGGGCAGCACCAGGGGCAGGACGGGGTCCCGGGCCGAATGGGTTATCGCCGCTCTGCTTCGGCCCACCTGCGACGGCGGACTGAGTGAAACGGCGCAGCGTCGCGACGAGGGCGCCGCGGCAGACGACGGTCTTCGGATCGTCGAGACGCATGACGCGGCCAACCTTGCCCAGCTCATCCTGCACGTACGGGATACGCGAGGAACCACCGGTCAGGTAGATCGGAGTCGCCGGATCTTCGACACCAGCCTCGCGGAGCACGGCGCGGGTCATGTCGGTCGCGCGCTCGATGGGCTGAGAGATGACGCTATTGAATTCGTCGCGGGTGATCAGGATGTCCTTCTCGCCCGACGGGGACGAAATGGTGATGGTCGCCGACGACGTGTCGGACAGCATCTCCTTCGCCTCGCGGATATTTTCCTGCAGCGAATTCATCACGGATGCAGGGGCGTTGCGCAGGGAATCGGCGAGATCCGGATCGTCGTGGTCAATCTGCTCGATCACCCAGCGGTAGACGAGATTGTCAATGGTGCGGCCGCCCAGCGAGTTATCGCCCTTCGCGGCCACGACGCGGTAGTCGCCGTTGCGCTCGGCACGCAGCACTGCGATGTCGAGGGTTCCGCCGCCGAAGTCGAAGACGACGACATGCTTACCGACGGGAATTCGCTGCTGCGCCGCATAATGAATCGCCGCGGCACGCGGCTCAGAAATGGTGCGCAGACGACGAATGTCCAAGCCGGTGCCACTGGCAGCGTCAACGAGATTGCCCAAGGCATTGTGGGACCACCGCTCCGGGTGCGTGAAGGTGACCGTGGCGGGGTCGGTTCCCGCGTGCTGAGATTTCGCGCGCTCCAGCACCGACTGAATGATCGCACCGAAAATCTTCTGCGCCGACACATCGTCGCCCTCGAGCTGGACGGTGTCATGGTCGATGAAGCGCTTCGGGGACAGCACCAGGCGGGATGGGTCGCGGCGGCCAGCAAGCAGAGCCGAGTCGCCGCTGATGACTTCACCGGACTCGTCGACAAAAACGGCCGAAGGCATGAGGTTTGACCGGTGGCTCAACGCCAATGCCTCCACGGAACCACCCGCGGGACTGGTGTGCGCTGCTGCAGAGTTCGACGTTCCAAAATCAACAGCTAGGTGCCACGGTGGGGCCACAGTTTCGTCCTCCTTGTTATTTACCGGAGCCAGTGTATCGTGCTAGGCGGCTTAAGGGCACGATTAGCTCGCAATCTTATTCCACGCGGCTTGATACGCGACGATGAGACGCTCACGGGCATCATCCTCCGCAGCCGACAGCGGTGTCATCGCCAATTCGCGGAGATCACCGAGCTCCCTACGGAGAGCAGCAGTGACTTCTTCCGGCAAGGCGGTGTCTTCCAGCCCTACCTTCTGCGCTGGGGTGATCCCCTGAATCGCGGCGAGCAGACGCGGAATGAGCACGGAATCAGGCGAGTCGCTGACGGTGTTTTTAAAGCTGCGGTAGAGCATCACGTCACGCATCGCCGGCTGGGACTCAAGAATCGACTGAACCCACAGGACGTGGTCGCGGGTTTCCGGGGCATTCGCCAAAGAATCGAGGACGTCGACGACGCGGACAGCGCGCTGCAGCATGGCGAAATAGGGCATCGTCTGCGTGATGACGCTCGTCAAATAATCAATGCCCGAGGTCGCGCGCATCCATTCCAACAGTCCTGCTGCCCCTTGCTGCGCCGCGACGCCCCGGCCGTACACCAGCCCGTACTCCCCCACCACGTCGAGCAAGTAGTCGCGGTTTTCGGAAGTGAATCCGTGCACCACGATCCCTGGGTCGTCTGCCTCGACGAAATCGATCAGGTCCTCGCGGTCCAAATGAGCCAAATCCGCCAGGTCTCGAGCCACGGATTCGGTAATGCGTCCCGTCAGCGCCGATTCCGCCAGCAGGCCTGAGAGCGGAACCATCGTTCCAACATGCCCGCCGAGCTGTGCTGCGATCCGCCCCGCATAGTGCTGCGCCATCTCCAGAGGGTCATAGTGTCCAAACGCTCCCGGGCCGAAGGAATCTGCGCGCGACAGGACGCCCACAGTGGTCAACGGGGTCATGCCGAGCTCGGAGAGAAACCTTCTTTCGTCCTCACGCGGTGCAGAATCAGAAAGAAACACGACACAGTCGGCCCACGAGCTGGCGCGTTTGGTGTCGCGGGTGCCGTCGAGAAGCGTGCGGCGCGTGCGCGCCTCGTTTTCGACTGTGAGCGTCGCGGTGCCCGGCGTGTCGATGATGCCCAATGTCGACAACCGCGCGATCGGGATGAATTGGCGCACGAAATCCACCTCATCGAGCGGCCTCTGCAAATCCGTCAGCGCCTCGCCGGCGAGCGGAATCGCCGTCACCTTCCCATCAAGCCCGACGATCTCCGCGCGCGCTGGCGCTCCCTCGTCGTACACGCTCACCGCCATCGTGCACTCAAGCGAACCGGTCGCCGCGATCCGCGATTCCGTCAACGCATTCACCAGCGTCGACTTTCCCGACTTCAGACGGCCGATCACCGCCACGCGCGGCGGACGCGTCACCATTTCCCGCAGTTCCGAAGCCGGCGTCTCCAACTGCGGGCCGCCTCGCGCCAAAGCGTCGACGCTCTGCCGCAAAAGGACATCCAAGGCTTCGGTGTTCTGCTCGTGCACCGGATGTGGAGCATTCATCGTCGCAATCCTTCCTAGATTTGGCGGAGATGGTTCCGCAGCTCGTCGATCGTGGCCTGGAGAATCTTCTTGTTCTTCGTCAACCGCGTGATCGTCTCTTGGCGGCTCGACTCGGTCGCCCGGGCCGCGTCGCGCGCTTCCTTGATGTGGCCTTGGACCTCCTTTTGCTCCTGACGCAAATGCGAGCGGTAACGCAGCACCATCTCGGTGCGCGCCGCCGCAATCATCGTGTCCAGCATGCGCACAATAGACATACGCGTCGTCTGCACTGTTTCACGCAGCCACTGGATCAGGTGATTCTTGCCGTTGCGAAGGGCTCGGAAACCCATGTTGATGCCCACCCAGACAGCACCGGCCAGCGGCGCAACCGGGATCACCGCGAGGAGCATGCCCGAGCCGATCATGCCCATGGTGACCATCGACGGGTCAATCAGATCCTTCGTCTTCTTCTCCACGTCGCGGCCCTTGACCTCCTCCACCGTGATGGACTCCACCGCCGCGCCCGCCACCGAGTGGACGATCTCCGGGCGGTCCGGGAACAGTTGTTGGGCACGCTGCTTCAGCCCGGCGAGCTGCTTGTCCAGCGTAGTGCCGATAAGGTCAGTCAGTTCTGTTTCGATCTGGCTGGTGAACACCTGCGGCTTCGACCGCAGCACGCGCATTCCTTCGCTGTTGATTCGCTTCGTCCACTTATTGCGCAGCTGCTCGATGTCCCCGTCGAGCTCATCTGTGATGCGGTTGCGCATCAGCTGGATATCGCGGCTGAGCAGCTGCTCCCACTCCGAGGCGTGCTCTTTGAGTTCTTCGAGCTCTTTCTGTTCCTGCTCGAGCTTCGCCACGCCTTCCGTCGGCTCGGCGTTGACCTCAATCTCGCGGTCCGTGCGTGCGACGAGCTCCACCAGTTTCGTCGTCACCGATTCCATCGCGCTGCGCAAGCCCAGTGCCTGCGGGTTCGCCAACAGGGTGGTGATCTGGCCGCGCAACTCGACGATGCCACTGCGTTGGGCGATCCCTGCTGCGCGCTGCGGGTCGGTGGCCGCCATGTCCACCGCGTCCATCGCTCGCAGGCTGGACACGCCGATCACGGGCACGTCCGCTCCGAGGTGCTCGCGAATAAGGCGCCTGTCGTCTTCGACAATCGCGCGCCAGCGGCGGATATTCTTGTCTGTCTTCGTAACCGCCACGACCACGGCGCCGACTTCTTGCCGCGCTTCGGCGAGAATGTCCATTTCCGGTTTCGTGATCGGGGTGGACGCATCGCACACCATGAGCAGCAGCCCGGCGCGGTGCGCTTCGCTGAACGCGGCCTGCACCGCGTGCTCATCGAGGCCGCCCACGCCAGGCGTATCGACGACCATCACTCCCGCCAGCGGCGGAAACTCCAGCGTCACAGCCGCAGCGGTGGCTAGGTCGTTCTCGTCGCTGCCCGCTTCCGCCCCGGCAAGCCCGTCGATGGTGACGTACCGCGGCAGCTCCTCCACAGCGATCGGCTGCCGTCCCTGTCCGCGCACAAGCTGGACATCGGGCGCCGTGGGCCCCTCCCCCGCGCCCGTCAGGGAGACGCGGATAGGAGCGCTTGTCGACGTCAGCACGTCCACCGGCAACAGTTCCCTTTGCCCGATCAACGCATTGACCAACGACGACTTTCCGCGCTTGATCTCCCCCACAACCACGACTGTTCCGCTACGGAACGACGCATGCATGAGCGATTCCGCCGTCTCCGCCGCATTGGTCTCCCCGTAACGGCGCAGAATGCTCAGCGCCCGTCCCAGCGACTCCTGCGGGGTACGCCGCTGCTGCGGGGTCTGCGAGGGCTGCATCCGGTCTCCTTTTCAATCGACGAAGACGTGTGTTTATTCCTTGAGCACCCGAGCTTACGTGTTTTTCCGCTCGGATTTGTCCCGAAAGCCAACTAAACAATCGCACCTTAACCTGCTGTTTTCTACCGCTTGCCGAAAAGTTTCAAAATTTTCTCAGCCAAACGGGAACCTTCGACATAGGCTGCGCATTACACGGGTGACTGGACAGAACGTCAGGTCAACACAGTCCGGTGGCACCCGGGCACCACAACACGACCGCACCGAATACCTACTCAAAGAAAGGTTCACATCATGTCCGACCAGAACAACACCCCGAACACCAACCAGAACAACGGCGAATTCTCCATCGTTGACCCGGAAGGCAACACCGTCTCCGGCACGATCCTGGGCGGCCAGGACACCAACTACGACGGCAAGCTCGATTCCCTCCAGGTCGACATGGACGGCGACGGCAGGGCTGAGACCCGCGTCACCGACCGTGATGGCGACGGCCGCGCTGAGAAGGTCGAGCAGGACACCGACGGCGACGGCGTCGCGGACATCCTGGCCGAGGACACCAACAAAGACGGCAAGATGGACATCGTCAGCGAGGACACCAACAACGATGGCTTGATGGACACCACCGTCCGCGACACCAACTACGACGGCATGAGCGACAAGGCTGAGATCGACACCGACGGCGACGGCCAGGTAGATGTGACCATCCGTGACACCAACTACGACGGCACCCCGGATTCCCTCTCCGTCGACACCGACGGCGACGGTGTTGCTGACTACTTCGAGTACGACACCGACGGCGACGGCGTCGTCGACTCCGCCAGCGGCACCCCGGGCGGCATGAACCAGACGCAGCGCGAGTTCCTCGAGGGCGGCGCCGCACCGGAGGGCACTGCACCGGCGCCCGAGGCACCGGCTCCTGAGGCACCTGCACCGGAGGCAGCTGCACCGGCTCCTGAGGCACCT
>NZ_JALXWY010000030.1:0-8910 GCF_025144155.1 Corynebacterium sp. p3-SID1194
CCTCCGGGCGCACGCTTCACGTAAAGCCCGTGACCTGGCAGCTACGCCAGATCGCGGGCTTTTCTGCTTTCCGTGTACCCCCGTTTAGAACACGTCGATGCGCCCGCCGAGCGACTCGGTCTGACGCAGTGCTTTGACCCAGCCGTGTGCGCCGAGCTGGATGCGCATGACGGGGCGGGAGGAGATCTTGATCGGCGAGACCGATTCGGCGCGGGCGCCCTTGCGCGCACCCATGCGGGTGACGGCGCGGTAGCCAGCGCCGACGAGCTGCTCCAAGTCGGGCTCGGGCGCGGCCAGCGAAGAGCGGGCATCCTGCAGCAGCGGGATGATCTCGTCCAAGGTCTTCACCACGGCATCGGCGTTGGTCTCGCACATCGCGCGCACCAGTTCGGGCTCGGTGCCAGCCACGCGCGTCGCGCCGCGGAAGGAGCCAGCAGCCAGGGACTGGGCGAGGGTGCCGCCGCGGTCGCCGACGACGGCGAGTGCTTCAGCCAAAACGTGCGGCAGATGGGAGACGCGGGCGACTGCCTCGTCGTGCTTCCCCACCGACACGGGGACTGCCTCCGCGCTACACACGCGCGCGAGCTCGCAGACCTGGCCGAAGATGTCCACCCAGTCCGCGGGGACGCGGCGTCCGGCATCTTCGCATTCTTTGGCGTAGTCGTAGGTGATCGCCCAAGCGGCGCGGGTGAACAGGCCGGCGCGGGAGGCACCCCAGCCGGAGTCCTCGGTGCCGGACATCGGGTGGCCACCGACATAACGTTCGCGCATGCCGCGGGCGCGCACCAGCTCGTCGACAGGCTTTTTCACACTGACCACGTCGGTGATGCCGCAATTCGGCGCGTACATCGCGATCGAATCGAGAACGTCCTCCACCGCGTGCATGGGCACGGCGATCACAATGAGCGCGTGGTCGGAGGACGCGCGGGAGAGCACGCGGGACAGGTCGTCGGAGGCATCGAAGCCTTCGCGCGCGGCGTCGCGCATGCCGGAGCGGGAGTGCGTGTAGCCGTAGACCGGCACCCCTGCGGCATCTAAATCGCGCATGATTGATCCGCCGATGAGCCCCAGCCCGATAATGCAGGTCGTGGGCAGGGTGCGCCGCCCTCCGACGCGTGCGTTGGACCCCTGGTTGCCTGACATACCGTGTTGCTCGTTCACGCTGACAAGCTTTCCACAACGCGAGTAGTCTGACTAGGCATGAACGACGGACATGCGGAAGCTGGCTCAGGCGACGGGTACGACAGCGCCTTCGAGGACGGCTACGCGGTCACTGTGGCCAGGCGCGACGGGGAGTGGGTCGTCGCGGAATTCGACGACGATTTCGAGAATCTAGATACGTCCATCGACGCGGTGCGCGGTCTCCGCAGCGAAGGTGCGGCGTTCGCGCTCCTCAATGTCGAAGAGGCGTACCTCGTCATCGTGCGTCCCGGCCCGTCGCGCACGCGCGTGCTCATCTCGGACGCGACGATGGCGGTCGACGATGATTTCGCGGCCGAAGTGCTCGACACCGCGGGCGTCGAGATCCCAGACATCGACCCGGATGAGCTGGACAATATTGACGGCTGGGCCGACGGCGACTTCAAGATTCTCGAGGATATCGGTTTCAGCGAGGAGCTCATGAGCGTGCTTATCGACGACTCCGATGACGACCCCTCCGACATCATCGACCGAATCGCCGACGAGCTCGGCTTCATCGACGAGCTCGACCGGGCGCTGAATTAGCCCCGTCATGAGCCAGCTGGAGCAACGCGCCGAACAGCGGATGCGCCGCGCCATCGAGGTCGCCCGCACCACACCAGCAGCGGATATCCCGGTCGGCGCGGTGATTTATGGGCCGGACGGCACCGAAATCGCCACCGGGACGAACCGCCGCGAAACAGATCAGGATCCGGTCGGGCACGCGGAGGTCGTCGCCACGCGAGCAGCCGCGCGCGCCCTGGGCACCTGGCGGCTCGACGGTTGCGAGCTCGTGGTCACGCTTGAACCGTGCACGATGTGCGCGGGCGCGATCCTCGGCGCGCGCATGAAAAGCGTGGTCTTCGGCGCGTACGAGCCCAAGACGGGAGCCGTGGGATCGCTTATCGACGTCCTCCGCGACCCGCCCCACCTCCACACCGTCGAGGTGCGCGGTGGCGTCCTCGAGGCTGAAACCGCTGCGCTGATGACTGGGTTTTTCGACCGTTTGCGCTGATCAGTAGTTCGCGCCGTGGATTGACATGGAATCGTTACCCAACCGTCATCTCGATTTCTCTAGCATGGGCCGAGTAAGCGAAATCAACTTAGAAGGAGAAAGATCATGGCTGATCTCAACGGCAAGCTGGACCAGGTCAAGGGCGACGCTAAGGAAGCTCTGGGCAACGTTACCGACAACGACGCTCTGAAGAACGAGGGCAAGGCTGACCAGCTCACCGGCGGCGTCAAGGACAAGCTGAACGAGGCTGGCGACAAGATCAAGGACAAGGCCAACGAGGTCGCTGGCAAGATCCAGGATTCCCGCGACGAGAACTAAACCGTCGCTTGAGCCGAGTGCCTAGGAATTTGGTTCACCGGCGACGCTACCGCTACTCTGTTCTGCGGTAGCGTGTCCGAGCGGCCGAAGGTACTCGCCTCGAAAGCGAGTGAGGGTAAAACCTCCGCGGGTTCAAATCCCGCCGCTACCGCCATTTTCAAGAAGTTCGTGGTTTGGGTAGAATTCGGCGAAATATCGCCGTTTTCCAGCTCCAAACCACGAATTTTTTGTTTTTAGGAAAGGGATCCCAGTGGCGAAGTTCCTCTACCGGCTAGGCAAATGGTCCTTCCTCAATAAGTGGAAGGTCATCGTGGCGTGGTTGCTGCTCTTCGCTGCTGGCGCTGCGGGCGCCGCGACCCTGTCGAAGTCGCTGTCGTCCGACTTCGCCATCTCCGGGACACCGTCGATCGACGCCCTCGAGTCCCTCGGCGAGAATTTCCCCGGAATCAGCGACCCGGTCCAGGCTCCGTCAGTGAACCTGGTCTTCAAGGCACCGGACGGGCAACGCCTCGACGATCCGGCGAATATGGCTGCGATCGACGAGACCGTGTCCTATATAGAGGACAACCTGCCGGAGATGGGCGGCAAAGACCGCTTCGGCAATCCGGTCACCGTCTCGAAGGAGCAGACGGAACAGATCGTCTCCCAGATGACGGAGATGGGACTGCCCGAGGAGCGCGCGAAGGCCGATGCCGATAATGTCCGCCTCTTGTCCGAGGACGCACGGATCGGCTACACCACCTTCGAATTCGGCGCGGAGACCTCCATGCAGGTCACCGATGAGCAACGCGCCGTGGTCAACGAGGCGCTCGACCTCGGCCGTTCGAAGGGCCTGCAGGTCGAGGCCGGTGGCCCGGGCTTCGGCGATCCCATCGAGATCAAGACGACCAGTGAGATCATCGGCATCGGTGTGGCTTTCGTGGTCATGCTGGTCACCTTCGGTTCACTCATCGCCGCAGGCATGCCGGTGACTACCGCCGTGGTCGGCGTGGGCCTGGGCACCTTCCTCATTCTCATGGCCACGCGGTTCACGGAGCTCAACGAGGTCACCCCGGTCATGGCCGTGATGATCGGCCTGGCCGTGGGTATCGACTACGCGTTGTTCATCCTGTCCCGCTACAAGCAGGAGCGTGAGCGCCTCCCCGGCCCGGAAGCGGCCGGTCTGGCTGTCGGCACCGCGGGCTCATCTGTGCTTTTCGCCGGCATGACGGTGTTCACAGCCCTGGTCGCGCTGGTGCTGGCGCGCATCGAGTTCCTCTCCTGGATGGGTTTGTCCGCCGCAGCCACCGTGGCCGTCGCGGTGCTGGTCGCGATCACGTTGCTGCCAGCCCTGTTGGGCCTGCTCGGCGATAAAATCTTCGGCGGAAAAATCCCCGGTGTGGCCGGCAACCCCGGTCCCGGCGACCGTCCCGCGAAAGACTTGGATTCCCGCTCACTCGGCCGCGCCTGGGTGAACACCGTGCGCCGAGTCCCAGCGCTGGTCATGGCTGTCGTTGTCGTCCTCCTCGGCGTGTGCTCGCTGCCGGTGCTGCAGATGGAAATGTCCCTGCCTTCGGACTCCAACGGCGATACCGACACGACCCAGCGCAAGTCCGCCGACCTCATGGCGGAAGGTTTCGGTGCAGGTGTCAACGCACCATTCCTGCTCGTCGTCGATGCCCACGACGTCAATCCAGAGTCGCAGGCACTCGCCCCGTACATGAAGTCGATCCCGGATGAGGCGGTGGAGGGCGCAGGGGACGTCGATAAGCAAAAAGCTGCGTTGTCCTCCTTCATGTACGCGATGGAACGCGCTGGCACCGTGACTGGCGTGCGTCACGCGCAGCTCGTCGACGTCAACGATGACATGACCGCTGCGCAGATCTTGGCCACGCCGGTGACGGGCCCCGACGACCAGTTCACCGTCGACACCGCGCACGCCCTGCGGGAAATGGACGCTGAGATCGAAGACGCCACCGGTGCCGATGTGGGCCTGACTGGCTTTACCGCCGTGCAGATGGACATCACTGAGGAACTCGCCGGCGCGATGCCGCTCTACCTCGGCATTGTGGTGGGCCTGGCGATTCTGCTGCTCATCATCGTCTTCCGCTCGATTCTCGTGCCGCTTGTCGCGGGCTTGGGCTTTTTGCTGTCCGTCGGCGCGGCCTTCGGTGCGACGGTGCTGGTTTTCCAGGAAGGGTTCACGGGCCTCGTGAACACCCCGGGGCCGATCCTGTCCTTCCTGCCGATCCTGCTGATCGGCGTCACCTTCGGTCTGGCCATGGACTACCAGGTCTTCCTGGTCACCCGCATGCGCGAGCAGTACACGCGCCTGCGCCGCCCCGGCGACGATCCGGACGCCGTCCTCGACGCTGTCGAGGAATCCACCGTCGAAGGCTTCGTCCGCGGCGCGCGCGTGGTCACCGCCGCCGCCATCATCATGATCGCCGTCTTCGTCGCGTTCATTGATCAGCCGCTGCCGTTCATCAAGATCTTCGGTTTCGCGCTCGGCGCGGCCGTGCTTTTCGACGCCTTCTTCGTCCGCATGGCCCTCGTCCCCGCCACCATGTTCATCCTGGGCACCACTACCTGGTGGATGCCGAAATGGCTCGACCGCATCTTGCCCAACCTCGACATCGAAGGCGAGGAGCTAGAGCGCGAATTTGAGCGCGAATTTGATAAGGAGCACGTCAACGCATGACCGACACCCCTCATAAGGCCGATCTCAGCTTCGAGGTAGGCACCCACCTCGAGGAGGCCCCGGGCCGCCATGGCCGTACCGGCGTGATCCATACTCCGCACGGTCCGATCCAGACGCCCGCGTTCATCCCGGTGGCCACCAAGGCGACCGTGAAAACCCTGACCCCGGAGCAGATCCGCCAGACGGGCGCGCAGGCCATCCTGTCCAACGCGTACCACCTCTATCTTCAGCCCGGCCCCGACATCGTGGACGAGGCCGGGGGAGTGGCCGCCTTCGAGAACTGGCACGGACCCACCTACACCGACTCCGGCGGATTCCAGGTCATGAGCCTGGGCGTCGGCTTCAAGAAGGTCCTGGCTATGGACGTTGCCGGGCTCACCGACGAGGACATCCGCGCCGCCAACAAGGACCGCATGGCGCGTGTCGACGACGACGGCGTCGACTTCAAGTCCTTCATTGACGGCTCCTCCCACCGCTTCACGCCGGAGGTGTCCATGCAGATCCAGCACCAGCTCGGCGCCGACATCATGTTCGCCTTCGACGAGCTGACCACACTCGTGGACACCCGCGCCTACCAGGAGCATTCCGTCGAGCGGACCCGCCTGTGGGCACGCCGCTGCCTGCTCGAGCACGATCGCCTATCGACGGCACGCCCCCACAAACCCCTCCAATCCCTTTGGGGAGTGGTGCAGGGCGCCCAGTACGAGGACCTGCGTCGCCAAGCCACCCACGGCCTGATCGCCTTGGACGAGGAAGCCCGCGCCGAGGGGCGCCGCGGTTTCGGCGGCTACGGCATTGGCGGCGCCCTGGAGAAGGAGAACCTGGGCACCATCGTCGGCTGGGTCACCGATGAGCTGCCGGAGGACAAGCCCCGTCACTTGCTGGGCATTTCCGAACCCGACGACCTATTCACCGCCATCGAAGCCGGCGCCGACACCTTCGACTGCGTCGCCCCGACCCGCCTCGGCCGCCGCGGCGGCGTGTACACCCTGGACGGTCGCATGAACCTCATGGCTGCCCGCTTCCGCCGCGACTTCACCGGTGTGGACGAGGAATTCGGCGGCTACGTCTCCGAGAACTACTCCCGCGCGTATATCCACCACCTACTGCGTGCGAAGGAATTCCTCGCCGGCACCTTGTGCACCCTGCATAACCTCGAGTTCATGGTGCGCCTGGTGGACAATATCCGCGCCGCGATCGACGCCGGCGACTATGAGGCCTACCGCGACGAGTTCCTCGGGCGCTATTACGCGGGGCGGTAAAACTTCCTAGGATGTAGGTATGTACCTACAGGAGGTGTGAGATGACAACACTGAGCGCCCGGGAATTCAACCGCGATGTCAGCGCCGCTAAGCGCGCTGCACTAGAAGGGCCAGTGGTGATCACTGACCGCGGCCGTGCATCGCATGTGCTGCTGTCGGCGGAGCGCTACAAAGAGCTCGTGGCGAACACGTCCAATTGGGCGAGCCGCCTCCACATGGAAGAGGACATTGAGTTTGAGCCGCCCCGGATGAATTTCGGCCTGAGGGATCCGGAGCTATGAGCTTCCTGCTGGATACCAACGTGGTCAGCGAGCTTCGAAAGCCCGCCTCAAGAGTCAATCCCGGAGTGTTGGCCTGGTCGACAAAACACCCGCTCATCGAGCAATTTCTCTCGGCCGTCTCCATCTTCGAGCTTGAGCAGGGGGTGTCGCTGAAGGAACGTCGCGATCCAGTGCAAGGCGCGAAACTACGGGCGTGGCTCGAAGATCAGGTGAAACCGTCCTTCGAAGGGCGGGTTCTGTCTTTTGATGCTGCGGTTGCTGCGCATGCGGCCCACCTGCACGTGGATAATCCCCGTCCCCTGGCGGATTCTTTCATTGCGGCAACAGCGCAGCTACATGGTCTTGCCGTTGTGACCCGGAATGAGCGTGACTTCAGCTCATTCCGGGTACCGTGCATCAACCCCTGGTCGGATTAAGCCGTCACCGCGCTCGCACGCTCCTCGGCGCGGCGCACGGCGGCGATGGTCGGGTAGGTGACCGGCAGCAGGACGACTTCCATGAGGGTCTTCCACAGGAACCCGACGATGACGTAGTTCACGAACGCGCCGACGGAATCGATGCCGATCACGCCGGCGGCGATGGAGCAGAACAGCAGGGTGTCGGCGAATTCGCCGACAACCGTCGAACCGATCAGGCGCGCCCACAGGCGGTCGGTGCCGAAGCGGTCCTTCATCTTCTGCAGCACCCACGCGTTGAGCAGCTGGCCCACGACGTAGCCGGTAAGCGATGCCAGCATGATGCGCGGCAGCAGACCCAGCACGGCGGCGAAGGTGTCCTGCATGTCGTAGAAGCTGGCGGCGGGCAGCCAGATCGCAATATAGAAGGACAGCACCGCGAGCACGGCGACACCGAAACCGGTGAACACAGCACGGCGGGCGGCTTTGAATCCGTAGACCTCAGCGATCACGTCACCGATGACGTACGAGATGGGGAAAAGAAAGAATGCGCCGTCGGTGACCAGTGGCCCGAGTTCGACGCCTTTCTGTGCGGTGATATTGGAGATGAGGAAGACCGCGCAGAACACCGCGAGCAGGTACGGGTACGGCGAGCGCGCGATGGGGTGCGTGTGGGAAATGGGATTCGACATGCGCAATATCATTGCACATATGTCTCACTCACAACCTTCAGCCGGCCGTTATGCACCGAGCCCGAGTGGGGATCTCCACTTCGGCAATTTACGCACGGCGGTGCTCGCGTGGTTGTTTGCGCGTCAGTCGGGCCGCAATTTCTACATGCGCGTGGAGGACATTGATTCGGAGCGTTCCAGCATGGAATCGGCCCGCCGCCAGCTCGAGGACCTCGCGGCGCTCGGCATTGAGTGGGATGAGCCGGTGATCTACCAGCACGAGCGCGGCGATGCGTACGCGGCGGCGTTGGCCACGCTCGACACGTATGAATGTTATTGCTCCCGCCGCGATATCCGGGAGGCGGCGTCCGCACCCCACGCGCATCCAGGCATCTATCCAGGCACGTGCCGCGACCTCACGGAAGAGCAGCGCGCTTATCGACGTTCCCAGCTCGCCGACCAAGGCCGCCTCCCCGCCATCCGTCTGCGGGCGCATGTGGATGAGTGGACTGTGACTGATTACTACAAAGGCAAATTCACCGGTCCTGTCGACGACGTGATTCTCAAGCGCGGCGGCAACCTGAACCAGGCACAAGCGGGGGATTGGGCCTACAACCTCGCAGTGGTGGTCGATGACGGGTTCCAGAATGTCGACCAGATCGTCCGCGGCGACGATCTTTTGGAATCAGCGCCCGCGCAGGCGTACCTCGCTGACCAACTCGGCCTGCCCCAGCCGACCTACGCTCATGTTCCGCTCGTGATAAATGCCCAAGGAAACCGTTTGGCGAAGCGCGACGGCGCAGTCACTTTGCGGGACATGTTGGCTCACCGAACTATCACAGAAATTGTCGAGCAGCTCTCCGCCTCAGTCGGTGTCGCGGGCGCTACCAGCGCGGATGAGTTGATGCAGAAATTCACGCCGGAAATGCTTTCCTGCGAGCCATTTTTGTGGACATGACGTCAATGAAATCACTTGACCGCACATGGTCCTCACCTGATTGTGATGCCTTTAGGCCCTCCACGGTGGGGCGGGTGAATCTGTTTACATTGAAAATAATGGGTGGACTTAAACCTGCTGGTTAAAAAGTTCGGTCTGTCAAGCAGTCGGC
>NZ_JALXWY010000031.1:0-7454 GCF_025144155.1 Corynebacterium sp. p3-SID1194
AAGTGGTTGACGTAGCTCGCCGACAACCGGCTGCACACCATGTTCTTTTCCTGGTGCGATTCTGAATTTAGGAAGAACAGGCCATGTGCGCTCGGCGCGAGTGTCTACTTCAGTGAGCAATGCCCACGGCTAGCCACCAGCTATTCCGTCCGCGACTTATATTGCGACTCCCCTTCGACTAGACGGTCGGTCTCTGCCAGTGGGCGCTCTTTTCCAGTGGGCGCTCTTTTCCAGTTGGGGACTCTGTGGGTGGAAGATGCGCTGAAGGCTATTGCGGACATAGACGCCCGCGTTGCGTGTCGTGGCGCATATGACGTGCAGTTTTGATTGTGTTCATTGAGGACAGTCTCGCCGCCGAGATGCCGGAGTGGCGGATATCGTCTTGCCGTGCCAGCAAGGTGTCCGCAATTGAGAGCTTCCTTTTCGCAGGTCAATGGCCCTGTGAGTGCCATTGAGGGCGGCAGTGCCCGCAATCGTCGGGAGCAATATATATGGAGGTCCCTCGAGCGCCAGCTGTTATTCGTGGAGCCGAAAAACACGGAAAGCCTCCCGGAAGAACAGAACAGCCAGAAGGACAGAACAAAGGCACGATCTGAGGCTTCAAACTGACCGAAACCGATGGAAATCATCATTTTCGCCTTGAGTGGAACAGACTCAACTTCTGCGGCGTTGTGGCTATTGACGAACTAAGTTCGGACGAATAGAAGCACAGCAAATCGAGAATTAGGAAAGGAGCGAGACGCCCATGAGCTCGTTCAACCCCACCACCAAGACTCAGGAGGCTTTGCAGCAGGCGCTGCAGCGTGCATCCGCAGCCGGAAACCCGGACATTAGGCCAGCACACCTGCTCCAGGCGATCCTCGAGCAGGAAGACGGTATCGCCGCACCGGTGCTCAAGGCGACCGGCGTTGACCCGGCGACGGTGCAAAAGGAAGCCGCTGAGATCGTCGACGGTTACCCGAAGGCCGAGGGCCAGAACATGGCCAACCCGAACTTCAACCGAGACGGCCTCAACGCGCTGAACGCCGCGCAGGAACTCGCCGGTGAGCTCGGCGACGAATACGTCTCCACCGAGGTGCTGCTCGCCGGTATCGCGCGCGGCGACGACGAGGCAGCCGAGCTGCTGAAGAAGCGCGGCGCCACCTACGACACCATCAAGGCAGCTTTCCCGTCCGTCCGCGGCCACCAGAAGGTGACCACGCAGGACCCGGAGGGCCAGTTCCAAGCACTGGAGAAGTACTCCACCGACCTGACGGCGCGTGCTCGCGAGGGCAAGATCGACCCGGTCATCGGCCGCGATAGCGAGATCCGCCGCGTGGTCCAGGTCCTGTCCCGCCGCACGAAGAACAACCCGGTGCTCATCGGTGAGCCGGGCGTGGGCAAGACCGCCATCGTGGAGGGACTCGCCCGCCGTATCGTTGCTGGCGACGTTCCGGAGTCCCTCAAGGGCAAGACCCTGATCAGCCTCGACCTGGGCTCGATGGTCGCCGGTGCGAAGTACCGCGGCGAGTTCGAGGAGCGCCTCAAGGCCGTGCTGGACGAGATCAAGTCATCCGACGGCGAGATCATCACCTTCATTGACGAGCTGCACACCATCGTCGGTGCCGGCGGAACCGGTGACGGCTCGATGGACGCCGGCAACATGATCAAGCCGATGCTCGCCCGCGGCGAGCTGCGCCTGGTCGGTGCGACGACGCTGGACGAGTACCGCAAGTACATCGAAAAGGACGCCGCCCTGGAGCGCCGTTTCCAGCAGGTGTACGTCGGTGAGCCGACGGTGGAAGACACCATCGGCATCCTGCGCGGCCTGAAGGAGCGCTACGAGGTGCACCACGGTGTCCGCATTCAGGATTCTGCACTTGTTTCTGCTGCGTCCTTGTCTGACCGCTACATCACCAACCGCTTCCTGCCGGACAAGGCCATTGACTTGGTCGACGAGGCTGGTTCGCGCCTCCGCATGGAGATCGACTCCTCCCCGCAGGAGATCGACGAGCTGGAGCGCGTCGTGCGCCGCCTCGAGATCGAGGAGATCGCGCTGTCAAAGGAATCGGACGCTGCTTCGCAGGAGCGTCTCAAGGCCCTGCGCAGCGAACTCGCTGATCAGCGCGAGAAGCTCGGCGAGACGAAGGCTCGTTGGGAGAACGAGAAGAGCGAGATCGACAAGGTCCAGCACGCCAAGGAAGAGCTGGAGCGCCTGCGCAACGAGTCCGAGATCGCGGAGCGCGACGGCGACTACGCCAAGGTCTCCGAGCTCCGTTACGGCCGCATTCCGGAATTGGAGGAAGAGGTGGCTGCGGCGGAGCGGGAGGCGTCGATAAGCAATAAAACGATGCTGACGGAAGAAGTCACCCCGGGCGTGATCGCCGACGTCGTGTCGAGCTGGACGGGCATTCCCGCTGGCAAGATGATGGAGGGCGAGACCGAGAAGCTCCTGAATATGGAGTCTGTGCTGGGTGAGCGCGTTGTCGGCCAGAATGAGGCTGTCGTCGCGGTGTCCGATGCCGTGCGTCGTTCGCGCGCCGGGATCGCGGATCCGAACCGCCCGATCGGCTCCTTCCTGTTCCTCGGTCCGACGGGCGTGGGTAAGACTGAGCTGGCGAAGTCGCTCGCTGAGTTCCTCTTCGACGATGAATCCGCGATGGTCCGCATCGACATGTCTGAATACGGCGAGAAGCACTCCGTCGCGCGACTCGTCGGTGCGCCTCCGGGATACGTCGGCTTCGACGCCGGCGGCCAGCTCACCGAGGCTGTCCGCCGCCGCCCGTACAGCCTCGTGCTTTTCGACGAAGTCGAGAAAGCCCACCCCGATGTCTTCGACGTCCTGCTGCAGGTGCTCGATGAAGGCAGGCTTACCGACGGCCAAGGCCGCACCGTCGACTTCCGCAACACCGTCATCATCCTGACCTCCAACCTGGGCGCCGGCGGCACTCACGACGAGATCATGGAGGCGGTCAAGCGCGCGTTCAAGCCCGAGTTCATCAACCGCCTCGACGACGTGGTCGTCTTCGACCCGTTGAGCCAGGAGCAGCTCGTCGGCATCGTGGATATCCAGCTGCGCGGCCTCGCTGAGCGCCTGGCCGAGCGTCGCCTGACCCTCAACGTCACCGATGCCGCCAAGCGCTGGCTCGCCGACCGCGGCTACGACCCGGCCTACGGTGCCCGCCCGCTGCGCCGCCTGATCCAGAAGGAGATCGGCGACAAGCTGGCCCGCGAGGTCCTGGCCGGGGAGATCCGCGACGGCGACGCCGTGCTCGTTGAGGTCGGGCCGGACGCCGACACGCTGACGGTTGTTCGCGGGGAGGCTGAGACCGTCGCGGCCGGCGAGGCCGAAACGCGGCCCGCGGTCGAAACGCAGCCTGGGGGCGGCGACGCCACCGCTGACTAGCGCCCCCGCCACTGCCAGGCACCGGCGCCCCGCCACTGCGATTGACTAGAACCAGACGACTAGAAAGCTCCGTTTCGGGCTGAAAATTGGACAATCTAGCTGTCTGGTTCTAGCTATTCGCTAGGTGGGGTGGGGTTCGCCGGGGAAAGGGGGTCCGCCGCCGGATGCCGGACTACTGAAGCGTCCTGGGTTTGGTTTCGATCGTTTCTAGAGAAAGATTGGGATCATGCCAAGGAAGTACAGTTCAAGGCCAAGGCGGTGCGTCTGGCTGAGGAACTTGTTGAGCTTGAAGGGTGCTCGAAGTGGGGTGCGGCGGTTGAGATCGGTGACAAGCTCGGCGTCTCCGCGCACACGCTTAATGATTGGTTGAAGCCTTCAAAGCCGTCACACGACGTCGAGGTCAGCTCCGGCGAGTTAGCAGACGATGAACTGAAGCGTTTGCGGCGAGAGAATAAAGAGCTGCGCAGGGCGAACGAGATTTTAAAGACCGCGTCGGCTTTTTTCGCAGCGGAACTCGACCGTCCCACCAGAAGATGATCGAATACATCGACGTGTATCGCGATCGCTTCGGGGTCAAGGCCATCTGTCGCACCTTGAGGCAGACAGAGTGTGGGTTTATCACTTCTCGTGGCTACCGGGCAGCGAAAACACGAGCCCCGTCAGCCAGGAGTCTTACGGATGCGCTGCTTATCCCCGAACTCGTGAAGGTCAGGAAAGCGAGTCCAGCTCCGTCCCCGCAGGTTCCTTCCTCTCCGTTGCCGGAGTCGGCGGCCTGCTGGCAGCTGGCGTTGCCCTGCTGTTCCTGATCACAGGCCTGATTGGTTTCGCTCTGCGTCCGGTGGTGGACGAGGCGTTCAATCGTTAAACTCTTTCGTGTAGTTTGGAGTACAAAACCTTCAGCTCGTTTTAGAAAGGACTAGACCATGACTGTGTACGCTAACCCGGGTTCTGAGGGCTCGATCGTTAACTTCGAGAAGCGCTATGACCACTACATCGGCGGTCAGTGGGTTGCTCCGGCGGACGGTGAGTACTTCGACAACTCCACTCCGGTCACGGGTGAGGTGTTCTGTCAAGTCGCACGAGGCACGCAGGCAGACATTGACCGAGCACTTGATGCGGCGCACAAGGCTGCGCCGGAATGGGGCAAAACTTCTGCGGCGGAGCGCGCATTGATCCTCAACCGCATCGCGGACCGCATGGAGGAGCACCTCGAGGAAATCGCGGTCGCCGAGACGTGGGAAAATGGCAAGGCTGTGCGCGAGACTCTTGCCGCCGACATTCCGCTGGCCATCGATCACTTCCGCTACTTTGCGGGTGCCATCCGCGCGCAGGAGGGTCGCCTTTCGCAGCTTGACGACGACTCTGTGGCCTACCACTTCCACGAGCCGCTGGGCGTTGTCGGCCAGATCATTCCGTGGAACTTTCCGATCCTCATGGCCGTGTGGAAGCTCACCCCAGCGCTGGCGGCGGGCAATGCCGTGGTGATGAAGCCGGCGGAACAGACCCCAGCATCGATTCTTTACCTGATGAACATCATCGGTGATCTCATTCCAGACGGCGTGGTCAACATTGTTAACGGCTTCGGCGATGAGGCCGGTGTCGCGCTGACCGGTTCTGACCGGATCGCAAAGATCGCGTTCACTGGTTCGACGGACGTCGGCAAGCTGATCAACAAGTCGGTCGCGGAGAGGATCATCCCGGTGACGCTCGAGCTTGGCGGCAAGTCCCCGTCGATCTTCTTCGAGGACGTGCTCGCCCATGATGACGAATTCCGCGCTAAGGCCATCGAGGGCTTTGCAATGTTCGCCCTCAACCAGGGTGAAGTGTGTACCTGTCCGTCGCGTGCGTTGGTGCAAGAGTCCATCGCCGAGGAGTTTTTGGAGCTCGGAATCGAGCGCGTGCGCCAGATCAAGACCGGTAACCCACTGGACACCGAGACCCAAATGGGTGCGCAGGCGTCCCAGGAGCAAATGGACAAGATCACCGGCTACCTCGAGATGGCGCCGCAGGAGGGCGCGGAAACCTTGATCGGCGGCAAGGTGAACACCGATGTGACCAGCATGGGCGGTCTAAGCGGCGGCTTCTACATTGAGCCAACGGTGTTCAAGGGTGACAACTCGATGAAGATCTTCCAGGAGGAAATCTTCGGCCCGGTGCTGTCGGTGGCGACCTTCAAGGACTTCGACCAGGCCATCAGCGTCGCAAATGACACCATCTACGGTCTCGGTGCCGGTGTCTGGTCGCGCGACGGAAACACCGCTTACCGCGCTGGCCGCGCTATTCAGGCAGGCCGTGTGTGGGTGAACCAGTACCACACCTACCCGGCGCACGCGGCGTTCGGTGGCTACAAGCAGTCCGGCATTGGCCGTGAGAACCACCTGATGATGCTCGACCACTACCAGCAGACGAAGAATCTGCTCGTGTCCTACTCCGAGAAGCCCACCGGGCTGTTCTAATCCCGGAGCGCGGGCTTGACCGGGAGTATCCCAGCCACATCACCGCTGCTTGGCCTTCGCCGTTTCTCAATGTGTTGTGGTCGGCAACGTCTTGCGTTTGGGATACGAGTCCTGCCAGCTTGTTCGGGTCACCTGAGCCAACGCCGGGAGAGAGGATTGAGATGGACGCGGGGTTGGTCGGCGCGCCCTGACCACTCGGACCGACCATCACTGTGCATCCTCCCGGGCCTCTTTCGGGGAGCATGGCGCCCGTCTCGTCGACGATTTGCTTCACGTGGTCAGGTGCTTTCGCGTAGAGCTCATCGTGGATTTGTTGCGGGGTTTTATCCAGGTTATGCGCTAACCTCTCGATATCCGGCTCGTAGTCGGCCATGCATGTTGCATTGATCGACTCAGAGCATCCGAAATCCAGGATGAGGGAGTACAGCCGGAGCTCGGCTAGAAGCTTGGTGAGGTACAACTCGGTCCCCAGAGGTAGCGGTGTCTTGAGTGCCGTTTCTATCATCCGCTCTATATTTTCTTGAGACATCGCGGCCTGCCAGAGAATCTCCGCAACCTCATCCAACTTCACAGACGGGCCGAAAAGGCTGTGTCCAAACCCCCGGAGCAGTGCCTTCCCCGCGTCGGCGGCGGTCCCGTTGAAGCCTTGGGAAGTCAGGTCGGAGCTGTGGTCGGTGATGTAGTCGCCACGGCTGCGGGTGCGGGAGCTGGCGGTGCGGAGGGTGTCGGCGGCGTCGTAAAGCTCTGATGCGACGAGCATGCTCACCACCCCTCGAACATGGTGCTGTCGATGTGGTTGATGTCGGCGACGAAGTTGTGGATGTCGTCGTCGTGTTCGACGCGCTGACCCAAGACCAGCTCGTCGGGATCGTGGACATCCAGCTGCGCGGGTTGGCTGCGCGGCTCGCGGAACGCCGCTTGGTTCTCGAGGTTTTTGATCCCGCGAAGCGCTGGCTTGCCGACCGTGGCTACGACCCCGCCTACGGCGCCCGTCCGCTGCGCCGCCTGATCCAGAAGGAGATCGGCGACAAGCTGGCCAAGGAGGTGCTCGCCGGCGCGATCCGCGACGGTGACGCGGTGCGGGTGGACGCCGATCCGGAAGGGGCGACGCTTGACGTCAACGCGAAGTGATTGGGAGAAAACGAGCGAGGCTCGCCGGGTTCCCCGGCATGCGGAGCATCGGGCGGAGTAGGTCGTCGGTGAGGCCGCGGAAATCGCCGGCTGCGGTTCCGAACACCCGGGCCCACGCGCTGCCGTCATCGAACAGGGTCCGGCTGGTCGCGAAGACATCGCGCACCGCCGACGCCCCGCCGTGGTCGAGCGGGTGGGCGTACTGGATCTCCGGCCACTCCCAGGCTAGACCGTGGGCCGCGAGGTCGACGGAGCGGCTGAAGGCGTTGTCGACGGCCAGCGGATGGAAGCCGGAGCACTCATCGTGGAGAAGTCCGGGGAGCGTTGCCTCCGCCGATCGGGCACCCCCGCCCGGTTGCGCAGCGGCCTCGAGCACGGTGACCTCGATGCCGCTGCGGGCAAGGGTGAGAGCGGCGGAGAGTCCGTTCGGACCGCTGCCGACGACGATCGCGGACGTCACTGCGGGCCGTCATTCACAGCTA
>NZ_JALXWY010000032.1:0-7411 GCF_025144155.1 Corynebacterium sp. p3-SID1194
GGGGGGGGGGGCGCGCCCCCCCCCGCCCCCCCCCACCACTTTGCCGTGCGGGGCACAACTAGGCGGGGGTGCTACCTGCTTTCTTGAGGGTGTGGCGTGACACCGGAGTCAACGGTCCAGCAACGAGCTACTCGATTAGCGAGGCTGCCTAAATTACGGCGATGACGAGCAAAGGGGGGCTGGTCGGTGTCCTATGTTTCCCCGCTAAGGGGGCAGAAACAACGATGCCCCACGGACACGGTGGGGTGCGCGCGGGGCATCGTCGATAAGCGAGAAAGCTTTAGTTCTCGGTCTCCTCGCCCTTGGCCTTGAAGTTCTTCAGGGAGTCCTCGAGGATCTTCTCGGCCTCGGCCTTGTCGCCCCAGCCGGAACCGGAGACCTCCTTGTTCGGCTCGAGGTCCTTGTAGTGGACGAAGAAGTGCTCGATCTCGTCCTTGACAAAGTCGGAGACGTCGTCGATGTCCTGGTAGGACTCGTAGCGGACGTCGTCGAGGACGCAGAGGAGCTTGTCGTCGCCGCCGGCCTCGTCGGTCATCTTGAACACACCGATCGGACGGGCAATGACCGTCACACCCGGGAAGACTGGCTCCGGGGTGATCACGAGGGCGTCGAGCGGGTCGCCGTCGTCAGCGAGCGTGTTGTCGATGAAGCCGTAATCCGCCGGGTACGCCATCGGGGTGAACAGGTAACGGTCCAGGAAGACGCGGCCGGACTCGTGGTCGACCTCGTACTTGTTGCGGGAACCCTTCGGGATCTCAATGATGACCTCAATAGCCATGTGGCGCTCCTTTTCTATAGCGGTGTCAGTCTGGGGACCATCGTAGCCTGCGGGCTGGGGTGGTGGGTTCGCCTGGGCTTTGCGGCGGTTTCGGGCGGTTTCGCGCCTGCCCACTCGATCCGGTTAGTCCCGTTCGAGTTTCAGATCCCACAAGAAACATGAGCAACATTTCACCTGCGGTTTTGCAAGGCGGTTTCAAACGCGACTAACCGGGGGTGGAGCAAGTAGCCGGCCGGAGGGAGTCCAACACCGGGGAGGTGTGTACGATACGTACACAAGGGGGCGGGGATGTGAAGAATGTTGAACTGAAATGGACCGATTCGAATGAAGCTCATATCGCTAAGCATGGGGTCGCACCCATTGAGGTTGAGCAAGTGCTATCGAGCGAGCCTCTTGTGTGGGTTAACGGAAGGGAAGGAACGACGCTCGTTTACGGGCAGAGCTATTCGGGCCGCTTGCTCTTGGTCGTATTGGCCGATTCGGAGGACGGACGAAAATTTGTCGTCACGTCGCGGGATATGACGGTGAAAGAAGCCCGCACATTCAAGGCGAGAAGATAGGAGGAAGCGAACAGCTATGCACAGCGAGGATGTTTCGAAGTTGCGCGATTTCTACGACAACACCGACACCTCAGAGTTTGTCGAGCGTGCGACGCCGGCAGATTTCGGTGACCGGTCAGGTGCGGAAGCGATGAGTGCTTTCACTGTGCGTCTGCCCACTGCGGTGCTGGAGGCGGTGCGCGAGATTGCGCGCGAGGAAAACGTGGCTACCGGCGTCGTGCTCCGACGCTTCATCGAGGCGGGGGTTGCCGAGACGGTTGCCGATGACGCGGTCATCAGAGTCCGGGATGTCCGCAGTCTGATTGCCGGTGCCCGGGGAGCTTAGCGGTGTTTCCCGTGCGAGATATTCTTTTGCGAGGTGTCCGCTTGACGTATGCGCGAAAAGATTCGCTCTTGGGAGGTCGAATCCCAGTGCGCTCGTAAAAGTTTTGTGGAAGTGGCTCGCCAGTCTGCTCGCTAGCTTTGACCGCAAGTTTGGCCCACTCCCGTCGTCTATCTTCCCTGGTCATTTTCGAAGTCATCGTCGTCCCTCCTCTCTCTGCCACCATTATCCCCGCTGATTTCCTTGATGGAGTTCTCCGAAACGGTGACCAGGCACGATCAGAAACAATGATTGATCATTATTCCTGATTGCCGATTGTGACTCGTTGGCGAAGGTGTCTTGAATCGCCCAAGGTACCCTTAACCCTGATGAGTAAAAGAGTGTGGCCGTGGGCCGTGGGCGCCGTGGCGGTAGTGGCTGTCGCGGGTGCCGCGGGCACTGGCGTGATGGTGCAAAAAGAGCTGGGTGAGCTGAACCATGCGCCGGCGTACGCGATGGAGGAGCCGGAGCCGCTGGCGGTGGAGCCGGCGTCGGCGGAACCGATCGACGAAGCGAAGCTGAAAGAAGCGCTAGGGGCGCAGGCGGCGAATCCGGCGTTCGGGAAGTTGCACGTGCGGGTGAGCAACGGCACGACGGGGGCGACGGTCTTCGAGCAGGCGGCGGGGGATCCGTTGCAGCCGGCGAGTTCGACGAAGTTGCTCACCGCGGCGGCCGCGCTGTACACGCTCGAGCCGGACGCGACGCTGAAAACCGAGGTCGTGCGAAAAGGTGATGCGGTGACCATCAAGGCCGCGGGAGACGTGTGGCTGACGCCGTCGCTTATCGACGACCTCGCCGCCCAAGTCGGCGATGCCTCCGCCGTGCACATCGACACGTCGGTGTGGCCTGAAGAGACCCAGATGCCGGGCTGGGATCCGCTGGATATTGACGGCGGGTTCATCGCCCCCATGGAACCCGCGATGATCAACGGCGCGCGTCTCGGAGGTGAGCCCAGCGGCGATGTGCCGCGTTCGCACACCCCGGCGTTGGATGTGGCACAGGCGCTCGCTGACAAGGTCGGTGCGCAGACCGTCGGTTTCGGGCCCGCGCCGGAGGATGGCGAGGTCGTGGCCAGCGTCGAGTCGCCACCGCTGACCGAGCGTATGCGCGAGATGGTCAAGGAATCGGACAATGTCATGGCGGAAGCCATCGGCCGGGAGGTGGCGCGCAAACGTGGCGGCACATCGCCGCAGGCCACGCTGGATACGCTCACTGAGCACGGTTTCGATATCAGCGGAGTGACGTTGGCGGACAGCAGCGGGCTGTCGCGCTTCGATCTCATCCCGCCGCGCCTTCTCGATGACATCATGCTCCGCGCCACCTCCACCGACGAGCTCCGTGACCTGCTGCCGACACTGGCGATCGCGGGCGGCGACGGCACGCTTTATGACCGCTACGGTGATCTGCCCGGCAAAGCTTGGGTGCGTGCGAAGACGGGCACGCTGACGGGGACGTCGGCGCTCGTCGGCACGGTCACATCCGAGGTCGGCAACGTCTACACCTTCGCCATGATCAGCAACGACAGCGACATCCTCACCGCGCGCCGCCTCATGGACGAATTCACGTCGACGCTCCGCCAGTACTAGCGCCTATGTCGCACGCTCCGTTCTGGCCGCGCCAGTCACCGCATTTTCTCGCTTGTCGACGCGCCGTCCGCCCCTTCACTTCCCCCGCCCTCATCGGACTCTCCGGCGGCCCCGACTCACTGGCCCTCGTCGCCGCAGCCGCCGCCGAGGGCAAAGATGTCCGCGCTCTCGTTGTCGACCACGGTCTGCAGCCGGGCTCAGCTGATGTGGCCGCCCGTGCCGCCGCTCAGGCTGCTGAGCTGGGCGTTCCTGCCGATATCGTCCGCGTGTCCGTCGACGCCGCGCCGGGCGAGAGCGTCGAAGCCGCCGCGCGCACTGCCCGCTACGCCGCGCTTTCAGTCGCCGCCAGCGATGACAGCCGCGATATCTGGGTCGCCCACACCCTCGACGACCAGGCCGAAACACTCCTGCTCGGTGCCTTGCGCGGCAACCCCGCCGGCATGGCGCCGATCTCTGCCTTAGACACCGGCCCGCGGTTGGTCCGGCCGTTTCTGTCCGTTCGCCGCGCGGATACCGTCGGCGCATGCGAGGAGCTCGGCTTGGACCCCTGGCACGACCCGATGAACGATGATCCCGCCTACCGCCGCGTCGCCGTGCGCACGTCAGTCATTCCGGAGCTGAGTGATCTCATCGGTGGTGATGCCGTGCCCGCGCTCGCCCGCGCCGCTGAGCGCGTTGCCGCGGATCAGGCTCTCCTTGAGTCGTTGACTGACCTGAGCCCGACCAACGAGTGCGCCGTTTTGGCCGCCAATCCCGCGCCTGTCCGCCAGCGCCGGATTCTCGCGTGGCTGCGCGAGCACGGGCAACAAACCATCGGCGGTGCGCAGCTGGCGGATATCGAGCGCCTCTGCACCGACTGGCACGGTCAAGGCCCGGTGACGATTGGCGGTGGCCACAGCGTTGCCCGCATCGACGGTAGGCTCACGCTGACCTAGAGCAGGGGCGCGGAGCAGGTACTTTTCTGGATCGATTTCGGGCGATCATTCGTGCGAGGCTTAAACCGTACTGAAAATGGTACGGTTTAAGTATGTGGAGAGATGGTTCTGGTACATACCGCGAAGCGCTGCGTTACGCAGCCGGGGAGAATCACGGTTACCTCACACCGGAACTGGCTAAGCACTATGGAGTGCCGAAAGTCGAATTAAGGAAGCTTGCAAGCCGGGGGGCCTTCGTGAAAATCGCGCGTGGTGTCTATAGGGACCCGTTTTTCCCGGCGGGAGAGCATGATCAGCTCAGGGAGCTGTTGCTCATGGTTGGGGAGGGGGCGTACTTGGCGGGAGACTCCGTGTTGGCCCTGCTTGAGTTGGCTGACGTGAATCCGCAGAAAGTCACTATTGCTTCCCCTCGCCGTCACCAGCGTGAGTTTCCAGCTGTGCTCGACGTGATTAAAGCCCAGCCTGGCGACGAGCCGCGCTTGTACCACGGATTGCCCTGTCAGTCGGTGGCCCAGGCGATCAGACTTTCCGCGCCCGGATTAATGCGCGAGCGCGTTGAAGAAGCAATCTTTGATGCCCGGGAAAACGGTTATCTTCTACGTAGAGAACATAACGCGCTTCTTGAGGAATTTGCTCATGTCTAAGGTGTGAAGAGGGGCGTCAGACTCACGCTTGTACGGGAAAAAGGAGCGCGGGGATGCCGCGCTCCTTCAGGTGCTGGAAGTTCTAGATCAGGCCCAGCTGTCGTGCGATGCTCGCCACGACACCGAGCAGGCTCAGAATGCCGAAGACGATTCCGATGATGTTGTTGATGTCCTCGCTGGAGCCACCGAGTCCAGTGCTGATACCTGCCGAATCGCTCGGAGCCTTCTTCACCGGTCCCGGGGTGCCCTGCTTCAAGCCGGTCGGGTTTTCACCCGGTTTGGCGGGGCGGTAGAGCCATGCACGCTGCATGCCCGTGGCCATGGGTGCGCTGATGCCCGGGGTCTCGCTCGTGGCCGCAGCCGTGTAGGTGCCCCACTTTGTGCCGGGGATGAAGACCTCGCCGAAGCCGTAGTACTTGTTCTTCGGGTTGATCATCATGTGAAGGTGGCCGTTGCCGGATGCGTATGCTCCGCGGTTGCTATTCAATTTAGCTAGTTCGCCGTGGCCCCAGCCCTGCATGATGGAATGCTCCAGGGAGGCTCCTCCTCCCAAGGACTCCGCCCAGGTTTGTTGGCCGTCCACCTTTGCGCCCCAGAGATCCGATCCGTCCGGGCGCTGGTGGCTCAAATCCGCGTACTGCTCGCCGGCGCGCTGGATGGCGATGCGGGTCATGCCGTCGTCGATGGCGACGGCGTTGACGTACGCCTCTTTAGTCTTAAGGCCGTGCTGACGTGCGACTTCCTGCAGGCGTGTGGAGCCGGGCTGCGAAGAGTCGTTGAAGTACGGGTTGAGGTCCCACATCTCGCCGCGCAGCTTCTTCAGAGCCGGCAGACCCGTTTCGCGGGCGGCACCGTAGTCGAAGGTGGCGTCGACGGCGACGGAGTTCGCAACCGTGGTGTTCAGCTCGACCCCGGTGAGTGGTGCCGGGTCGGCGCTGGCGACAGCGGGGGAGAGGGAGAGCGCGAGCGAGGTCGCGACGGCGGCCGTGAGGAAGCGGTGACGCATGGGGCTTCTTTCTATCGAAGGGTGGAGGGGAGAGGAACTTCCACACATATAAACTCTCGACCATTCAGTTTTGTTACAGCTTATGCCAAGGCACCTTTAATTCGGGGGTAGGGGAAGTTTCAAGCGAGCTCGGAACCTTCTGACGTGTGGAGAAGTCTAAGTAGTAGTAAGAATAAACGGCTTCGGTAGCATTGGGGGTATGAAAATAAGTATCAGTGTCGAGGAGAAAGACCTGGACTTTCTCGACAAGTACGCAAGCGACCACAGTCTGGGGACGAGGTCGGCAGCCATGCGAAAGGCTATTGATGCGCTGCGCAAAGAAGAGCTTGCGTGGCAATACGGGCAGGCCTTCTCTGAATGGGAAGGCAGCTCGGAAAAGGAATTCTGGGAACGGTTTAGCGGCGACGGGATTGATGGCGATGAGGCGTGGTGAAATTCGGCTCGTCGAGCTAGATCCGGTGGTTGGGTCCGAGGCGAAAAAACGGCGATCAGCTGTCATTGTCAGTAACGATCAAGCAGTGCGCCAAGTAGCTGTATTGAACAGAGGCGTGGTGGCCGTTGTGCCGCTCACCAGCAACACGGAAAAGGTCTATCTTTTTCAAACTCTATTGCCGAAGGATCGAACTGGCTTGAACAAGGATTCAAAAGCTCAGTCGGAGCAGATTCGTGCTGTCGATGTGAGCCGGATTGGGCCGCAACTGGGCATCGTCCCGCCGGATCTTTTGGGAGAGGTGGACGAAACGCTTCGACTGCACCTTGGATTGGGATGAGAAATGAGGGGGCGGGGGAGTCGTCGATAAGCGATCTTCTGGCAAGATGGCGGTATGGCTGAAGGAACGAGGCTGAGCGAAAGCAGAGATTTCGATGTCCCCGCGCACCGCTACGGCGATGACGTGGAAGCGATCCTCATACCGGAGGACGAGTAGTTCCGCTACACCGACACTGATGAATCCCCGTGGGTGACCATCAAGTCCAACGACAAGAAGCGTGCCCGTATTAATGCGATGCGCTACATCTTGAGCAAGTTCGAGTACACGAACAAAGATCACGACGTGGTGGGGGAGCCGGACCCGCAGATCGTCAAACGGGGCCGCGACCAGATCGGTGATTAAAAGCGAGACCCACGGCGAGGTCACCATCGTGACCATTGACCGCGATGAGAAGAGGAACGCGCTATCAGTCGAGGTGGCCCATGGCCTTCGCCACGCGATTGAGTCTTCGTTCGCTCATTCCCGCGCTATTGTGCTCACCGGCGCGGGCAAGGCTTTTCCGCAGGCGCTGATCTAGGGGAGAACAAGCTCGGGGGCGGGTTCTTCGAGGCGTTCACAGAGCTGCTCAACGCGGTGCGTGCGGCACCTGTGCCTGTCATCGCGTATGTGAATGGGCCTGCTATCGGGGCGGGCGCGATGCTGGCAATGGTCTGTGGCATTCGTGTGGTTGGCGAGAGGGCGTTCTTCTCCATTCCAGTGGCGGACATGGCTATCGGGGTGGAGGGCACCATCGTCGAACTGCTGACGTCGCTCGTCGGGGGGGTGGGCGGG
>NZ_JALXWY010000033.1:0-5202 GCF_025144155.1 Corynebacterium sp. p3-SID1194
TGCTTGCAGGGGTACTCGAGTGGCGAACGGGTGAGTAACACGTGGGTGATCTGCCCTGCACTTCGGGATAAGCCTGGGAAACTGGGTCTAATACCGGATAGGACGATGGTTTGGATGCCGTTGTGGAAAGTTTTTTCGGTGTGGGATGAGCTCGCGGCCTATCAGCTTGTTGGTGGGGTAATGGCCTACCAAGGCGTCGACGGGTAGCCGGCCTGAGAGGGTGTACGGCCACATTGGGACTGAGATACGGCCCAGACTCCTACGGGAGGCAGCAGTGGGGAATATTGCACAATGGGCGCAAGCCTGATGCAGCGACGCCGCGTGGGGGATGACGGCCTTCGGGTTGTAAACTCCTTTCGTCAGGGACGAAGCGAAAGTGACGGTACCTGGATAAGAAGCACCGGCTAACTACGTGCCAGCAGCCGCGGTAATACGTAGGGTGCGAGCGTTGTCCGGAATTACTGGGCGTAAAGAGCTCGTAGGTGGTTTGTCGCGTCGTTTGTGGAATACCGCAGCTTAACTGCGGGGTTGCAGGCGATACGGGCATAACTTGAGTGCTGTAGGGGAGACTGGAATTCCTGGTGTAGCGGTGGAATGCGCAGATATCAGGAGGAACACCGATGGCGAAGGCAGGTCTCTGGGCAGTAACTGACGCTGAGGAGCGAAAGCATGGGTAGCGAACAGGATTAGATACCCTGGTAGTCCATGCCGTAAACGGTGGGCGCTAGGTGTGAGTCCCTTCCACGGGGTTCGTGCCGTAGCTAACGCATTAAGCGCCCCGCCTGGGGAGTACGGCCGCAAGGCTAAAACTCAAAGGAATTGACGGGGGCCCGCACAAGCGGCGGAGCATGTGGATTAATTCGATGCAACGCGAAGAACCTTACCTGGGCTTGACATACACCGGATCGCTGCAGAGATGTAGTTTCCCTTGTGGCTGGTGTACAGGTGGTGCATGGTTGTCGTCAGCTCGTGTCGTGAGATGTTGGGTTAAGTCCCGCAACGAGCGCAACCCTTGTCTTATGTTGCCAGCATTTGGTTGGGGACTCATGAGAGACTGCCGGGGTTAACTCGGAGGAAGGTGGGGATGACGTCAAATCATCATGCCCCTTATGTCCAGGGCTTCACACATGCTACAATGGTCGGTACAACGCGTTGCGACACTGTGAGGTGGAGCTAATCGCCTAAAGCCGGCCTTAGTTCGGATTGGGGTCTGCAACTCGACCCCATGAAGTCGGAGTCGCTAGTAATCGCAGATCAGCAACGCTGCGGTGAATACGTTCCCGGGCCTTGTACACACCGCCCGTCACGTCATGAAAGTTGGTAACACCCGAAGCCGGTGGCCCAAACTCGTTAGGGAGCTGTCGAAGGTGGGATCGGCGATTGGGACGAAGTCGTAACAAGGTAGCCGTACCGGAAGGTGCGGCTGGATCACCTCCTTTCTAAGGAGCTTTTATTTTTCTGCCCGCAGTTGTGGGTGTGTTGGTTGAGTGCCCGACTGTGGTGCTGCCAACGTTATTTTTTGAAATACCAGGTGGACATGCATCACCCCGGCGTTAGGTGCCAGGTGGGTGTGGTTGATGGTTTCACAAAACTGGCTGAACGTTTATTTGTGATTGTTGGTGCACTGTTGGGTGTCTGGGGCGACACATGGTGCCTGCACTGTTTGTGGTGTGGGTGTGGTTGATCCCTTTTGTGGCCTGTCATCTGCTTTCCGGCATTGTTTGTGTTGGTTGGTGGGTGGTGGGTGTGGTGTGTGAGAACTGTATAGTGGACGCGAGCATCTTGTTTTTTGTTTGTGTGTGTTTTGATGTGTGTGTTGGGTTTTTCGTGTGTGTGTTTGTTGTTTACGGGCGCATGGTGGATGCCTTGGCATGCTGAGCCGATGAAGGACGTGTGAGACTGCGTTAAGCCTCGGGGAGTTGTCAACAAAGCGTTGATCCGAGGGTGTCCGAATGGGGAAACCTGGCCGTAGTTGTGTGCGGTTACCTTGCAGTGAATGCATAGCTGTTTAAGGGGGTTACGCCGGGAAGTGAAACATCTCAGTACCGGTAGGAGAGGAAAATAAGAATGATTCTGCTAGTAGCGGCGAGCGAACGTGGATGAGGCTAAACCGTGTGCGTGTGATACCTGGCAGGGGTTGCGTGTGCGGTGTTGTGGGGTGTGACTGGTCGTGTTCTGCCAGATACGTCCACATTGTGCGTGTGTAAGCGGAAGTGGTCTGGGATGGCCTACCGGAGTAGGTGAGAGTCCTGTACGTGAATGCATGTGTGCGTGTGGTGGTTGTATCCCCGAGTAGCAGCGGGCTCGTGGAATCTGCTGTGAATCTGCCGGGACCACCCGGTAAGCCTAAATACTCAGTGTGACCGATAGTGGATAAGTACCGTGAGGGAATGGTGAAAAGTACCCCGGGAGGGGAGTGAAAGAGTTCCTGAAACTGTGTGCCTACAATCCGTCAGAGCACCTCAAAGTGTGTGATGGCGTGCCTTTTGAAGAATGAGCCTGCGAGTCAGCGGCATGTCGCGAGGTTAACCCGTGTGGGGTAGTCGTAGCGAAAGCGAATGCTAATTGTGTGTTTAGTGGCATGTCCTGGACCCGAAGCGGGGTGATCTACCCATGGCCAGTGTGAAGCAGCTGTAAGAGGTTGTGGAGGCGCGAACCCACGTAGGTTGAAAACTGCGGGGATGAGCTGTGGGTAGGGGTGAAAGGCCAATCAAACTCCGTGATAGCTGGTTCTCCCCGAAATGCATTTAGGTGCAGCGTCGCGTAGGTGTGCCGGAGGTAGAGCTACTGGTTGGTTGAGCGGGACTATCATCTTAGCAATGTCAGCCAAACTCCGAATGCCGGTTAAACATTGTTGCGCGGCAGTGAGACTGTGGGGGATAAGCTTCATAGTCGAGAGGGAAACAGCCCAGATCGCCGGTTAAGGCCCCTAAGGGTGTACTAAGTGGAAAAGGATGTGTAATCGCGAAGACAGCCAGGAGGTTGGCTTAGAAGCAGCCACCCTTGAAAGAGTGCGTAATAGCTCACTGGTCGAGTGGTTGCGCGCCGACAATTCAGTGGGGCTCAAGTACACCGCCGAAGCCGCGGCATATCTTTTGATATGGGTAGGGGAGCGTCGCGTATGGGGTGAAGCATGATCGTAAGGGTGTGTGGACTGTACGCGAGTGAGAATGCAGGCATGAGTAACGAATGATACGTGAGAATCGTATCCGCCGAATGACTAAGGGTTCCTGGGTCAAGTTCGTCTTCCCAGGGTGAGTCGGGTCCTAAGGCGAGGCCGACAGGCGTAGTCGATGGTCAACGGGTTGATATTCCCGTACCCGTATACACGCGCCCAATGATGAACCGGTGATACTAACCACCCTGACCACCCGCCAAGATGATCTTTGATTATCAGGTGGGTGTGATGCGTGGGGCCTGATCTGTAGTAGTCAAGTGATGGGGTGACACAGATTGGTAGCTACGCCACTGAGTGGATTGTGGTGCAAGCGTGCGGCACGACACCTAGTTAAATGCGGGTGTCATATGTGTGAGGCGTGATGCGTAACCCCAATGGGGTGATGGTAGTGATCCTGTGCTGTCGAGAAAAGCCTCTAGCGATGTGTGTGTACGGCCCGTACCCGAAACCGACACAGGTAGTCAAGTAGAACATACTCAGGCGGTCGGGTGAACTGTGGTTAAGGAACTCGGCAAATTGCCCCCGTAACTTCGGAAGAAGGGGGGCCACAACCGGTGATCCAAACATGCGTTGGTGAGCTAGTTGGGGTCGCAGAAAAGAGAGGGAAGCGACTGTTTATCAAAAACACAGGTCCGTGCGAAGACGTTGAAGTTGATGTATACGGACTGACGCCTGCCCGGTGCTGGAAGGTTAAGAGGACCTGTTAGGACCTTTGGTCCGAAGCGGAGAATTTAAGCCCCAGTAAACGGCGGTGGTAACTATAACCATCCTAAGGTAGCGAAATTCCTTGTCGGGTAAGTTCCGACCTGCACGAATGGCGTAACGACTTCCCTGCTGTCTCAACCACAGGCCCGGTGAAATTGCACTACGAGTAAAGATGCTCGTTTCGCGCGGCAGGACGAAAAGACCCCGGGACCTTCACTATAGCTTGGTATTGGTGTTTACTGCGGTTTGTGTAGCATAGGTGGGAGACTATGAAGCGCTCACGCTAGTGGGTGTGGAGTCGTTAAGTGAAATACCACTCTGACCGTAGTGGATGTCTTAACCTTGGCCCATGATCTGGGTTGGGGACAGTGCCTGGTGGGTAGTTTAACTGGGGCGGTTGCCTCCCAAAGAGTAACGGAGGCGCCCAAAGGTTCCCTCAGCCTGGTTGGCAATCAGGTGTTTAGAGTGTAAGTGCACAAGGGAGCTTGACTGCGAGACCTACAAGTCGAGCAGGGACGAAAGTCGGGACTAGTGATCCGGCACCTACTTGTGGATGTGGTGTCGCTCAACGGATAAAAGGTACCCCGGGGATAACAGGCTGATCTTCCCCAAGAGTCCATATCGACGGGATGGTTTGGCACCTCGATGTCGGCTCGTCGCATCCTGGGGCTGGAGTAGGTCCCAAGGGTTGGGCTGTTCGCCCATTAAAGCGGCACGCGAGCTGGGTTCAGAACGTCGTGAGACAGTTCGGTCTCTATCCGCCGCGCGCGCAGAAACTTGAGAAAGGCTGTCCCCAGTACGAGAGGACCGGGACGGACGTACCTCTGGTGTGCCAGTTGTTCCGCCAGGAGCACCGCTGGTTGGCTACGTACGGAAGGGATAACCGCTGAAAGCATCTAAGCGGGAAGCCTGTTTCAAGATGAGGTTTCATAGGTTCCCAGCAGACTACTGGGTTGATAGGCCAGATCTGGACGCACCGCAATGTGCGAAGGTGACTGGTACTAATACACCAACCAACAAACCACATGTTTCCAACAACAAGCGAAACACAACAAAAAGCAGACAACAACAACGACTGCCGCGTCCACTATGCAGTATCTGACACACCACACACACCACGTGGCCACAGATAACTACATACACCGCAACACACAACCAGTGTTGCGACCATGACGACAAACCCCCACAGGTGTGTCGGTGGTTGATAGCGGTGGGGAAACGCCCGGTCCCATTCCGAACCCGGAAGCTAAGCCCACCCGCGCTGATGGTACTGCACTCGGGAGGGTGTGGGAGAGTAAGTTACCGCCGACCAAAAACTT
>NZ_JALXWY010000034.1:0-4783 GCF_025144155.1 Corynebacterium sp. p3-SID1194
CACCGGGGGGTGGGCGCGGGGCTCACCCAAGTTTTCAACAACCACCGGATAGGGCGCGCTGCGTCCAGCAAGGTAGGAAAAATGGTTCTGCAAGAGACCGCATCCGCCGCGGGGCCGAAAGGCGCGACGAAGTCGCTTCCGAGGAAGCTCCTTCCTACGGTCGTCTTGTCGCTGTGCGCCATCATTGCGTTGCTCTACCCAGTGGTAGTTACACAACTGAATAATTGGGAACAAATGCGCGTCGCTGACTCCTATACCAAGGAATTGGATAGGGTCGATGAGGAAGAACTCAGCCAGAAACTCGCCTCGGCGCAGAAGTACAACGAGTTCCGCACGGCGGGTCCTATCCTGGACCCTTGGTTGGCCCGAATTTCCGAAGATAACGCCGACTATCAGGCTTACCTCGCGGAGCTAGACACTCACGAAGTCATGGCACGCCTTGTCGTGCCCAGCGCTGACATCGATTTGCCTGTCTACCACGGGACGAGTGAAGCGGTTCTGCAGAAGGGAGTCGGGCACCTTTACGGCTCCGACCTACCGGTCGGAGGAGAAGGCACCCATGCAGTTCTCACAGCCCACACTGGCTTGACCAGTGCCACACTCTTTGATCACCTCTCGGATGTAGTCAAAGGGGACCCAATCTATGTCGGTGTTTCTGGGCAGAAGATGAAGTATGAGGTCACGGACATTCAGGTGGTGCTTCCACATGAGACTGCCGGTCTGCGTCCCACAGCCGGCAAGGATCAGCTCACGTTGATCACCTGTACGCCCTACGGGGTTAACTCGCACCGATTGCTGGTGACTGCCAACCGAGTTCCCTTTGACGAAGAGGCCGCCGAAGCCTTTGCCCCCAGCGAGCTCCACTGGTTCTGGTGGATGTGGGCATTGATGGCCGCCGCGCTGCTCATCACCGTACTGCTGTCCCTGTGGATCTTGAAGACCACTCGTCAACACAAACAGGCCCACCACCCAGCATCCCCGGTGGAGGAGTAAATTGCACATGTTTAGCACTCAGAGATTCTCTCGCACAGCGGCTGCCCTGTGCCTCGGAGGAATCCTAGCGGTATCTACGCCAGCGGTCGCAGATGCCAAGGTGATCTCCGGTTACGCGGGTTCCTCCGTCCACGTAGACCCGACGACGATCGGGAATGAAGCCAACAGCTTGGTCATCACGCTTCCCAAGAGTAACCCCTTCGATGATGTACCTCCGGGAGAGCTTCCCCCGGGCTCTCTGAGTGGCTATACCTTCACCCTCAAGCGGGTCGCCGACATCGACATTCGGACCCGCGAAGGCTACGACAGCGCTCTCCGCCTGACCGTGGACAAGGCCCGGGAGAGGGGATTTGCTGACCCGACGCTCTCCCGTCTCAGTGACGAGCAGGGCAGGGTACGCTTCGATGGTCTGCCGGCCGGGATCTACCTGATAGAGGTGGAGCCGCCTGCGCGCGAGGGCGAGAAGCACGAAGATATCCGCCCCATGCTCGTCATTCTCCCCGCAACCAATGAGGACGGGAGCTGGCTGCATGATGTGAGTATTAAGGCAAAGACTGAGGACGGCGGAGGCGACGTCCCGCCGCCCACCGATATTCCTGACCCGCGGCCAACGCCCACTCTGACTCCGACGCCTACCCCGGATCAGCCCAGCACATCTACTCCGGATCGGCCCGGCACATCTACCCCGGATCAGCCCATCACATCTACTCCGGGTGCTCCCGGGAACACCACAAGCCCGGTGCCCGGCCCCTCCACCGACCAGCCAGGGACGTCCACGCCAAGCCGGTTAGCGCAGACCGGCGCATCGGTCCTGGGGATCGTTGCGGCGGGAGCGCTGCTTCTGCTCCTGGGAGGCTTCGTTATGCGCAGGAATAACAAAGGTGAACAGCGATGAAGAGAATGGAAACGATGAAGATGTTGCGCAGCCTCGCCCGAAAGAGCGTAGCGGCAGCCTTTACGCTCATACTGGTTGTCAGCGCCCTCCCGCTGGTCGCAGATGATGGCGGTTCGATGCTGTCGAGCCCCGAGGCGGAGGCTCAAACATCGGTTCAAGCGCCGGTTACCATCAATCGCGTTAACACCGAGTACAGTAACGTTTTCTCAGTTCACATGGTGGCAACCAGGGCGATGTCGATGACTCGGCTGACTATAAACACCTCAGAAAAATTCGGCACAAACCCTGCTAATGAAGATAAGGCGCTGACCATCAACGGGAAATCCTACCCAGTTACGTCGATGTCGGCTACGCAAACGACGTTGACCGTCAGCTTGCCGGCTGGGGTAGAGGTGCAGCCAGGGACCCCTATCGTGGTTCGGTGGAGGGCAGGTCAGGCGAGGGCCCCGAGTCTATCGAGCATGACGGCCACAATGCAGGGAACTCAGCTGGCTCCCCCGGAACCGCCCGCTACGGGTAACCCCACGGAAGCGAAGAACTACCGTCCCCTCCCGAACGACAGGTTTTGGGATACGTGCAACGCCAGTAATGGACTTCTAATCTCGAAGACTTGGTGGGATAACTCGGAGAACACGCGGAAAAATGGCGGCAAAGACGTGGGCGTTGTTGAAGTTAAGGTCAACGGCGTCACTGACCTCGCCAACAAGATAAATACCGCTGATCCACGCCTGCAGCTGCGATTCGGCTCCGCTCAGGCAGGTTGGACCGAACTAAAGAAGGGCAACGACTACCAGATTACGGTGAGCGGGAATAGCGTCTATTTCAAACTCAACCGGGACCAACAACGGGCTGACTCGAGTATCGTCTCATACGACGTAGAGGCACGCATCCCCCTGAGCTCCACTCCGGCCTCGTGCCAGATGACCTTGTGGCATCAAGGGCCTGAGTGGTTTGACCGCGATGCGAAAAAAATTAATGTCAATGCGCCAGAGACGCCGCGTGAGCAACTGAAATGGCTCCCAGCTTCTTCCGCAAACCCGTCCCTTCCTCAGCGCTGCGGTGGCAAGATCGCGCTTGTATTCGACACATCTGACTCCATTGCAAGGGAAGAGGGCCTTGGTGTCGCCGCTAGTCGAGATGCTGGTCTCCAGGTTATCGATGCGTTGCAGGGGACCGGTAGTCAGATGGCTATCTATAACTTCGCGTCGGCCCCCAAGTCGATTCCTGGTATGTCGACGGATACGTTGAGTCTTAATGAGGACGGCGATGTCGAGAAGCTGCGTAATGCTGTCAAGGCCATCGCGGAGCCTTTCGACCGTGATGGCCGCGGCGGCACCAATTTTGAGGCAGGCCTCAGCCAGGTGCCTTCTGGCGAGTTTGACGTTGTCTACTTCATCTCCGATGGCCTGCCCACGACGAGTAAGCGGGACTATCCCCTCGGTTTCGATGTCGGCACGCTCATCAACCAGAGCGACCTGTCGGCCGCAGTGAACGAAGCCAACCGGTTGAAAGACTCGGGCACCCGTATCGAGACTGTCATGGTTGGTTTTGAGCCGGTCAACGAACACATTTTGAAAGACGATTACTTCGGGCTTGGAACCGTCAAGAAGCAGAGGACACCGAATACACCGCAGGCGCCGGAAGGAATCAATAAGCCGTGGCCCAAACAGGAAGGTTACGGTTACCCGAGCTACTACGGCCAAGCAGACTTTGTTCGTGACATCGTCACGGATGGCAAAGTACTGATGTGGGATACCACGGACGAGCAAAAAGTCACCGAGTACGACATCACGAACCAACCGGAGATTTGGCGCGCCGGTGTGCGTAACACCAAGACTATCGGTGCGGACATTTCCAGCGAAGATGCCGTCACCACCGTCGGGAATTTTAAAGATCTGGTTAAAGAACTCAGCGACCTTGTTCTCAAGGACTGTTTCGGTTCGATCAATGTGACCAAGCTTGTGTACGGCGATGGCGATACCCCGAGCCCAGGTGAGGGCTGGACGTTCGATACGTCGGTGGACAACCAAGAGAAGGTCATTATCGGCGGCACCGATGGCAGCGGCCGCGCATCCAACGTCACCGACGTGACCGGGGATTCCGGAAGCTACGGCCATTCGTTCGACCAATCGGACGGCAAGGGACAGAGTGTCACCGTGGTCGAGCATCAGCAGGATGGCTATAAGCTGCGCCCCGAGAATGGCAAGAATGCGGTGTGCACGAAGAACGAGTTTGATGCTGCAAAAGGAACGTGGACTACCTCCGATGCCGAAGTTCGGAACAAGAATGATGACCCCAGTAAGCCGGGGTTCGGCGTCGACGTGCCCTTCCGCGGCATTGTCAATTGCACTATCGCAAACGAGACGGTTTCAGTGAAGATAGATCTCTCCGTAGAGAAGGTGGGCTTCGATAACAAGGAGCAGAAGCTCGAAGGCGCGGAGTTCACCCTTTACAAGGTGAACTCGAACGGGACGCGCGATCCCGTCAAGGCCCTTAGTGATACGGATCTGCGAATCGATGATCTTCAGGTGGGGGCGACATACGAGCTCGTGGAGACAAAATCACCTCAGGGTTATCAGCTGCTGCACCGTCCGGTCGTCTTCGATATTAAGGCGGGTGAAGATGGTAGGCCCACTATCGAACTTGAGGGTGGCGCAGAGCAATACCCGGAGGTCTCCATTCGAATTGATGAAAAGGAAGACACTCACTCCATCATTCAAGTGGCGGATATTCGTAAGGGCGATCTTCCGGTCACTGGCGGTCGGGGACTCGGGCGGTTGGTGCTGCTTGGCAGTTTCCTAGCTGTAGCAGCCGCGTTTACCGGTCGAAGAGCACGCATTTAGCCCCCAGCGGTTGATGCGCGCTGTCACGAAGTTCGGAATGGGTGGTGGGCCC
>NZ_JALXWY010000035.1:0-3764 GCF_025144155.1 Corynebacterium sp. p3-SID1194
GATGTCCCGACTGATGACATTTGGGGTGGCTGACGGGACTCGAACCCGCGACACCCAGGATCACAACCTGGTGCTCTACCAGCTGAACTACAGCCACCATCGCTGCGAATTGCAGCGGGTTTCTACATTAGTTCACGCACCCGTTTTTACAAAAACTGCTGGTACGCGGCGGTCGCGGCCTTGGTGCTCTCGCTCGCTTCAGAGGAGGAGGGGCCCGGGGCGGGCACGAACACGCTGCGGCGGTAGTAGTCGAGCTCGCGGATGGACTCGACGATGTCGGCCAGGGCGCGGTGCGCCATGCCCTTGTCCGGCTGGTTGTAGTAGGCCTTCGGGAACCAGCGGCGGGTGAGCTCTTTGACGGTGGAGACGTCGATCATGCGGTAGTGCAGCGCCGCATCCAGGCGAGGCATCTGCGCGCGGATGAACATGCGGTCCGTGGCGATCGAATTGCCAGCCAGCGGGGGACGGTGCTCGCCGCAGTGCTTTTCGACGAGCCCCAGCACCGCTTCCTCCGCCTCCTCAATCGTGACGGTGGAGGCCTTGATCTGCTCCGTGAGGCCGGATGAGCCGTGCATCTCGGTGACGAAGTCGTCCATCTCGGCCAGCTCTGCGTCGGTGGCGTGGACGACGAGGTCGATGCCGTCGTCGAGAATATTCAGCTCGGCATCGGTGACAAGGGCAGCGACCTCCACGATGACGTGGCGGTCGGGGTCCAGCCCCGTCATTTCCAAATCGACCCAGACGATGCGGTCGTCTTTTTCTGCCAGTGCTTCACTCATGGGGCCCACGCTAGCCCATCTTGGCGTAGAACCAGCCCATCACCGGTGCGAGCGCACCGCGTGGAGCATACGAGGAGACGAAGTCCATGGCCTTCGACAGCGGGCCGGGCGTGATGCGGCGGCGGTTCTTCTTCATTGCGTCGATGGTCTCGCGGGAGCAGGACTCGTAGGTGGTCCAGAGGAAATCCGGCACGACCTTGTCCACGATGGACTGTTCTTCTTCGGGGATCACTGCATCGCGCACTGGACCGGGCGCCAGCAGGGTGCAGTGCACCCCGGTCTTCTTCAGCTCGTAGTGCAGCGCCTCGGTGAACGCGTTCACGCCGGCTTTGGTGAGCACGTAGGTGGCGTTGTTCGGGATCGGCACATTGCCGGCGGCGGAGCCGACATTGCACAGCGCGCCTTCGCCGCGGGGCACCATTTGGTCGAGGACGGCTTTGGTGATGCGGAAGACCGCCGTCGCGTTCAGGTTGAACTGGTTCGTCTCGTAGGTCCAGTCCTGGTCCATGAACGGGCCGAAGGAGGCGATGCCGGCGGAATTGACGCAGATGGAGATGCGTTTTTCGTCGATAAGCGAAAGAAGCTCGTCGACGTCTTCGCTCACCGACAGGTCGTGTGCGGCGACGATGATGTCGACGCCGTAGTCCTTCTCAAGCTCCTCTGCGAGCCGTGTCAGGACGTCTTCGCGGCGTGCGACGATGATGAGGTTGTGGCCTTCGGCGGCGAAATCTCGGGCCATGGCCTCGCCGATGCCTTGGCTCGCTCCGGTGATCAGTGCGTAGGAATCGGGTGCGGGGGAGGAGAAAGTCATGCCTGCGAGCCTACAGGTGCGCTGCGGGCTGCTCCCGGATTATTTGACTGAGAATACGTCGCCCGGCTGACAATCGAGCGCCTTGCAAATTGCTGCGAGCGTGGTGAACCGGACGGCTTTCGCGCGGTTGTTTTTCAGAACCGACAAGTTGACGGGGGTGATGCCCACTTGTTCGGCGAGAGCCGCGCCGGTGATTCCGCGTTCGGCCATTAGTTCGTCGAGGTGGCAGACCACCGTGGGTTCGGGGTTCGGTTTAGACAAGGCCGTCCACGTCCTCTTCGAGCTTGGCGCCGCGGCGCAGGGCGGTTGCCAGTGCGGCGAGGACGCAGGCGAGAACCAGTGCCGGGGCCAAATCGGAGAGCGGGGTCGTGGTGCCCGGATCCTGCCACCAGTCGATGCCCAGCTGCGTTGCTGCCCAGTTATTGGCCATGCCCTCCAGGCCGAGGCGTGCAATGAAGAAGACGAGGATGCTGATCCATGCGGCTGTGAGGCGACGCGAATTCTTCTCCGTGAAGAACTGCCCCTTCGACATGTCGCTGAATGTGTTGGTGACCAGGAACACTGCGGCGAGTATGCCAATGAACTTCAGTGCGAGCGCGACAGTGTAGAGGGTCTGCGGACCCGAATCGAGATCGGCGAAGTGTAGGCCGCCCGCGACTGCAGGGGAGAGGCGGGTGGAGATGATGCCGTGCGATGCCAGCGCGACGATCTCGGGGAGGATCCATGCCAATGTGATGGCGACGGTGAACACATCGGCCCACGAAATATTCGTGCTCTTGTCCTTCTTTGGCGGGCGCGGCTGTGGTGCCGGGGTGGGGGAGTTGGTCGGGTTCGTTTCTTGGGTGTTCATGGCTTTGACCCTTTCTTATCGACTTTCGATGTTGTCGTAATTCGATAATATCGCTATTCGATAAGCCGTCAAGACCGCGCACGAAAAATGCCGCCTCGCAGAGGCGCGGGCGGCAGTGTTTGTGCTGGTGAAAGCTGGGGCGAAAAATTTCGGCGAAATTAGTTCCCCTCGGGGTGCCGGGGATCTCTCAGGCCCGAACCGTCCGGGGCGTGGGCCGGGTCGTGGCCGTATTCGACCTGTGCGTTGTTCTCGTCGACGAAGACGATGCGCGGGCTGTAGCTCCCCAGTTCCTCCTCGGTGTACTGGGCGTAGCCGATAATGATCACCAAGTCGCCCGGGCTGATCAGGTGCGCGGCCGCACCGTTAATCCCGATCACACCGGTACCTGCCTCGCCCGTGATGGCGTAGGTGGTCAAACGGTGGCCATTGTCAATGTCGACGATGTCGATCTGCTCGCCTTCTAGTAGATCGGCTGCCTTCATGAGGTCGGCGTCGATCGTGCAGGACCCGACGTAGTGGAGATCTGCCTGGGTGACCGTGGCGCGGTGGATCTTGGACTTCAACATGGTGCGGAACACGGTTAAAAAGGCTACTCCACACGTAACTCGGGGCTATGCTCCCGCCTTGAAGTGGTTGATGTGGCAGTTCGGCCCCTCCGGCGGCTCCTCTGGGTCGTAGTCGTAGAGCCCGTCTTCGCCCTCCTCGCCAGCGGGGATTCCATGGGTTCGGGTGTATTCCTCCAGCGAGTAGTCATCCACCACGCATTGGAACCAATCGCGCATGTAGAGCGCCTGAATGGTCCGTGTCGGGTGGTTGCGGTCGAATTCCACGATTTGGCCGCGGTTGCCGCCGGCCACGCCTTTGGCGTCAATGCACAGATAACAGTCGGACCAGGATTTAGCGAAGGGGATCCAGCTCGGGTAGTACCAGTCGTCGGAGGGAAATTCGGTGTCTTTGGCGTCGATAAGCGCGCGCCATGTCTCTAATGCTTCCTCGAGGCTGAGTAGCTGGACTGAGCCGATAATGTCTTGGCCGTTCGATCCGTTGTGCCAGTGATACAGCTCGATCAGCTCGGACGGGAAATCCACCCCGGCTTTGTCCAGGACCGGTGAATACGCGTTCACCGTGCGCTCTATGTCAGCGAGCGCCATTCCGTCGCCTAAAGCCATGAACGCCGGCGGGTAGATCGTGCCCATGAGAAATTCGAGTTCGTTGAGGGTCGCAGTGATTGTGAAAATGTTGTTCATGGCCCTCATCGTAATTTCACGGGGCGTAGTTGTCGCACGTCAAATGTACATTTCAGTGCGCAATCGCGACCGATGAA
>NZ_JALXWY010000036.1:0-2006 GCF_025144155.1 Corynebacterium sp. p3-SID1194
CGCTTTATGTCAAGTGGTTGTGAATCGTTTCGTGGTTAGTGATTGATTGTCAGGGGTTGGGGTGCGGGCCGGGTCGCGGTCGTGGTCCGGATGATCGTGACTTCTTCTGGCAGCCCAGTTCTGGGAGTAGGCAGTTTTTGTATGTAGCCGTGTTCTAGGGCTTGCTGTGCCGCTCTTCGGCGGTTGGCTTGCAGATCTTTCCAGGTCCCGTCGAGCACGCTGCGTGGGGTGTAGTGGTTGATGCCGCTGTGTGGACGGTTGTTGTACAGCACGGTGAAGTCTTCAACCCATGCGGCGGCGTCGTGGATGCTGGTGAACACCCTCGGGTAGTAGGTGGTGCCTTTCAGGGTGTGGAACAGCGATTCAATATGGGGATTGTCATTGCTGGTGCGGGGCCGGCTGAAGGACTGGCGCACCCCGTGGCTGTGAAACAACCGGGCCAGGGTGGTGCTTGTCATCGAAGCCCCGTTATCGGAATGGACAGTGTGCATATCCGGGTAACGCTTGAGTAGCTCGGTAAACATCTGGGCTGCTGCTCGTGTGTCCTCACGCGCAGAAACTACTGCTCCGACTAGGGCGCGGGAGTATAAGTCGATGACTGTGTGGCAAGCGTAGGTTTCCCCGACTAGCGGGCCAGGCAAAAACGTTATGTCCCAGCACAACACGTGCCCGGGCGCTGTGGCCACGACATGGGGCGGGTGGTGTCCTGCCCGTGCCGTCTTCTTCCTTGCCCGGGTGCGCCGGCGTTGTTTCAACAGCCGGTTATTGGCCCTAGCAACCCGGTAGAAACTGCTCAAGCTGGCGATATAGCAGCCGTGGTTGAACGCGTTGTAGAACACATCGTCCACACTGGAATATGGGTTGGCATCCAACAGGGCCAGGATATCGTCGACTTGTTGCTGCGATAAGCGTGCGATGTTGCGGTCGCTGTGGGCAATGGGATCAGCTTTGACCGGCCTGGGGTGGGTGGCGTAGTAGAGCCGGCTGGCACAGGCTCCGATGATCCGGCAGGCCGCAGTGCGGGAATGACCGGCGGCTACGAGTGCGTCTATGAGGTGTTGTTCTTCTTGTCTGCCAGTTTCATAGCGGCGCTTTTCGTCTTCGGATAGGGATTTTCCTCCGCGTCGTAGTCCACGCCAGGCAGATCCGGCATGGACGCTAACGCTTTTCCCAAAACATCACTGGTCTTTTCCCATTTGTCGATCTCTTTGTCTTGCCGGTCGATTTTTCGGTTGGCCTTGTCGAGCTCTTTTTTCAACCGCTCGTTTTCAGCCAGGATCTTCGCCACCAACTCGCGGGTTCCGACGAGGTCATCAGGAGTGGTGTTATCCACGTTGCAGCCCTTTCTTCTATGGACGTAGTGAGAAATGGATCCATCAGCAACCCGGGAGATCCACCTCATCATGTTGACATGCTCAAGCCCGCACTCGGCCAGGAAAGCCCTTTTCTCGCCGAAAGGAAGCTCTGCATAACGCCGCACCACATACGTGATCAGCTCCGGGGTCAATGGGCCGCTCAAATCCAGTGTGACACGGTCACTGACCTGCTGTGCGTGCGTTGGATAGCCCAACCGCTGACCCCACCGAAAGATCTTGGCTGAATACAACCCCTGGCGAGCAATCCACGCCCTCTTAGCCCCGTGAGGCAACGCCCGATAAATCTCCACCATCTGGGCTTTCTGCGCCGCAGTATGGTCAAGTCCCCACCTTGCGGGAACACTCGGAGTAAAGACAAACGAACCGGCCTTCCACGAGGCAGCCGTCTCATCATCGAGCACCGCCCCAGCATCAAGAACAGTCACCGGCAGCCCCAGCACATCCTCAGCAGTTACTCCCGCACGTGGGACACGCGTTTTGTCCCAATGATCCCGACCTGCAACCTGGATCATCGCCACCCGCCGAGCCGCAGAAACAGCAGCCATCCCAGACGGAATCAAACGGGGAACATCAAACTCAGTCATGAACAAAACCTCCTCGGTAAGTTGTTCACAACCACCCTGACAGTAA
>NZ_JALXWY010000037.1:0-1621 GCF_025144155.1 Corynebacterium sp. p3-SID1194
TAGATCCAAGAAAGGCATTTCGCATGAAGAAGTCTGCACTCGTACGCTCTACTGGTGCTGCGGCAGTCCTCGGTCTGGCACTGTCGGTGGGAAGCATTGGCGTAGCTCAAGCTCCGCTCGCTGTCGCACAGGAAGCCTCGACCAACAACAACGCCACCATTGATCCTGACGCCGATGTCACACTGACCATCGATAAGCGTCTCAACCCGACCTCCATTGGCGGCCACGGTACTGGTGAGGCCGACCAGAACGTCACCGGTAATCCCCTGCAGGGTGCTACCTTCACCGGTACTCTGCTTAACGTCGACAACGTCAAACCGGAAGATCTGGGTAAGCTCACGGCCTCCAACTATAAGGAGCTTGGTGCCACTGCGACCCAGACGACTGTCACCGGCAAGACGGGCGATAATGGCCAGCTGAAGCTGGGCAAGGGCAACGGTCTGGTGCAGGGCATCTGGCTGTTCACTGAGACCATCGAAGGTGAGGTCACCGACACCGTCACCGGCAAAACCTACAAGGCCTCGGAGATCGCCCCGTCCACCCCGTTCATCGTATCCCTGCCGTACACCAACGCTAAGGGTGATGGTTGGAACTACGATGTCACCGTTCAGCCCAAGAACACCACTTCCGGCATCACCAAGGAAGTTGTGGATGCCGATCAGAATGTTGGCGATGACATTCAGTACCTGGTGAAAGGCAGCATCCCGGCGATCCCGGAGGGCGAAACGCTCAAGTCCTTCCGCATCACCGACCAGCTGGACACCGAGAACCTCGAAAACATCCGCGCACAGGTTGCGCTGTCTGATGGCACCGCCATCGCTGAGGGAACCGACTACAACGTTACCATCGATCAGGCGGCTGGCACCGTCGAGGTTAAGTTCACCGAGGCTGGTCTGACTAAGCTCGCTGGCGTTGGTGCAGGGAAGACCGTCGATCTGACCATCGACGCCAAGGTGAAAGAGATTACCGGCACCGACGGCATCGCAGTGAACGAGGCTAAGCAGTTCATCCACTACCCGGGCCAGGAGAAGGAGACCGAGACCACGTCAAACGAGGTCAAGACCTACTGGGGTCTGGTCAAGGTGGTCAAGACCGAAAAGGGTAGCGAAACCGCACTGAAGGGCGCCGAGTTCGAGCTGTACCGCTGCGAAGGCACCGAAACCAAGAAGGACCAGCTCGACGCTGAAAACAAGATCACCATCGGTGAGAAGTCCACCTGGACCACCGGCGACGACGGCACCGTCATCATCGACGGCATTCACGTCACCGACATCGAGGATGACTCCAAGGAGATCGACAAGTCCTACTGCTTGGTGGAGACCAAGGCTCCAAGCGGCTTCGTCGCCACCAACGAGGTTCACTCCTTCAAGCTCGCCTCCGACGATAAGAAGCTGAACACCGAAACGCCGGTTCAGTACGACGCGAAGATTGAAAACCAGCGTTCCGAGATGCCGAAGCTGCCGCTTACCGGTGGCATGGGTATCGGACTCCTGGTGGCGCTCGGCGCCTTGATTGCTGGCCTGGCGGCTTGGACTGCTCGCCGCGCCAACGCTGAGGCTTAAGGCCCCAGCCAGACTGAGCGCATTGACCTCAGTCTGTTGGCCCGCGGCCCCGCCCCCGG
>NZ_JALXWY010000038.1:0-1406 GCF_025144155.1 Corynebacterium sp. p3-SID1194
GGGTAAGTAGCAGAAAGTGTGTCTGATTCTTGCGATTTCCGCAGATCAGACTATACAAATCGGGCTTGAATAAGGATTTAGTCCTTATTCGGGCCCGTTTCTCGTTCAATCCGCCGGAACGGCGCTTCAGTGTGGTAGCTGGATGCTGGTTAGCTTTGCCGGTGACACCAAACAGACCTCGATGCCCAGTATGTACTGGGCAAATGAAGAAAAACGGCACCACCACAAAAGGAACGACCAGATGGCGGTGCAAAAACCCTGACTGCGGATCGTCCACCACCTACCGTCGGCCTGATCTGACTAAAACCCGCGACTTCAAAGCGTTTCACCGCTACGTGACCTCCACGAGCTCACTAACCGAGATCGCCTGCGATGCCAGAGTCAGCAGATGGACCCTCGACCGCCGATTCGAACCGTTATGGCTCATCGATGTTCCCAACACCCCAGACCCCAACAGGGTCTACGACCAGGTCTTCATCGACGGCACCTACACCGACGCCGGCTGCCTGCTCGTAGCAGCAAGCTACGACCACGTCATCGCTTGGCACTGGGCCAGAACTGAATCAACCCACGCTTACACACAACTGCTGCGCGGTATCGCCCAACCGTTATGCGTCGTCCTCGACGGCGGACAAGGCGCCTACTCAGCGATCAAAGCCTGCTGGCCCAAGACCATGATCCAGCGCTGCCTCGTCCACGCCCAACGCGTCATCCGCCGCTACACCACATCACGGCCCCGCACCGACGCTGGCAAAGCGATCTATGCCCTAGCGCTGAAACTGACCAAGATCACCACCTTGGACCAGGCACGCCAGTGGACCATCAGACTGCACGAGTTCGGGGTGGTCTACAAGGACTTCCTGAACGAGAAAACACCCGTACCCAAAGAGCGCCGCACCCCCAGCCACCAATGGGAATTCACACATATCCGGGTCCGAAAGGCATACAACTCGCTTTTGCACTTATCGCGCAACAACTGGCTGTTTGCCTATCTCCAACCCCCACCAGAAGCACTCGAACCAGCCCGGTGGGCAGCAACCACAAACAGCCTAGAAGGCGGAGTCAACGCACAACTCAAACGCATCGCAGACGCCCACCGCGGCAGATCCGGAGAACGACAACGCAAGATGCTCGAGTGGTACCTGCACTCGAAAACGCAACTGCCTGACGACCCACTCGAGATCGCCAGGCAGTGCAATTACGGACAAGATCAACTCGCCAAAGTTCCCGATCTCGTCCCAGAAGACCACAACACAGCCGACCAAGAAACAGGACGACCAGCCTTCTACGACAACGCTATCCCAACCGAATACCAACACAACATAGGAATCCGCAAAGGCCCCATGCAATAAAACAATGTCCGCCCGGCGACACGCCGAGCGGACACACTTTTTGCTACTTAACCC
>NZ_JALXWY010000039.1:0-1307 GCF_025144155.1 Corynebacterium sp. p3-SID1194
TGAAGCGTCCTGGGTTCAGTTCCTACCTCAGGTAAGGAAGGATTAGGCACTATGCCCAGAAAGTATTCCGTTGAGTTCAAGGAGAAGGCGGTCCATCAGATCATCGAAATGGTCCGTCTGGAGTCTTGCTCACTGCAACGCGCCTACACGGAGGTCGGTGAGCTGCTTGGAGTATCCCACCACACGTTGCGGGCTTGGTACCGTGACAGCGCTTCAGTACGAGACAATTCTGATGCGCCAGGCGGCGAAACAATAGAAGAAGAGCTCAAGCGTCTGCGCCGCGAAAACCGCGAACTGAAACGAGCAAACGGGATTCTTAAGACAGCTTCGGCTTTTTTCGCAGCGGAACTCGACCGACCCACGACCAAATGATCTCCTACATCGACGCGTACAAAGATCAATTTGGGGTCGAGGCCATCTGCCGAGTCCTTAAACAAGCAGATCGTGGATTCATCGCCTCCCGGGGCTACCGCAAGGCGACCACTCGTGTTCCCAGCGCAAGGGCCTTAAGCGATAGCCTGCTCATCCCAGAGATTCGGCGTGTACACGCGGAGAATTTCTCGGTCTACGGCATCCGCAAAATGTGGCACGCGATGAACCGTGAAGGCTTTCATATCGGTCGCGACAAGACCGCACGTCTGATGAAACTCGCAGGCGTTTCCGGCCGCCGACGTGGGCGAACCCCGGTGACAACGATTAGCCCGAAGACACCGGATCACCGCCCGGACCTTGTGCGCCGAAACTTTCGTGCACAGGCACCAGGCAGGCTTTGGGTTGCCGACATTACCTACGTTCGCACCCTGTCAGGATTCGCCTATACCGCGTTTGTCGTGGATGTATTCAGCCGAAAAATTGTTGGTGTCGCTACACGCTCGACGATGCGTACCGACGCGCTGCCGATGGAGGCTTTGGAGCATGCGTTAACGACTGCAGGGCGAATCCATGGAAACCAGCTCATTCACCACAGCGATCGGGGCAGCCAGTATGTGTCACTGAAGTATTCCACCGCACTAGCTGAGTCAGGAATCCGCCCGAGTGTGGGAACAGTCGGCGACTCCTATGACAACGCATTGGCGGAGACCGTCAACGGTCTCTACAAGGCGGAACTGATTCATGCCCAGGGCCCGTGGACGTCGGTCGGAGAAGTCGAACTGGCCACCTTGCGGTGGGTGCATTGGTGGAACACTAAGCGACTTCACGAAGCATTGGACTACGCCACCCCACAGGAAATAGAAACCGAGTACTATCTCACCGAGCCCATCAACACAGGGCCGTAAAAGAAGCGGAACTAAACCCAGGACGCTTCA
>NZ_JALXWY010000004.1:0-187258 GCF_025144155.1 Corynebacterium sp. p3-SID1194
ATCGGCTCACAAAATGAAGAAGACCCCTACCAGCATTTGCACTGGTAGGGGCCTCATCTTAGTAGCGGGGGCCAGATTCGAACTGACGACCTCTGGGTTATGAGCCCAGCGAGCTACCGAGCTGCTCCACCCCGCGTCGGGCGACTACTCGCCTGCTGCCATGATCGGCAACGGCGTTAACTATACGCACGAGGCCATAAAAGGCCAAATCCCCTGGCCTCGCGCTTGCGAGCCAGGGGTTTGTTCACCCTTTGTTCACCGTGGGACTACTGGATGTTCTGGTAGTTCTCCACGGCGCGATCGAGCTTGTCCAGGGCACGGCCGTACTCCTCAAAGGAGCCATCGCGGGCATCTTCGATACCGCGGAGGGCATCGTCGATGTCCTTGAGGGCGCTGTCCTTGTCACCGCCGGACGGGGCGTCGTCAGGCTTGTTCTCGTCGGCGGGCTGCTCCTCGCCGTCTTGCGGCTCGGCCTCGGTGTCGGGTACGCCTTCGCCGGCGATGCTGATGTCCTGGGCTTCCTTGGCGTCAATGCCGACCTGGCTCAGTGCCTGGGAGACGGTCGGGGCGTAGCCCACGCGGTCCTTGTAGAAGACGAGCACGCGCAGCAGCTTCGGGAAGGCAGATGCCTGGTCCTTGCGCTGCGAGTAGATCGGCTCGACGTAGAGGATCTCACCATCACCAACCGGCAGGGTGAGCAAGTTGCCGTTCTTCAGGGTGTTGGACCCCTCCCACAGGGTGCGGTCGCGGGCGACCTGGTCGGAAGACATCAAGGCGTCCTGTGCCTGCTTCGGACCGCGGGTCTGCGTATTGGTCGGCAGGACGCGGACGGTGATGTGGCCGAAGTTCTCCGGGTCGGAGGACACAGCCATGTGGGCGGCGAGGAACTCACGGTCCAAGCCGCGGTACGGGGTAATGAGCTGGAAGGACGGGTTCTTCGTCTTCGGATCAGCTGCCACGACGTAGTACGGCGGCTGGTTCAGCTCGTTGCGGCCTTCCGGCGCGGTCGGATCGTTCGGGACGGACCAGAAAGCGTCGTTGTTGAAGAATACGCCCGGGTCGGACACGTGGTAGCGGGCCAGCAGCTCACGCTGAACCTTGAATAGATCCTCCGGGTAACGGAGGTGCTCGCGGAGGTCCTCGGAGATCTCCGACGACGGGTGGACAGTGTCCGGGAAGACGCCCATCCATGCCTTGAGAACGGGGTCGTCCTCGTCGAAGGCGTAGAGGTCCACGCTTCCGTCGTAGGCGTCGACGGTGGCCTTGACGGAGTTGCGGATGTAGCCGACCTCGTTGTTGACCAGACGCTGGTCAGTACCCTCCGGGTTCAGTGCGTCCACCGTGGTGGACTGCAAGGAGGTGCGGGTGGAATACGGCAGCGCCGACAGCGTGGTGTAGCCGTCGACGACCCACTTGATGCGGCCGTCGATAACTGCAGGGTAGGTCTGCTGGTCGGTGGTGAGCCACGGCGCGACGCGCTCCACGCGCTCACGCGGGTCGCGGTCGTAGAGGATGCGGGAATCGTCGCCGACACGGTCGGACAGGATCAGGTTGAGCTCCTGGTACTTGATCGCGTAGGCGGCGCGGTCGATCCAGTTGCCGATGCTGACACCGCCCTCGCCGTCATAGGTGAACTGGGTGCCGTCGGTGTCGTACTCGAGCGGGCCCTGGCCCACGTCACCGACAACGGCGTAGTCGAGGCCGTCCTCGGCGGAAGAGATGACCGGGCCGTAGTACACGCGCGGCTGGTCCACACGGATGCCCAAATCCTCAGCGTCTTTCTTCTCCGCGGCGTTCTCATTGGCCTGCAGGTCGGAGACAGTGAAGACCGGGAGGCCGCCGCGAGTGGAGCCGGCATCCTGGGCTGCTTCGTCGACAATGCTTGCCTGCGCGGCGACGAAGCCGTTGCCGTGGGTGTAAACGGTGTGGCGGTTCAGCCAGTCCTTCTGGTTTTCCTGCAGAGCGTTCGGATCGAGCTCGCGGGCGGCGACGACATAGTCGCGCAGTTCACCGTCGACCGTGTAGCGGTCCATGGCCAGGCTATCCGGGAAGCCGTAGAAGTTCTTCAGCTGCTGGTTCTGGGTGAAGGTCGGACCGAGGATGTCCGGGTCGAGAAGACGGAGGTTAGAGATCGTGGCGGAGTCGTTGCCGACCTCGCTGTCGTCGGTGTTCTCCGCACCCCAGTTGTTCTCGTAGGTGACTTTGTCGTCGGTAAGCCCGTACGCCTCACGGGTGGCCTCGATATTGCGGGCGATGTACTCGGACTCGCGTTCCTGGCGGTTCGGATTGACGGAGAACTGCTGAAGCAGAGCCGGCCACGCCTGCCCGATGACCAGGGAGGACAACACCATCAGGACGGTCGCCATGACGGGGACGCGCAGATCCCTGAACACCACAGAAGCGAAGAATGCGGCAGCGACCAAGATCGCGATGACCATGAGGATGATGCGTGCCGGAAGCTGCGCATTGATGTCGGTGTAGGAGGCACCGGTGAAAATATCGTTGCGGTCGAACAGCAGGCTGTAACGCTGCAGCCAGTAATCGAGCGCCTTGACCAGCATCCACAAACCAGCCGTGACCGCGAGCTGGATCAGCGCCGGACGGGAAATATGGCCCTTGGTGCCTGCGGCCTGACTGGCAATGCGGATGCCGCCGAGCAGGTAGTGGCCGACCAAGCCGACCAGGAACGCGACGACGAGCAGCATCGACAGCACGCTGACGATCGTGGTCAGCGCCGGCAGAGCGAAAGCGTAGAAGCCGAGGTCGCGGCCGAACTGGGCGTCCGTGGAGCCGAAGGACTGGGAATTGAGCCACAGCATGAACGTGCGCCACGTGCTCTGGCCGAGGAGACCAGACACCAGACCAACGGCGAGCGGCACCCAGCGCAGCAGCGGGCGAAGACCGGACTGGATGGCGGCACGGTTGACCGTCATCGGCGAATTCGGGTCGCCCAAGAAATCGTCATCACGCTCGCGTCCGCGCCATGCGAAAAAAGCTGCGGCCCACGTGATCGCGGCGCCGACCAGGCCGAAGATCACAAACAGCGCGACGCGCGCCAGGATGGTTTTCGTGAACACCCCGCGGTAGTCCAACTCACCGAACCAGCGGAAGTCGGTGTACACACCGACCAGCATCGGAACGAGGAAGAGCACCAGGGCGATGAGCCCGAGGATGATCGCGAATCTATTCGAGGACTTCCCCGGCTTTGGGCGGGGGCGGTTGAGGCGCGTGGCCAAAATCCAGCTCCTTATCAGGCTTGTGGCATTCTATTAAGCTCTAACACTAAATTGTTCAACGCCTAAAAGACCAGAAGGGTTCCCTCTTGCCGCAGTTACAACGCCCCCAGCAGGCTCTGAACAAGGCCATGATGGAAGCTGTTGAATTCGTCCATGCCGAAGGGTGGGACGCCTCCCCTACCCTCTTCGCGCTGGTGCCCACGGAATTGGTGGCGGATCAGCTCGCCTCTTTGGAGGAGGAAACAGCATCGCCGCTGACGTTGATCGTGCAAGAGGACATGCCGGAACACATTCAGCCCGGTTCGGATGAATTGGGCGATTACCTCACCCGTTTGGTGTGGCCGGCAGAGATCGGGGGGCTCGTGCTCGCCCAGGAGATCATGTTCAAAGACACCGCTGACGCTTCAGCAGATTCCGCGCGCCCGGCGCGGTTATTCTCCGGTGTGCTGCGCGAGGAAGGCATCGAGCAGACCTTGCTGCAGTTGCGCCCGACGGAGGAGGAATTGGAGGAAGCAGGCCCCTTCGCACAAGATGAGATTCAGTTGCGCGGCGGCCCGGGCGTCGCACCCGCCGTTCTGGGCGCGCTGCGCTACAGCTTGGACAACGAGGAAATAGACTAGAGCACGTCCGATCAAAGGAGTCCCCTGCCGTGCTGTCCCCCACGCTCACCCGCCGCACGTTCGCCCGCCGCGCGTGCATCCCCGCCGCGCTCGTGCTCGCTCTCGGGCTGTCCGCTTGCTCGTCGAATGAGGAAGAACCCGCCGAGCCGACCACGGAATCGTCAGAGGCGCCCGAGACGACAGAATCCACGAGCAGCGAAGAGGAATCGGAAACAACGACAACCTCGACGACATCGCCCGCGGCAGAAACCAGCAGCAAGGGCCGTTGGATGAACGGCGGCGGCAGCGCGGACAAGCTCGAGGAAGTCCGCGAGACGTTCGCGTCGCTCGCGCCAGAATCGCTTTTCGACGCCTTGGAGACCTGCACCGAGACCAGCCTTCGCAGCTCGTATGACTGCAGCGGCAAAGAGATCGGCCAGTTCCAGTTCTTCGAATCCCAAGCCATGGCGAAGGACACCGCGAACGTCTTGGAGGGGCTGAAGAGCTCCACCATCGTCGAGGAGACCGAAAACCAGCTCGTCGGCTGGAGCATGATCGGCCGCACAGCCGTCATCACCGTCGTCAATGTTGAAGAAGGCAAGGTCCTCCAGCAGATGATGTCGTCCGAGATGGAGGATCCGCGCGACCGGATCTACGAGCTCGGCCTCGCAGAAAAGGGCGCGGACGAGTCCGAAACTGCCCCCTCCTCCGAAGCCAAAGAAATCGCCTCTACCTCGAAAAATGCTTAGTTAACTCCCCAATCGTGAGCGGCTTAACTCCCCAATCGTGAGCGCTCCGGCCCTATTCAGCCTCGCAGGTCTGTACTTCTTGGCCGGTGGAGAAGTCGTGCATGGCGCTGATGGCGTCGTCAAGCGTGCTTACTTTAGCGACGACCATGTCGCCGCTGTCGACCTTGCGTGCTTCGGCGCAATTCTTTTCGGGCGCGAGGAAGAGCTCGGCGCCGCCGTCGCGCGCGCCCTCGATCTTGTGCGCGATGCCGCCGATGGGGCCGACGGTGCCGTCTTCGCGGATGGTGCCGGTGCCTGCGACATTGCGGCCGCCGTTGAGCTCGCCGGGCGAGAGTTTGTCGATGACGGCGAGCGAGAAGATCATGCCGGCGGACGGTCCGCCGACGTCGTTGAGGTTGTAGGTGACGTTGATGTCGCCGGCGGGCTCGGATGTCATGGTGACGCCGAGCAACGGCTGGTCCTTATCCTCCGGGTTCGTGCCGAGGGTGATCGTGGCATCTTCTTTATCGCCGTCGCCGCGGACGAAAGTGACGGTCACGTCATCGCCCGGCTTCTTCGCGCGGACCTTGTCCTGGATCTGCTGCGGTTCGGTGACCTCCTCGCCGTCGATCGCGGTGATGGTGTCATCGGATTTGAGCGCGTCCGCTGCGGCGGTGTCGGGCAGCACGTCGTGGACGATGACCTTCGTGGGCTCACCCAGGTGCTTCATTGCGGCGACGGTCGCGGCGGCCTCGGATGCGACGAAGGAAGCCTCGTTGTGCTTGCGCATCTCCTCGTCGGTCATGTCTTTGGGGAGGATCTGGCCGATGGGCACGAGCGTGTCGTTGGAGAACAGCCAGCGGCCGATCGCCTGCCCCATCGTCATGTTGGTGCGCACGGACACGGTGGTCATATCCAGTGAGCCGGAGGTCTCGTCGACCTCGCCGCCTTCGATCTCGATGACCGGGGTGCCCTCCACTTCAGCCAGGGTATTGAACGTCGGGCCAGCGCTTTCCGCAGCGTACGGCACTGTCAGCTTGATCGGCGTGCCCGGGATTCCGCCGAGCATGAGCATCAGCGCCATCACCGCGAGCGGGATGCCGCCCCAGATGGCGGCGCGGCGGGTCGGACGCTGGGCATCTGTCTTGTCTGCTGCGGGATTTTCCACGGATGTAAAGCCTACATTGTGCCCTCGTGTTCGCTGACAGCGTTCCTCCCATCGTGGACCGGCCCTGATACCCGCCGGTAGGCTTGCCACCATGGTTAACGGATTCGGGTTCTCTTTCCCCAACGACGACGATCGCGACCGCGACCGCGATGACGACCGCGACGGCGGCCGTGGCGACGGCGACGGTCGCAATGACCGCGGCGGCGACCCGTTCGGCCAGTTCGGCTTCGCCTTCGGCAACGGGGGCAACGCGAATTTCAGCGGCAACCTCGGTGACATCCTCGGCCAGTTCGGCGAGATGCTCTCCGGCATGAGCCAGCAGGGGCAGCCGGGTCAGCCGGGGCAGAAGGCTGAGAAGCCGAAGCGCGATCCGGTGAATTACGACGTGGCGCTGCGCACCGCGCGGCGGTCCATCAAGGAACCGAAGGGCATGACGGCCAACGACCGCACTGCGGTGACGGAATCGACCCGCTTGGCCAATTTGTGGCTCGACGATGCCTCTTCCCTGCCCGATTCCGGTGCGCGGGCAGAGGCGTGGAGCGCGGACGAGTGGCTGACAAACACTCTGCCGACCTGGAAGCGTCTGGTCAGCCCTGTCGCGGAGCACATGGACCGCGCGCAGCTGGATGCGATGCCGGAGCAGGCCCGCGAGATCTTCGGGCCGATCACTCAGATGCTCGGCCACTTCAACTCCATGAATTTCGGTGCCAAGCTGGGCCAGGCACTCGGCGATCTGGCTAACCAGGCTCTGACGGGCAACGACTTTGGTCTGCCTGTCGCGCCGAGCGGCGTGATCGGCATCGTGCCGAAGAATATCGAGCCGATTTCCGACCAGCTTTCGGTGCCCGGCCAGGAAGTGCTCGTGTACATCTCCGCGCGCGAGGCCGCTCGCCAGCGTCTTTTCACGCACGTGCCGTGGCTGGTGGAACGCATCGTGTCCTCCGTCGAGGAGTACTCGATGGGCTTGGAGTTGGACACCTCCCACATCGAAGAGCAGCTCCGCAACCTGGACCTCGAGTCGGGCGACCCGGCCAAGCTGCAGGAGGCGATGCAGGGGATGCAGGACATGGACATGTCCCCGCGCGTCACCTCACGCAATGCCGCAGCTGCGTCCCGCTTGGAAACGCTGCTCGCGCTCGTCGAGGGCTGGGTCGAAGTGGTTGTCGAGGACGCGCTCAAAGAGCGCATTCCGTCCACGGCAGCTCTCACCGAGTCGTGGGCACGCCGCCGCGCAACGGGCGGTTCGGCTGAGCATGCGTTCAACAACATCGTCGGCATCGAGCTCGGCGCGCCGAAGACCAACGAGGCCGCCGAGCTGTGGCGCCGCGCCACCACCGCCGTCGGTGTGGACCGCCGCGACAAGGTCTGGGATCACCCGGACTTCCTGCCCACGGCGGAGAACTTGGATAATCCGGCGGCCTTCATCGACACGCTTCTCGACGATGCGCCGGACGCCGATTTCGACGAGGAGATCGCCAAGCTCGAGGAGATGCTCGCCAATGAGCAGGGCCCGAGCGAGGATGAGCGCGGCAACGAGCAGGACGACGACTAGCGCGCGCCGAACCGCTGGTAGGCCTCAAGGTAGCCCTTTGCGCGCTCAGCGCGAGGGGCGCGGTCAGCCCACTGCCAAAACTCCGGCCCGTGGCCCGGAATGAAGGTGTGCACCAGCTCATGCACGACGACAGCGTCGACAACATAATCCGGCACATCGCGTAGACGGTCGCTGATCCGGATATCGCCCGTGGACACGGTGCACGATCCCCACTGGGTGTTGTCGTTGCTCGCCCACCGCACGGAGCCGATGCGCGCTTTGCCGTCGAGCACCTGCGCATTCAGCTTCTTGGCGCGCGCGAGAAGTTCGTCGTCGGACACAGCATTCGAGGTAGTGCGCCGTTTCAGCTTCGCCAGAATCTCCTCGACGGCCTCGCGTTCCTCCTTCGCGCTGAAACGCGCGGGGATCCGCACTTCGATCCGCTCCCCCACGTGCCGTGCCTGCACGGTCCGTTTCCTGCGCGCCGACCGGATCACATCCACGCCTTCGGGCGGCCACGCATCACTGCCCGATGTCGACTGAAGTAGACGTTTCATAGGTGCGTCGGCTCTCGTGCAGTGGAATAGTGAGTGTCAGGGGGGAAATCATGCGTTTAGATGATTCAACATTAGTCACGCTCGGCCACGGGGTGCACGTTGTCACGCGAGGGGACACGGCTGTGCAATTCGGCCTCGACGCGACACGGAGCGGAATCGTGGACACACACGTCGCACCGGCGCTCGCCATGTCGCTGCGCAGCACGAAGTGGCCGCTGACAATCAAGCAATTGCAGGACCAGCTCGTGGGCGAGTGCAGCGTCGATTCCACAGCGGCACGCTCGCTTATCGACGACTTGTGTGCCTACAACATCCTCATCCCCTCAACCCGGACCACAGTGGCGCTGCTGGGCGCCACTCCCCTGGCGCAGGAGATCAGACGGGTGCTGGAGGCTTCTGGTGCGAGAGTGCGGATTCGGCTGGCGGGCGAGGACACCCGCAGCTTTCTGAACCGGATGGCCGGTGCACCGCTCATCGTGGTTGATGGCGGACACGAATACGTGAATTGGAGCCGGCCCATCAAGGAGCACCGCAATTGGGTGGTTCCGGTGTTGTCCTTCGATTCGCGGGTGATCATCGGGCCTGTTGCCCGCCACCCGAGTCATGCGTGCGGCATGTGCGCGCACATGCATGTCAGCGACCGCGACGACCAATTCCGCGCGGCCGCCGATCAGTTGGAGATCCAACCGCGAACGATCGATCCGGTCATCGCGGCTGCCGGGGCAGCAGCGGCGGCACTGACCGTGCGCAGATTGACCGGCATCCCGGACCCGCCCGGGATTGTGAGTGAGATGCCGAGCGCCGGGTGGGCGGCGGTGGTCGACCCGCTCGGCGCTCAGACGGTGTCGCTGCTGGACATGGAGCAGCACCCGCGGTGCCCGGTGTGTATCTCCGTCGGGAGTTAGCGAGTTAGCGGTAGTCCTCGAGGACGTCTAAGAGGTCGTCGCCATACTGCTCCAGTTTCGCGGGACCGATGCCGGAGATGTCCAGCAGCTCGTTCTCGCTCGCGGGCATGGCTTCCACGACGGAGAGCAACGTCGCGTCGGTGAAGATCATGAACGGCGGGATCTGGGCCTCCCGTGCGGTATCGAGGCGCCACTGCTTGAGCGCCAAGAACGCGGATTCGTTGTAAGTCGGCTCGCAATCCTCGTGGCGGCCCAAGCTCTTCTCCGCCGGGGTGCCCAGCTGGTTGCCGCACACACGGCAGCGCTTCGCGCGCTTGAGGCGCTCAGGGGCCTGCTCGACGTCAAGCTGCGGGGCGATGCCGTCGAGGAAACGGGACCGTTCGCGGGACGCGCGGCCGCCCTCCTGCCGGGCCAAGGACCACGACAGGTGCAGGTGCTCGCGAGCACGGGTAATGCCCACGTAGAACAGGCGGCGCTCCTCTTCGATCTGGGCGTCGCCGGCCTTGATGGCGTGCGAGATCGGCAGGGTCTTCTCCACCAGCCCGGCGAGGAAAACGGCGTCCCATTCCAGACCTTTGGCGGCGTGGAGGCTGGCCAGGGTCACGCCGTCCACAGCTGGCGGCTGCTTCGATTCCGCACGCTGTCGCAGGGAGGCCAGCACGCCCGGCAGAGAGGTGGCCTCGCCGGTACTGACGATGTCGCCAATGAGCTCTACCAGTGCATTGAGGGTCTGCCAGCGCTCGCGCTGACGTGCACCCTCAGGTTCTGTCGCAGACAGCCCCAGCGGTGCGAAGGCGGCTTTCGCAACAACCACCGGGTCGTCCGGGAGATCAGTGCGGCCTCCGGCGGAGACCAAGACATTGATCGCTTCGCGGATCTCGGGGCGGGTGAAAAATCCTTCGCCGCCGCGGACCTGGTAGACAATCCCGGCGTCGGAAAGCGCCTGCTCGAACACGGCCGATTGCGCATTGATACGGTAGAGCACCGCGATCTCCCTGGCGGGCGTGCCGGACGCGATGAGCTTTTTGATCTCCGCGGCGATATCGCGCGCCTCCGACGGCTCATCCGGATAGGACGCGAACGTCGGCTCCGGGCCTGGCGCGCGCATGCCCTCGAGCTCGAGGCGGGTGCCCGCTTCCCTGCCGGTGGCCTTCGAGATGACCGTGTTGGCGAGCTCGGTGACCTCCGGTGTGGAGCGGTAGTCGCGCTGGAGCTTGACCACGGTGCCGTGCGGGTAGGTGCGGGAGAAATTCAGCAGGTAGTCCGGGGTCGCGCCAGTGAAGGAATAAATGGTCTGGTTCGCGTCGCCGACGACGGTGAGATCGTCTCGCTGGCCCAGCCAGCCCTCGAGCACGCGCTGCTGGAGTGGCGTGACGTCCTGGTACTCGTCCACCACGAAGGTCTGGTACTGGTTGCGGAATTCCTCCGCCACCGCTGGCGCATTTTCGAGCGCTCCCGCGACATGCAAAAGCAGGTCGTCGAAATCGAGGCCCATGCCGTCCGGGCTGGTCTTGGACTCCTCGTAGCGCTTGTACACCGCGGCGACCTTTTCGGCTGATGTCGGCGGTTCGCGGTGGGTTTTCTCGATGGCCTGCGCATAGCTTTCTGGCGTGACCAGGGAGGCCTTCGCCCACTCAATCTCACTGAGCACGTCGCGGACGAGTTCTTTGTCCGGTTCGAGTCCGACCGTGCGGGTGGCGCGTGCGACAAGTGGGAATTTGTTGTCGATGAGCGTCCACGGCAGATCGCCCGCCACTTGCGGCCAGAAATAGCGCAGCTGGCGCAACGCCGCGGCGTGGAAGGTGCGGGCCTGCACTCCCCCGATTCCCATCAAGCGCAGGCGGTCGCGCATCTCACCGGCGGCGCGGGAGGTGAACGTGACAGCGAGGACCTTCTGGGGGACGACGAAGCCCTGGTCGATCAGATGCGCGATGCGGTACGTGATGGTGCGGGTCTTGCCTGTGCCGGCACCCGCGAGAATGCACACCGGCCCACGGGGCGCAGTGGCGGCGACGCGCTGATCCTCATCGAGCTGACTGAGGTCGATCACGCTTTAATCATCCTCTTCCTCATGCCGAGCCTCATCGAGATCGTCGGGACTTTCTGGCGCGTAACGGATATACAGCAATTTATCGCCCGGCTCGACCGTCTCCGCCTCAGGCGAATCCAGGCGGTACAGCTCACCGGAGCGGACCACGCCGAGCACGATATCGGCGAGGTGGCGCGGGTTGGCGCCCACCTCATCGTCAAGGATCGGGCGCTCAGACACGGTGAAACCAGCATTGGGGCTCAGCAGGTCTTCCATCATCTCCACCACGGTCGGCGTGTTGGTGGCGATGCCGAGGAGGCGACCCGCGGTCTCCGAAGAGATGACCACGGAATCCGCGCCGGACTGCTCCAGCAGGTGCTGGTTTTCGGCCTCACGGACAGAGGCGACAATATTCACGCCCGGGTTGATCTCGCGCACGGACAGGGTGACCAGCACGGCAGTATCGTCGGAGGACGGTGCGACCACCACAGAGCGGGCGCGGTTCACACCGGCGATCTTCAACACATCCGACTTGGTGGCGTTTCCGTGGACGCACACCAACCCGCGGTTCTCCGCATGCACGAGAGCTTCGTTATCGCCGTCGATGACGACGATATTGGAGGGCGACGCGCCGTCGGCAAGCAATGCCTCGACAGCGGACCGGCCCTTGGTGCCGTAACCGATGATGATGGTGTGGTTGCGCACGTTCTTCCTCCACCGTTGAAGTTGCAGCGTCTTGCGGGAATCCTCCGTGAGCACGGACAGCGTCGTGCCGACGAGCAGCATCAGGAACGCTACACGCAACGGAGTGATGATAAAGATGTTGACCAGCCTGGACGTTTGCGTCACCGGAGTGATGTCGCCGTAGCCGGTGGTGGACAGCGACACCGCCGAGTAATAGACGGCATCGATGAATGTCAGCGGCTCAGAATAGGCATCCTTGTCCGTCCACACGATTCCGGCGACCAGGATCATCAGGATGATCGCGTAGATAAAGCGCCTGAAGATCAGCGTCCACGGAGTCGTCCGCGCCTCCTGCGGCAGGCGGATGACGTTGATGAGCGCATGGTCGGGCAGCGCGGTGAGTTCTTCACCGCGCAATCGGCTGCGGAAGGAAATCCGCGGCTGAAACGAAAACGCCATATCACGACTCTAAACCGGCCGGGGCCGCGGTTCGCAGCAAGCCCTCCAGCTCCCTGCGTTCCGGCAGGTCACTGGGAGAGAAGTCCTCTCCGGTCCGTACGTAGAAGAACACCGCGCGAATCGGCTTGCCATCCGCGGCAATCCGGCGCCAGGCTTCGCGGTAGACCGCCAATTGGAGTTTCGCCGCGCGCATCTCCGCCGCCTGGGGCTTGTTGCCCGTCTTCCAGTCGACGATGGTCCACCCGCCGTCTTCGTCCTGGAAGACCGCGTCGATGCGACCGCGGACAGTCGAAGTGCCCAGGTCAATTTCAAAGGGGTGCTCGATGTGCGCGGGGGCGCGCGTTGCCCACTGACTGGCGGAGAAATTCTCCTTCAGGCGGACCAACGTAGCGGCATCGACGTCGGGCTCGAGGTTGCCGGGCAGTTCATCGTCGTCAAGCAGGGGGCGTGCCCCGTAGAAGCCTTCGATCCATTCGTGGAATGCTGTGCCGCGCTTGGCGTAGGCATTCGGCTTGAACGGCACGGGGCGACGGGCTCGGCGGGCGAATTGCTCGGGGTCGGAGCGCAGAGCGACGATGTCGGACGCCGTGAGCGTCGCCGGCATGACCACGGGAACGGCGGGACGCTGGGCGGCTTCGTGTTCTTCGATCAGCGCTTCGGTGTCGCGCTCCCACAGCGAGTAGAGCTCGCCATCGGCCAGCTCGGGCAGTTGTTCGCGCGCGGTGCGGACCTGCATCGCGGCGGTGACACTCGCGGGGTCGGCGGCATAGTGCGGCCACGTGCCTTCGCGGGTGGCGCTGGGGGTCTCTTCCTCTGTGTCTCCGCCCTCCCACCAGTGAAGGACCTGTGTGGCGGGGGTGTCGCCGGGCTGCGTGAGCACATCTTTGAGCGCGAGGAAGTGCGGGTACGGCTCGGCTTGCTTCGCGCGGTCCGGCACCGTCGCAGAACCGGTGACCATGAGGCGTTCAGCGGCGCGGGTGACAGCGACGTAGAACAGGCGGGCCGATTCTTCTTCGAGCTCTGCTTTCTTGGTCTTCCTGTACTCGTCGGTGAGTTTCTGGAATTCGCTGCGGTCTTCGGCTGCGTCGAAAACGTCGTAGGCGTCATCGGGGACGTACTCGACGAAGGTCAGGAAGGTCTCGGTGATCACGCTGTACGTCTGGGTGTCTGCGTGAACGACGGCGACGGTGTCCCACTCCAAGCCCTTCGCTTTGTGGGCGGTGAGGATCTGGACACGGTCATCGCTGGTGGTCACCGAACCTGGCTCGAGGCCGTCTTCGTGCTCGGCAGCAAGATCCAGGTACGACAAGAATCCTTCGAGGTCCGCGCCCGGATAGGACGCGACCACCTCGGCGAGTTTGTCCAGGTGGACCGTGCCGGTGTTGGACGGGCGCGCCAGGACTTCGATGCGGATGCCGAAGATGGAAACGATGTCATCGAACAGGTCCGGCAGGCGCTTGCCCAGGCTGCGGGTGCGCAGGGCACGCAGCTTCGCCGCGAGAGCTTGGAGGCGCACCAGCCCTTCGGGCGAGTACCGCTCCGGCTCGCCCAGGTCGGCGACCGCATCGCCCAATCCCACACTGCGCTCGTTCTCGCCGACTGCGTTCTCCGCGTTCTCGATCAGTTCCTCTAGCTGCACGCGAAGCCGCTCGCGCGGATCAGTGTCTGCGGGCAGCTCGTCCACGGCGCTCGTCCGGCGCTCGCCGGCGAGATTGGTGGCGCGGCTGGCCAGGGCCGAAATGTCTTTCAGGCCCAACCCGCACGCCGGGCCGGCCAGAATGCGCAGCGCTGCGGCCGAATCCTGTGGGTGGACCAGCATGCGGGCCGCAGCGACGGTGTCCGCTACCTCCGGCACAGTGAGCAGACCGGCGGTGCCGACGATCTCATAGGGCACGCCGCGCTCTTCTAAGGCCTCCGCGATGGCCGCGGAGTGCTTGTTCTTGCGCACCAGCACCGCCGAAGAAACCGGTTTGCCCGCGTTCACACGGTCGTTGTAATCGGAAGCGAACATATCTGCGACCACGCCAATCTCCTCATCCTCTGTGGCGTAGAAGCCCAGCTCCACACAGCCCGGCTGTGCGTCCGGCTTAGAGGTCAGCGGCTCGACGGCGCGCTGTCCGCCCTCCGGGGTGCCCAGGACCGCGGCGGAGACATTATTCGCGGTGGCGAGCACTTCCGGCGGATTGCGCCACGACGTAGTCAGCTGCGCCTTCGGGGCAGGTGAACCATCCGGCAGCGGGAAATCGTCGACGAAGGCGGCCAGGTTCGCCGCCGTCGCCCCGCGCCAGCCATAGATCGCTTGCATCGGATCGCCCACCGCAGTGACGGTGAGCGGGTGCGCGTGCCGGGATACATCGTCGCGGTTCTCTCCGAAGAGGCTGCGCAACAGCACGCGCTGGGCATGCGAGGTGTCCTGGTATTCATCGAGCATGACCACGCGGAAACGGTCACGCTGGGAGGCGCCCACCGCCGGGTGATCGGCCGCCATCTGCGCCGCCACGGACATCTGCTCGTTGAAGGTGACCACGCCGCGCTCCCGCAGCTCGCGGCCAAGCTCAAGCGCCATATCGGCATACGCGCGGCGCAGCTTCTGCCGGTCCACCCACTTCTGCACCGTCTGGTTGTATGCCTCCCCTTGGCGTTTACCGCGGGGCAGGCCCGCGAGGTTGGCCACGAAGGCATCGGATTCCTCCGCGATGCGCTCGTGCGGGAAGAGCTCATTGCCCATATTGGTGACCAGCCGCAGCAGCGTCTCCACGACAGTGTCCATGGCGGGGTTCTCCCCCACCCCGGAGAGCAATTCGCCGCCGTGGTTGCTCACTACCTCCCACGCGATGGCGTGAAGCTCCGCGTCGGTGATCAGGCGCGCATCGGGCTCGACGGGAACGAGCAGGCCGTACTCACGGATCAGGTTGCCGGCGTACGAGTCGTAGGTGGACACCGTCGGCGCAATGGCTGTGAGCGATTCCGCGAGTTTCCCCGTCGGGTCGAGGCGGCGCACCAGCTGTTCGTCGGCGGCGAGCTTCTCTAGGCGCGTGCGGATGCGTTTTCCCAACTCCTGCGCTGCTTTGCGGGTGAAGGTCAGTCCGAGGACCTCCTCCGGGCGGACATAACCGTTGGCCACGAGCCACACCACGCGCGAGGCCATGGTCTCGGTCTTGCCGGCACCGGCACCGGCGACGACGAGCAGCGAGCCCGGTTCCGCGCCGATGACGGCGGCCTGCTGGTCGGTGGGCATGAATTTCTCGCCCATGTAGCGCCACAGCGTTGTTGGCGGTACGACAGTGCTAACCACGGGTGGTCACCTCTCCTTCGGGCTGGGCCGGGCAGATCGATTTCAGTTGGCAGAACGAGCAGTGGTCGCCGGTGACAGCACGCAGGGTGGGGCCCGTCATTTCGCCGACAAGCGGGCGGATCAGTTCCGCGAATTCGTCGAGCTGCTCGGCATCCTTCGGCGCCTGCGTGCGCACGGTGGGCTTCTTCGCTTTCGACGCAGGGAAGAACAGAGTTCCGCCGCCGACCTCCAACGGTTTTTCGCCCGCGCTGGCGGTGACCACTGCGCCATCGCGCCACACACCGCGGCTCAGCGCGAGCTGATAGCTGAGCAGCTGCGGGTGCTCGTCGACCTTCTTCTGCACCGTCGCATTCTTCCCGGTCTTCAAATCCACGACCTGCACCGGGCCGTCACCGTCCGCGTCGCCCTCGCGCTCCAGCCGGTCAATGCGCCCGCCGATGGTCAGGCCCGGAGCGACCTCCACATGAACCGGTACCTCCACGCCGAGCTGGGAGAATGTCCCGCGAGTGGAGTCGATCCACTGCCCGCATCGCTCGAGCACCGCAGTGAATTCAGCTAGGTCGTTGGCTTCCTTCCACGGCGGAACGCTGAAGAGGGCGCGGTAGGCGGCGATCGTGTCGGCGCGGGCCAGATCTGGGTCTACACCGTTTCCGAGCGCCTCGAAGAAATAGTGGATGAGCGTGCCGCGCGTCATCGCATCGTTGACCGCGGGCGCGATCTCGCGTTCCAGCACGCCGCGCATCGGGCATTCAAGCAGCCCCTCAATGCGCGAGGGCGACAGCCGCTTCGGGGGTGGCAAGGGCTCGCTTATCGACGCCTCCGTTGTCCCCCACCACTGCCCCGGGTCCGCCGCGGCGATACCGGCCTCCGCCAATCGCGCCAGCTGACGTGCCGCCTGCAAGCGCGTTTGTTCGCTGGATGCCTCGTCGGTGAGCGCCCGGCGTAGTTCCGCCACGATGTCTTCGACTGCCAGCACCCGAACTGCATCAGCCTCAGCGCGCACCTCACTGCCGACGGTGTCGAAGAGCGCTGGAACCTCCGCGCCCTCCGCGGCGACGCGCTCTTGCGCAGTGACGGGCACCGCGGCGATCTCTTGCGGGATAATCCCAATTTCCGCGGCGAATTCGGCGATGAAGCGCGAAGGTTCCACCACCTCGTCGCCGTCCTCCGACTGCACCGCGGTGACCACGATCCGGTCGGTCGCGCGACTGACCGCGAGGTGGAACAGGTGGCGCTCCTCTTTCAGGCGGTCAGCGATGTGGGAGACCGGCGTGGCTGGGTCGATCCCTTCGTCCACTAGGTCCACCAGATCCTCCTGGCGCATGAGCGTGCCAGTCTCACTGAGCGTGGGCCATGACAATTCCTGGACCCCGGAGACGATCACGCGCTTGAATTCGCGCCCCGCCGCACCGTGCGCGGTGAGCAGCGGCACGGCATCCGGGGTGGCGGTGCGCCGGTCACGCACGCCGGTGGGCAATTCCTGCTCCTCGATGTGCGCGATAAAAGACTCCACGGTGGCACTCGGGCGCCGCTCCGTGAAATCGCCTGCGGCATCAAACAGCGCCATCATCGCGTCCAAGTCGCGGTCCGCCTGCGAGCCTGCGGCACCGCCGCGCAGCGCGATCGCCATGAGGCTGTCCGCCAGTTTCGTCGCCGACCAGATCGCCCACAGCACGTCCTCGACACTGCCGCCCTCTCCTAGTGCCGTGCGCCCGGCCTCGAGCACGCTGCGGATGCGGTTCAGAATCGCAAGCTCCCGATCCGTGAGCACCGAACCGAAATCGGGCAGCTCTTCCTCCAATGCGAGCAATTCCGAGAGCGTCACTTCAGCGCGGGTGTCCGGCTTCCACCTGCGCAGACCACGCAGCAGACGGCGCAGCGTGACCGGGTCTGTGCCGCCGACGGGCCCGAGCAGCAGATCACGCCATTGGGCCATGCTCAACGGTTCGGTCAGCGCCTTTAGCCCCAGCAGCATCGCAGCGACGATGCGCTGTTCCGCCAGCACCACATCAGTCGGGTTCACCGCCACTGGAACACCGGCTTGCAGCAGCGCCCGGCGCAGCGACTCGATCATCCCTACCGAGCGCACCACCACGGATATATCGCGCCAGGCCACCCCCTCTTCGAGATGCCAACGCCGAAGGCGGTCCACCACGGCGGCGTGGTTGACAGCAGCACTCGGTGCGATCACCGCTTCTGCTGCCGGATGACGCTTAGTCGCGCCCAGATCGATCACTTCTGCGCCGTCCAAGTCCCGGAAGAATAGCGGGGATGCACCGCGGAAACGGAAGACCGACTGCTTCTCGTCGCCGCCAATGACAGTGAGTTCCGCTTCCTGCGCGAGCTGGCGCACCAGTTGAGCCGAAGCCGGATCGAGGTGCTGAGCATCGTCGACGATGACGGTGTGCCATGTGCGCGGTAGCGGCGCACGCACGGCGGAGGCGACTAGTTCCGATGCCGAATAGCTGCGCGCGCCGTAGAGAGCCATGACGTCCTGGTACTCAGCGAGAAAATCGCCCGCCGCCGACCAGACCGGAATCCCGTGACGCTGCCCCAAATCGCGCAGGTCGCCCGGCGTGAGCGTGCGCTCAACGGCGCGGAGCAAGAAATCGCGCAATTGGCGGGCGAAACCGACCATCGGCAGCGCGGGGCGCAGTTCCGCCGGCCATGTTCCTCCACCGTCGGCAGCATGGCCCTGCAGCAGCTCCCTAATGGCGAAGTCTTGCTCCGCGCCCGAGATCAAACGGATCGGCTCCGCCTCCGCGCTTTGATCCTCATCGCCCAGTCGCACGAGTGCGAAGGCCAACGAGTGAATGGAGCGCACAATCGGTTCATCGGCGACGAAACCGGAGGCCGCGAGCCGGTCAGACAACTCCGCGCGCACCCGCGCACCGGACTCCTTGGACGCGGTGAGAAACACCACGCCAGCTGGGTCAGCCCCGCCGCGGATTTTCGCCACCGCAGTGTCAATGAGGAAACTGGTCACGCCCGCACCGGCCGCACCAGTGACCTTGAACGCCCCGCGGGAGGGAAGCTCCACTGGCCACTCGCGCTGGTGAACAGTCCGTTCCCTGCCCACCAAATAGGCCTGCGGGTGCGGCGGGAGTTTCAGGCCTGCGTTGTGGGCGTCGTTCGGCTGCGTCATGCCCTACAGTGTGGCATCCGCCCCGGACACGAGCAGCCCCCGAACACGCTCAATCTTCGAACCCGTGTTCGACGATCCTCCGAATTCCCTGTTCAGAATCTCTCGATAATCAAGTGCGCGCTCACACATGAATATCAAGTCGGGCACATGAGACCACCTGCTCAGCACGGCATCGTCGACGGCGTCGGCCAAGAGGCCGTCGATAAGCGTCAGCGCTGCGCTGTAACCGTGAGGCCGCGCGCTGTCGGCGGGGACAAAATCGGTGAGCGCGGGCGGCAGCGAGCCGGAAAAGAGGCAGCACGCGAGGAAATCGGTGTGCACGACCTGCAATTTCTTGCCTTGTGGAAGGTGCCCCTTCCATGCGGCGCGGTCGGCGCGCGCCCACACGTCGTTGCGCTCGAGCTTGGGGGCTGGGAAATAGGACACGGCATCATCGAACCGAAGGGCCGCGGAAATCGCCTCGTCAACGCGGTGCCCCGGCTCGCCCTCGACGTAATCGGTGGCATGAAAACCCGCGACCGTGAAGCGGCCGTCAGTGGAGCGGACCGGGCGGGCGACGCGGACGCCGGGAACCGTGACTTTCTCCCGCACTTTCGACGACCATGCGGCGTGCACCGGCGCTTCGGAAATGACAATGCGACCGAAACGCACTCCGTTGCCCCACTCCGGGCCAAGCGGGAGCGGTTGCGACTCATCGACCTGGAACGACGTTAGAACATGCCCCGGAATCGCCATCGACACGCCTCTCCCTATACCGCCGCCGGACGCGGGTACGGCCACGGGTTGGCGCGGCACGTGTCGTCGTTATCTGGGTAGACCTCTTCCGGCGCGAGCTGGAACAGATCCTTATTGTTCAAGCTCAGCGTCTGCTGCATCATCACCGGGGCGAGCTTGCCGTCCTCACCGCATGGCTCGTGCTCCGCGTAGCCCAGCGCGTGTCCCACTTCGTGGTTGATCAAGTACTGGCGGTACATGCCCAAATCGCCGTTATACGGCGCGGCGCCGCGGACCCAACGGGACTCGTTGATGATCACCCGGTCACCGTCTGCTTCCGTATAGATACGGCAGGACGTCTCGAGCCCGATGTCATTTCCGCAGGTCTCACGAGTCGTGCCCACGGAGGTCAGCTGGATGCGCAGGTCCGGATCATCGGACGAGGAGACATGCTCGAAACGGAATCGCGGGTCGTTCGTCCAGCCGCGCGGATCCGACAAAGTAGCGTCCACCATCGCAGCGAAAGAATCGTCGCCGCCGAAGGTGGTGGTGTCAATGCCGTCTTCCACCTCGGTGGAAAACCGCACGACCTTCTCCTCGCCCTTCCCGTGATTCATGCCGAGCGAGCCAACGGGCCGGTACGTACCCTTGCCCTGTTCGGTGAACGGGCCGCCGGGCGGAAGCTCCGTCATCGCGACCTGGCCTTCCGGCATGTCCGGCACCGTCACGCGCGGCTCGTCGGTGGTGTCCTCAATCCCCTCCGTCCCGCGCGAGGTCGTCCCAACAGTCTCCCCCGCAGGAGTATTAACGATGCTCCAGATCACCAACGCAGTCACCACCACCAGCACCGGGATGGCATAAGCGCGCCAACCGTAAGCATCAGCGAATCGCGCGAACGCGGATTTCTCCGCCCCGCTGTGGCCAGCGGCGGGTTCGTAAGCGCCGGGGTGGTAGGTCATACGTTCAATCTATCGCGCATTTAGCCGGAAAAGCCGACAGCACGCGGGGTGGAGTTGCCCAATTCGACATACAGGATGCGCTCGGTACGCACGACGTACTTCATACCGCGCTCGTCGTCGAAGGAGACAGTCGGAGCGCCGGACTCGATCGCCTGCGTAACTTCGCCGAGGATCTCATCCTGCCCCTTCGGGGAGGAAATGGAGAGTTCGCGGTGGGAGTCAGCCAGTCCGATCTTGATTTCCATGCTGTTTTTCGTCCTTTACTTTTCGCTCTATTCTTCGTGCCGTCGCCGGCGATGGTCATATTGTAACGAGGGGCAGTTAAGATGTTCACGTGCCCGATCGTTCTGTACAGCAGCCCCAGCAGCCGCCGACGTTCGCTGAGCTCGGCGTCGCCGCGGAGATCGTCGGGGCGCTCGCAGACAACGGGATCGAGCGGGTCTTTTCCATCCAAGAGCTCACCCTCCCCATCGCCTTGACCGGCCGGGATTTGATCGGCCAGGCCCGCACGGGCATGGGCAAGACTTTCGCTTTCGGCGTCCCGTTGCTGGACCGTGTCTTCGACGACGCCGCTATCGAGGAGCTCGACGGCACCCCGCGCGCACTCGTGGTCACGCCCACGCGCGAGCTCGCCGTCCAGGTGGGCGAAGACCTCACGCTCGCAGCGAAAAACACGCCCATTCGCTTATCGACGATCTATGGCGGCCGCCCCTACGACGAGCAACTCGCCGCCCTCAATGACGGTGTCGACGTCATCGTCGGCACTCCCGGCCGCCTTCTGGATCTTCACCAGCGCGGCGATCTGGACCTAAGCCACGTGGCGATTCTGGTTCTCGATGAAGCCGACGAGATGCTCGACCTGGGCTTCCTCCCCGACATCCAAAAACTGTGGGCTGCGCTGCACCAGCCGCTGCAGACGATGCTCTTCTCCGCCACTATGCCGGGGCAGATCCTCACCCTGGCACGGTCGATGATGAATAAGCCGCTGCACATCCGCGCTGAGGCCACCGAGTCCTCCCAAGTGCACGACACCACCAAGCAGGTCGTATTCTGCTCCCACAAGATGGACAAACCCGAGGTCACCGCCCGCATTTTGCAGGCCGACGGCCGCGGCAAGACCATCATTTTCACCCGCACGAAGCGCACCGCCGCCGATGTCGCCGAAGACTTAGCCGGCCGCGGTTTCCCCGTCGGCTCCGTTCACGGTGATTTGGGTCAGGAAGCCCGCGAGCGCTCCCTCGAAGCTTTCCGCAACGGCACAGTGGAGATCCTCGTGGCCACCGATGTCGCCGCCCGCGGCATCGACGTCGACGATGTCACCCACGTGATCAACTACCAGACTCCTGACGACCCAATGACCTACGTGCACCGCATCGGCCGCACCGGCCGCGCTGGCCGCACCGGCACCGCCGTCACCCTCGTCGGTTTCGATGAGGGCGCGAAGTGGAAGCTCATCAACGACGAGCTCTCGCTAGACACACCTGAACCCCCGACGTGGTTCTCCACCTCCCCGGAGCTGCGCGACGCCCTCGATATTCCCGAGGACGCCCGCTCCAACGTCGGCCCGGCCCGCCCCGTTCACGGCGTGCGCAAAAAGCGCGGCGATTCCCGTCCCGACCGGAACCAATCCAGATCCCGATCTAAAAGGAGGCGACGGTGAGCAACGCTCCGCTACGCCGCACCCGCGGCGACCTCATCGCCACTGGCGTCATCACCGCCGTGTCTGTTCTTGCCCTGCTCATCGCGTTTTTCACCGCGCCGATCCGCAAGGACGAGCTCACCCCCGCCGCTGAGGAGATTCCCAACGGCGGGATACTCGCCATCGCCCCGCATGATCTTTCCGAGGGCCCTACCCTGTACGACGACGCCCCCAACCCGCGCCCTGTCACCGTCGCCGGCATGATCGCCACCTACGACAAAGACAGCGGCACCATCACCGCTTCCACCCCGGACGGCGAGGAGAAGTGGAGCTACACCCGCGGCCCCGAACTGTGTGGCATGGCCTCAGCATGGGATGAAGTCGTGGCTGTCTACCGCACCAATATCGGCTGCGGCGATGTGGTGGCCATCAAAGCCACGACCGGCCAGTACTCCCACACCCGCTCCGCGATCGCGCCCGAGCAGGTCGCCATGATCTCCTCGAACGACCGCGTCGGCTATGCCGCCCCGTCGCGCTCCGAGATCTGGCGCAACGACCTTGTCCGCACCGTCGAATACGGCGAGGTCGAAGCCCCGCAGGAGCCGGACTTCCAGCCCAACGAGGGCTGTACCCTCACCTCCGCTCTGACCCGCACCGAATTCTTTGCCGTCACCGAGAAGTGCGAGGACGGCTCCTGGCTGCGCATGCAAAAGGCCACTCCGGAGGACTCCCGCAAGCCCGAGCTTCACGAGTCCGTCGAGATCGCCGACAACGCCTACCTCGTCGCTGTGGGCCAGGAAGCCGCCGCCGTCTACAACCCGGGATCCTCGAAGGTCACGTCCTATAAACAGGACGGCACCCAACTGGCCAGCTCCCAGGTGCCCCAGTCTGACCTGCTCAGCGACTCACCGATCGGGATCGCCACCGTCCAAGTCGCCGATCTGCCGCACCACATGAGCTACTTCGACGGCCAGAATCTCATGCTTCTCGACCCCGAAACCCTCGAAGTCACCACCATCTTCTCCGACGCTCTCGGCACCGGCTTCGGCGCCGGCGACCGCCTCGTCTACCCCACCGCCGAAGGCATCGCCGTTGCCAATTGGGATACCCAATCCGTCGACCACGTCATCCCCGTCGACCGCCACGGCTACACCGGCCCGGTCTCCATCGCCTCCGCCGGCGCCACCGTCGTCGAAAAGCGCGGCACTAAGATCGCGATCCTCGACCTCGTGCAGTAGCTTTCCCCCCGCGCCGCTCCGCTCAGCGCGCCGGGCGCCAGGAGCCCGCGCGCCACCGCCGGTGAATCTGTTTACATGTTCGCCCGATCAGCGCAGGAACGAAAACGCCCTGAGCAGGAAATATAGTTAGCGGCGCATATCGCGGATGTAAACAGATTCACCAGCGCCAGGCATCAGGGGCCAACCAGCCCTACTTACCGCGCCGCGCATCGAACGCGGCGGTGGCCCATTGGGTGGACACCGGGTGCAGCGCGCACACGAGAGTGATCGCGGCGGCGAGGAGGGTAATCACGCCGATCGACGTCGCACCGCCCATGAACATGTAGAAGGCGATGCCGAGCAGCAGAACGTTCATGAACACGATGATGCTGCGCCCCCACTGATTGCCGCGCAGGATGTTGATGCCGCCGTAGGCCATGGGCCCGAATGTGCACAGAATGAACAGCGCGGTGCCCACGCCGACCAAGGCGAAGGCGGAGGTCTCGGACTGGACGAGCGATTCGTCGGCACCATTGGTGATCTGCACATACGCCAGGTAAATGCCGTAGCCGATCGCCACAACGCCTTCGAGCACGGCCATCACGGCCGCCGCCTTCATTAGCGCGGGCGCTTCCGCCGTCGCGCGGGCGGCCTCAGGGCTGGGCAGGTTTTTCTTCGGTTCCGGGGCGTTCGCATTCACGCCTTCATCCTAAAGCCACGGCCGTCGCGAACCCGAAACCCCGCCCCGGCAGCCAACCCAAACCACAGGCGATTTGACGTAGTGCGTCCGGTCACATCTCACAGCATTGCTTGATATACCCTGTTCACGCTACTTTCAGCAGGCACAGAACTCCCCCTTACAGGGCCCAGCAAGCCCCCGAAACAGATAAAATCCGCGGAGAAATTATGATTCCGGTCACAATTTGGCGTTTACCCCTAGCGGGATGTATGTAAACGTGTCATTATTCTCGGGTAGCAAAAACAAAGAGCTAGTTACATAGCCACTAACTCCAAGCCACCACGGAGTTAAGTTCCGGTAAACGGAAGACGGGTCCCGAAGCCACCGGGAACACCGCCCGCTCATCGCCGGAAATCATCTGCTTGCGCAAACCCTGACCCAAGCCAGGTTTCATTGTCGCGCCGCCGTGCGCGCATTCATTCCTGCGCCTGTCGACGGGCTTGTTAGTGGTGTGCACGCTTCATGACATTTCTCGACATCCGACGCACTACCTACCCGAAGACCTAGAAGGAGACTGATCACCATGGATTGGCGCCACGAAGCAATTTGCCGCGACGAAGACCCCGAACTGTTCTTCCCGGTCGGTAACTCCGGCCCCGCATTGTCCCAGATCGCACAGGCCAAGCTTGTGTGCCACCGCTGCCCCGTCACCTCCCAGTGCCTGAAGTGGGCTCTGGAGACCGGCCAGGATGCCGGCGTCTGGGGTGGCCTGTCCGAGGAGGAGCGCCGCGCCCTCAAGCGCCGCAACAAGCAGCGCAACCGTCAGCGCGTTTCTGCTTAAGCCACGCGCGAACCGGCCCAAAAGCGGACCAATTACCGCTGCCGGGCCGGTGCCCGATAAAGTGGACTGACAGTTAGATCAGTACCGTATCTTTGGCCCAAGGAGGTCGTTATGAGCAAGCGTGGTCGTAAGCGCAAGGACCGCCGCAAGAAGAGCGCTAACCGCGGCAAGCGCCCCAACTCCTAAGAGTTGAGCGTATACGAGAACTCCTCCCCACTGAATAAAAGGTGGGGAGGAGTTCTTGGTTTTTGCACCTAGCAGCTACTCGTATCGCCGGTAAGTGATCGAAATGGACTGCACAATGCGTTGACGCAGGCCCTCGGGCGCTTGGTCCTGGCAGTTGCAGCGGCGGACGATCTGGCGGATCTCAGTCTCAGATTTGAGCCAGGCAAAGCTTTCGGGGCAGGTCTGGATGATCTCGCGGATCTCGGCGACTCGCGCCGCAGGGGTGTCGGTATCGAAGTATTCGCAGAGTAGCGCGTGTGCGCGTGCTGGTTCGATATTGCAGTCACCCATTATTTCTGCTCCTCCAGACCAATACCTTGTTCGTTCGCCACATCTTTCAACAGTTCGCGGAGCTGTTTTCTTCCCCGGTGGAGTCGCGACATGACGGTGCCGAGCGGGATGTCCATGACTTCGGCGATTTCTTTGTACGCCAGACCTTCAACATCTGCGTAATAGACGACCATGCGGTAGTCGTCGCTCAGCGAGTTCATGGCTTCGGCGATTTGCGCATCCGGCAGGTTCTTCAGCGCCTCAACTTCGGCGGATTGCAGGCCGGTCGAGTCGTGCGAGCTGGTGGTGTACAGCTGGCGGTCGGTGACATCCTCGGCGGAGGTCTCGATCGGGCGGCGCTGCTTCTTCCGGTACGAGTTGATGTACGTGTTCGTCATGATCCGGTACAGCCACGCTTTGAGGTTCGTACCTTCTTTGAAGGAGTCGAACGCTTTGTAGGCCTTGAGGTAAGTCTCTTGCACCAGGTCTTCAGCGTCTTGTGGGTTGCGCGTCATGCGCAGCGCGCCGCCGTAGAGCTGGTCCAGCAGCGGCATCGCCTCCTCGGTGAAGCGCTGTTCGAGATCGGTGTGGGCCATGGGTGCCATCTTAGCGGTGATCAGCGAGCGCTAGGCTTGGCGCCTATGGCAACGAAGACTCAGGCGTTGGAAGCCCTCAAACAAGCTGGAGTGGACCACGAGGTGCTCAGCTACACCGCGGGCACAGACCATTTCGGGGAGCATGCGGTGGAGCAGCTGGGACTCGATGCCGCGAAGACGCTGGTCATCCATCACGAGCGCGAGTACGCGGTCTGTTGCGTGCCGGTCGCTGGTCACCTGTCGCTCAAGCATGCGGCGAAAGCGCTGGGCTGGAAGAACGCGGAGATGGCGGACCCGAAGGTGGCGCAGCGCCTCACCGGGTACATCGTGGGAGGCATCTCGCCGCTCGGCACGAAACAGCAGTTGAGCACGCTTATCGACGCCTCCGTCGCCCACTCCGACACCATCACCGTCTCGGCGGGCCAGCGTGGTTTGTCCATCGCGATGTCGCCGACTGATCTGGCAAAACTATGCAGTGCCCAGTTCGCGGATATCGCGGCTGAGTAGCACTCCTACCCCACTGGCTCGGTGCTCATCGGGCCGTCGCCGATAAGCTCGGCGTATTCATTGCGGATATTACCCACTTCCTGCGCGGCCGGGCGCCACTGCAGCCGATCGGCGACGCGGGAGGGGTGGACCAATTCGAGCGCCTCGTCCGGTGAACCGTGCACCCACTGTTCGGTTTCCTCAGGCTGCAGGAAGAGTGGGAGGCGGTGGTGCAGCCACGACATATTATCGGTGGCGTCAGTGGTGACCATCGTTGTGGAGAGTTTGTCCAGCCCGGTCTCCCACAGCGCGGCAGCGTAGAGCAGCCCCTCTTCCGGTTGCACGAAATACGGCTGTTTCCCGGTCTTCGTGCTGGCATCGGCTTTCCACTCGTAGTACCCGTCGAGCACCATCAGGCCGCGGCGGGCTTTGAAGGCGGAACGGAATGACGGTTTCTCAGCGACGGTCTCGCCGCGGGCATTGAACAGCGGCGGGCCGGTCTCGTCCTTCTTCCAGGTGGGGAGAAGGCCCCAGCGGGCAGAGTCGATCTGGGCCTCAGCGCCGTCGACGCGGATCAGGGGCACTTGCTGCGTGGGCCCGATGTTGTAGCGCGGCGGCGGGGTGCCATCCGGCGCGAGGACTTCGGTCACGCCAGGCAGCGTGCCGACGGCCGCGATCAGGTCGTCGCCGGTGGTGAAGAGAACGAAACGTCCGCACATGCCTTCCCATTATGCCCGCGGCTAGCTCGGTAGGATGGCCCGCATGACGCAATTGTGGCCAGCGCCGTTTCACCCAGAGCCGTTCACCAGCACTGTGCTGGTGCCCGGCTCAAAGTCGATCACCAACCGGGCGTATGTGCTCGCTGCTCTCGCCAGCGAACCGAGCACGCTCGTGGGCGCACTGCGTTCGCGCGACACGGATTTGATGCAGGGCGCGCTCGAAGCCATGGGCGTGGAATTCACGCTCGACGGCGACACGCTCACGGCCACGCCGGGCACGCTCACGGGCGGCACAGTCGACTGCGGTCTCGCGGGAACGGTCATGCGTTTCATTCCGGCAGTCGCGGCATTCGCGAACGGCGCGGTCCACGTCGACGGCGATGAGCAAGCGCGGGTCCGCCCGGTGGCAACGGTACTCGATGCGCTCCGCGATGCGGGAGTGGACGTTGAAGGCACCGCTCTCCCCTACACCGTCAACGGAACGGGGTCGGCGAAGGGAGGACGGATCGAGATGGATGCGTCGAAAAGCTCGCAGTTCGTCTCGGCTCTGCTGCTCGCGGGCGCGCGTTTCGACGAAGGCCTCCACATCGTGCACACCGGCGAGCGCGTGCCGTCGACACCGCACATCGAGATGACCGTGGAGATGGTGCGCGCCGCCGGCGTGGAGGTCGAATCCAGTCTGACGGAATGGACGGTGCGCCCGGGTCCGATCAAGGGCGGCACGTGGGTGATCGAACCGGATCTGTCCAATGCCACGCCGTTTTTGGCTGCGGCGGCTGTCACCGGCGGAACGGTGAGCGTACCGCACTGGCCGACCACGACGAACCAGGCCGGCGACGTCATCCGGGACATCCTGACAAATATGGGCTGCGACGTGCGCCTGAGCGGCGAAGAAACGGACAAGACACTCACCGTCACGGGCCCGAAACCCGGTGAGCTACAGGGCATTGAGCTGGATATGGGCGATATCGGCGAGCTCACCCCCACAGTGGCGGCGCTGGCCACGCAGGCAGCCAGCCCGAGCGAGCTGACGGGCATCGCGCACCTGCGCGGGCACGAGACGGACCGGCTGGCGGCGCTCACCGCGGAGATCACGGCGCTCGGCGGGCAGTGCGAGGAGCTTGACGACGGCCTGCGCATCACCCCCGCCGCCTTGCACGGGGGAACCTGGCATTCCTACGCCGATCACCGCATGGCCACCGCCGGCGCGATCATCGGGCTGACCACCGAGGGCGTGGAAGTCGAAGACATCGGCACCACGGCGAAGACGCTGCCAGGCTTTGAGACGATGTGGACGGACATGCTGCATGGCTAGGCGCGGCGGACGGGACTTCTCCAGCTACGACGAATCGGATGTGAAAGTCCGGCCGGGCAAGGGCTCGCGCCCGCGGTCGAAGGACCGCCCGAAGCACAAAGATGCAGTCGTGGGCTTGGTGATCACGAAGGACCGCGGCCGCTGGGGCGTCGTGCTGGAGGACGGCACGCGCGTGGTGTGCATGCGCGCCCGCGAGCTGGGGCGCACCTCGATCGAGGTCGGCGACCGCGTCGGCGTCGTCGGTGACACCAGCGGGGTAAAGGACACGCTCGCCCGCATCGTCAAGCGCGAGGAACGCACCTCCGAGCTGCGCCGCACCGCCGACGACACGGACCCGTACGAGCGGATCGTCGTGGCCAATGCGGAGATCCTGCTGATCGTCTGCGCTGTCGCTGATCCCCCGCCACGCACAGGCTTCGTGGAGCGCGCGCTTGTCGCCGCATTCGTCGGCGGTGTCACCCCGGTTGTCTGCCTGACCAAGTCGGATTTGGCGGACCCGGGCGAGTTCGAGAAAGAGCTCGCGGACTTGGACGTGGAGGTCCTGCGCTCAGGCATCGACGACGATATCGCGGCGTTGCTAAAGCGTATCGACGGCCGCCTCTCCGCCGTCATCGGCCATTCCGGTGTGGGCAAGTCGACGCTGGTCAACCGCATCGTCCCGGATGCCAACCGGGAGACCGGCGAAGTCTCCGGCGTAGGCAAGGGCCGTCACACATCCACGCAATCGGTGGCACTGGAATTGCCGGATAGCCACGGCTGGATCATCGACACCCCCGGCATCAGGTCCTTCGGCCTGGCGCACGTCTCACCAGACCAGGTGATCGAGCCGTTCCCCGATCTCGCGGAGGCGGCTGAGCGCTGCCCGCGCGGGTGCACGCACGCCGGTCCCCCGGCGGACCCGGAGTGCGCGTGGGACGACTTCGACCCAGACTCCGTCATCGGACGGCGTGTCCAAGCGGTGCGGCGCCTACTCGTGGCGTTGCGGATCAACGAGACGACCTATGACTAGCGAATGGCATTAGGCCAGCTAGATAAACAGATCGTGGACGTTGGTTGAAGTTCAGGCAGCCTTTAAGTTTGTGCAGTAATTCTTGCACGGTTATCATGCAGGAATTACTGCATGATTCTTGGAGGTTCAATGTCACCACGCGAGTACCAGCACCCGAAACCCGATGAAATCACTTTGGCCAAGGTGCTAGCTGCCTTGAGTGACCCCACCCGGCTGGAGATGATCCATCGGCTAGCCGACGGGCAGGAACACGACAGTCGCGGGCTCGCAGACGATCTGCCTCGGTCTACGCTGACCTACCACACACGCATGCTGCGTGAGGCTGGAGTGACGTGGACCCGGGGTGAAGGACGCGCGTGTCTGATCCGGTTGCGGCGCGACGATCTGGACCAGTTGTTCCCCGGTGTGCTCGCTGCTGTTATCGCCAACACAGGTTCCGAGGTGGATAAGGAATGATGAGTCGACTTTGGCCCTTCGTGTTGGGGAGCGTCGCGCTCGGCCTGGATGCCTACGTCGTCGCAGGTCTACTTCCTGCCATCGCCTCATCGCTGGGTGCACGGGAAGCTACTGTCGGACTGGGCGTGGCGGCCTTCACAGGATCCTACGCGATCGCTGGGCCTCTGCTGGCCGGGCGAGCCGGACAGCAGTCCCGGCGTAGCCTGGTCATCGCCATACTTGTGTTCACCGTTGCGAACTTGGCTACGGCCTTGTCGCCGACAGTGTGGCTTTTCCTGGGGTCTCGTGTGGCGGCTGGCGTGGCAGCGGGCGTGTACTCACCACTGTCGTCCGCAGTTGCCGCAGAGCTCGTGGGGCAACATCGTCGGGGGCGTGCACTGGCTTTGGTTCTTGCCGGCTTGGCAGTAGGTACTGTGTTCGGAGTGCCGATCGGTCTGGCCCTGGCGCAACAGTGGGGTTGGCGTGCCGCGTTCCTGTTGATCGTGGTCATCGGTGGCGCTGCACTGACAGGAATAACGCTGCGCGGCGGGGAACTGCCAACGATCGCGGCCTCTGGCGCTGCAGACCGGTTGAGGTCCATCGCCCGCCCGAAGAATCTCCTCACGGTCACGGTAACGCTACTGACCGGCTGCGCTTCTCTGGGGCTTTACACCTACCTGACCGTCGTACTGTCCGCGGGAAGCCTTGCTTCGCATCAGACCATGGCAATTTGGGTTTGGGGGCTCGGCGGGGCGGTCGGAGCGCTGGGCATCGGGCGTTTCGTGGACAAGTGTAATCCGCTGCGACTGAGCGGTTTCATCCTCACTGGCCTCACCTGTGCGCTAGTCGGTATGACTCTGGGGCAGGTCCCTGGGATCGTGGTGGTCAGTCTTTTCGTCTGGGGACTGTGCGGTTGGGCTTCTCTCGCACCCCAGCAGCATGTACTGCTCCAGACGAATCCTGCTGATGGTGCTACGGCGGTGGCTGCGAATGCGTCGGCGAACTATTTGGGCTCGGCGCTGGGTGCGGTCATTGGCTCACTGTTGGTCGCTGCGCATGCGACGCCGGCGATGCTGTGTGGTTCCGCGGCGGCACTTGCAGCGGTCGCACTGCTCTGCCAGCTTGCTCGCCAGCGCATGGATTCCGAGCCGTAGACGTGCATCCCAACGTCGCATTCAGCTAACGCCACCAGGCCCACACGGTCTACGGGAACCAGGCTCCCTTTTCGCGATTCACCAACGTGCCCCGTCAGCAGAGCTAGAGCAGCTCGACGAGGAAGGACAGCTCGTCTGGGTGGTAGAACGCCAGGTAATTGTCCTGGGCGTCGCCCACGGCGAGTTCGGCATCTTGGTCGCCGAGATCGGCGGCGTCGATAAGCTCAGTGGCTTTTTTCGTGGCTTCTTCGGCAGCGGCGATGTCGACATGGATCGCGGCGACATCCTCGCGGTTAATGGCCTCGGACAGCTTGACCACGGACTCGCCCATATCGGGCTGCGGGACGGCGTCGACGTCGGCGGAGATGACCACGCGGCGGTGCGGAAAGTCCGGCTCGTCGCCGATGGCGAGTAGGCGCAGGGAGGCCAGCGCGGCGTCGTCGAATGCGACGGCCTCGATCTCCTCCTCGTCGCCGGAGGTGAAGAACTCGACCAGCGCGGGTGTGGCGGCGAAACCCCAGCCGCTGCGGGCATGAATGGTGCCCTCAGCGTCGAGCTCCTTGAGCATCGCGAAGGTGGCGGGAATGTAGACGCGCACTAGAACTCGCCCTCGATGCCGTAGAGGGACTGAATTTCCACCACAGTGCGGTCGAATGCGGTGTGCAAGATGCCGATGAGGCCCGCTTCCACAGCGCCGCGGACGTTGAGGATGTCGTCGTCGATCATCGTGCAATCCTCCAGCGGCATGCCAATCGCATCGGCGGCAGCCTGAAATGCGGCCTTTTCCGGCTTTTCCGCGCCGACCTCGCCGGAGAGGATCACAGCGTCGACGTGGCCGCGGAACTCCCATTCACGGATGGCGTCTGCCTCCGGGCCGCCCGGGTCATTGGACAGGATGGCGGTGCTGATCTCGTTGGCCTTGAGCTCTGCTAGCAGCGTCTGCCAGCGCTTGATGTCCTCGGCGTCCGCGTCGAGCACGCCGGCGTAATCGATAATCAAACCCTGCATCAACGACCTCGTTTCCTCGCTTTGTTCTTCATTGTCTACTTCAGTAGACATCACACGACCGGGTTTCAAGGACAACCGGTCCGGATTCCGGAACAATACTACCTAGCCCACGCCGCGTCTGCCCCTGGGGTGAAGCGCCGCGGAACACTGAATTTTTCAGGATCTGTTCTCGCTGGCGCGTGCACACACTAGGAGGCTAGATAGATGTATTACCCCGTTCCCGGTCTCACACACATGAAAGTGCTGCTGCCCGCACCAGGCAGACGCGCAGCACCACCGCCTATATCCGGCAAAGCTGGCGCTATGGCCGGCGAGACCCCGACATTCTCACCGCTCATCCGTGTCGCGCTCGACGCAGCCTTTGGTATTCGGGACCTCAAAGTGCTGCAAGCACGCACCTTCGCGCCGATGGTGCGGACGTATGTCCGGGCGCGCCGCATCGGCGGGCTGCCGCCCGGGGTGGTCAAAGTATCCACCAGCCGGCGGCGCGGCCAGGAATTCTACGGGACAGCCGAAGCCGCGGGCGCGCGCTACGCCTGGGTGGCGCGCGTCAACGCCGGCCGCCTCGTGTCCTTCCGGGTGCTATGAGGGCGCCACCTAGGCCTGCTCGGTCGTCGGCTGCTGGTCCTGCTGCTCGAACTGCTTGCGCAGCATGAACAGCTGGCGGACGGTCTCTTCCTTCACGCCGTCGTTCATGGCGTTGAACATGTCGCCGCCCTCCTTCTGGTACTCGACCAGAGGATCGCGCTGGGCCATCGCGCGCAGGCCGATGCCCTCCTTGAGGTAATCCATCTCGTAGAGGTGCTCGCGCCACTTGGTGTCGATGATCGGCAGGATCACCATGCGCTCCACATTGCGCATCTGGTCTTCGCCGCCGATGGAGATGACATTGTCCTCGAGCTTGTCGTAGGACTCGTGGGCGTCATCGAGCACTGCCTGACGCAGCTGGGAAGAGGTGAGCTCGCCGGGTGAGCCGTACTCGGAGCCGTCGATAAGCTCCTGCGGTGTGACCGTCGGGCCGTACAGCGAATCGAGCGCATTCCACAGCTCGTCCAAGTCCCAGTCCTCGACGTAGCCGTCGTACGTGGCACCGTCGACGTACGCGCCGATGGTGTCATCGATCATGCTGCGGATCTGGTCCTTGATGTCCTTCGACTCGAGGATCTCCCGGCGCTCGCGGTAGACGACCTTGCGCTGCTCGTTGAGCACCTCGTCGTACTTGAGGACGTTCTTACGGGTCTCGAAGTTCTGGTTCTCCACCTGGGACTGCGCGCCCTTGATGGAGCGGGAGACCATGCCTGCCTCGATCGGCACATCGTCCGGGACGTTGAGGCGGTTCATCATGTTCTCCATGGATGCGCCGACGAAGCGGACCATCAGGTCGTCGCGCATGGAGAGGTAGAAGCGGGTCTCGCCCGGGTCGCCCTGACGGCCAGAACGGCCGCGGAGCTGGTTGTCGATGCGGCGGGACTCGTGGCGCTCGGTGCCGATGACGTACAGGCCGCCGGCCTCACGCACCTCGTCGCCAAGCTGCTTGGAGCGCTCCTTCGCTGCCGGAAGCTGCTCATCCCACGCTTCCTGGTACGCCTCTTCGTCCTCGAACGGGTCGAGGCCCTGCTCCTTGAGCTTGGCGTCCAGCAGGACTTCTGGGTTGCCGCCCAGCACGATATCGGTACCGCGGCCAGCCATGTTGGTGGACACCGTGACATTGCCGGGCAGACCCGCCTCGGCGATGATGCGGCCTTCTTCCTCGTGGTGCTTCGCGTTGAGGACGTTGTGCTTGATGCCCTTGCGTGCCAGCAGCTGGGAGAGGTACTCGGAACGCTCGACGGACGTGGTGCCCACGAGGACCGGCTGGCCGTTCTCCACGTGCTCGGCGATGTCCTCTGCGACGGCAGCGAACTTCGCTTCCTGCGTCTTGTAGATCAGGTCGTCCTTGTCCTGGCGGATATTCGGCTTATTCGGCGGAATAGCCACGACACCGAGCTTGTAGATCTGGTTGAGCTCCGCTGCCTCAGTCTCGGCGGTACCGGTCATGCCGGCGAGCTTGTCGTAGAGACGGAAGTAGTTCTGCAGCGTGACCGTGGCCAGGGTCTGGTTCTCGTTTTTGATCTCCACGCCCTCTTTGGCCTCGATGGCCTGGTGCATGCCCTCGTTGTAGCGGCGGCCCGGCAGGATGCGGCCGGTGAACGAGTCGACGATGAGGACCTCGCCCTTGCGGATGATGTAGTCCTTGTCGCGCTCGAAGAGCTCCTTCGCCTTCAGGGCGTTGTTGAGGTAGCTGACCAGCTGGGAGTTCTCCGGTGCGTAGAGGTTGTCGATGCCGAGCTGATCCTCGACAAACTCGACACCTTCCTCGGAAACGCCGACGGTGCGCTTGCGCTGGTCCACTTCGTAGTGGATGCCCTCGCGCATGCGGGGCGCCAACTGGGAGAAGACGGTGTAGAACTGGCTCGAGCCGTCGACCGGTCCGGAAATGATCAGCGGGGTACGCGCTTCGTCGATGAGAATCGAGTCGACCTCGTCCACGATGGCGAAGTTGTGACCGCGCTGCACCATGTCGCTGACCGATTTGGTCATGTTGTCGCGCAGGTAATCGAAGCCCAGCTCGTTATTCGTGCCGTAGGTGATGTCCGAGTAATAAGCGCGCGTGCGCTCCGGCGGGCGCATGTCGGAAAGGATGACGCCGACCTCGAGCCCTAAGAAGCGGTGCACACGGCCCATCATCTCGGCATCGCGCTTGGCTAGGTAGTCGTTCACCGTGACGATGTGGACACCCTTGCCTTCGAGGGCGTTGAGGTAGGCCGGAAGCACCGACGTCAGGGTCTTGCCCTCACCGGTCTTCATCTCGGCGACGGAGCCGAAGTGCAGTGCGGCGCCGCCCATGATCTGCACCTTGTAGTGCTTCTGCCCGAGCACGCGCCAGGATGCCTCACGCGCGGTAGCGAATGCATCGAGCAGGATGTCGTCCAAGCTTTTTCCGTCCGCGAGCGCGTCCTTGAACTCGTTGGTCTTTGCCTTGAGCTCTTCGTCCGTCAACGCGGCGTACTCGTCCTCCAAAGCGAGAACGTCGTCCGCGATCTTGGAAAGGCGCTTTACTGTGCGGCCTTCACCGGCGCGCAGCAGCTTGGACAGTCCGAACACGTTGTCTTCCTTTAACAGTTGGATACATCGGGCGTAAGCGAGAGCCAGGGCGCATTAGTCAACGCAACAACTCTGCTCGTTATTCAAACCGCCATTGTACGCACGCGCATGTTTGGAACCACTTTCAGGCGTGCAGTTGTCCTGACAGAAAGCTGTGAAAACGCTGCTGCCCGCTCCCCAGCACTCGGTGCGGAGAAACGGGCAGGTGGTGAGTGGGCTGGGACTAGTTGTCCGCGCCCTCCTCAGGCACGAGGGTGATCAAGCCGTAGTCGTACGCGTGGCGGCGGTACACCACGGACGGGCGGGAGGTCTCCTCATTGATGAACAAGTAGAAGTCGTGGCCCACCAGCTCCATCTCGGACAGCGCGGCATCCACGCTCATCGGGGTGGCCGGGTGCTCCTTGGTGCGCACGACCTGACCCGGCAGCTGATCCTCGATCTGCGCCGCGTACGGGTCGGCGGGCTGCTCCTGGTTCTCCTTAGCGCGTGCCTGCTCTGCCTCTGCGGCGAGCTCGGCTGCGATCTCGCCGGTGGACTTCGGTTTGCGGTGGCCGCCCATGGAGATCTCGCGGCGGACCTTCACCTTGCGCAGGGAGCGCTCCATCTTGCCGATCGCGGATTCGAGTGCGGCATAGAAGCTGTCTTCCTTGGCCTCGGCGCGGGCGAGGTGACCCTTGCCGGTCGCGGTGATCTGGATACGGTTGGCCTGTGCCTCACGGCGCGGGTTCGGCTCGTGCTGCAGCTCAACGTGGAAGAAGGTCAACGTCGGATCGAGCTTTTCGATCTTGGCCAGCTTGCCATTCACGCGCTCCTGGAAGTGCTCCGGAACTTCGACGTTGCGGCCCGTGATGGTCACCTGTGCGGCGGGGCTCAGGGCTTCGTTCTTGTTCTCGTTTGCAGAGGTCATCTGCTTTCCTCCTTCTAGTCGGACACGTCGAACGCGATCGCTCGCTCTACTTAGAATTATACCTACCGCCATCGCACGGTTTACATGAGTTCACATGTTTGTAACGTGGAAATCAGGCGGCTGCCAGAACGACGCACCCACGCACATCCGCGCCGTGGGCGAGCAGTATCTCAACACTCGCTTGCAGCGTCGCCCCCGTGGTCACCACATCGTCCACCACGACCAAGGGGCCAGATGGGACAGAGTCGAGGAAGACATTGCCCTGCAGGTTCCGCCGACGCCCGGCTTCACTGAGCGCGCCCTGGTCGGGGGTGTCCTCCGCCAGCCGGAGCACATTGTGCACAGTCCGGCCGCTGAAGCCGCAGACTCCGGCCACCGGGTCACCACCACGGTCGCGGGCCGAGGACGGCCGCGTCGGGGCAGGAACGAGCGCTGAGTGCTCCGTCAATTCCCCGTTGGCCTCGAGCCGGAACAGCATCGCACCGAGCACCGCGCCGATCTCGCGCCGCACCGCGAGATTCTTGCGCTCCTTCATCGCGAGGATCACTCCGCGGTGTGGGTCGGAATATGTGCCGAGCGCATACACCGGAACGTGAACCGGAACGCGCGGTGTGACGCGGAAAGGCGGCGATAAAAGCTGCTTCTGGCACCGCTGGCACAGCTTTTCTCCGGGAGTGCGGCATCCGGCACACTGGCGCGGAAACAACAGGTCGAAGATCATGGCCGCGGCACAACCGGGGCGGCGCGCACGCCTTGTTGGCCGGGAACCTCACGCCAGTTCAGCGAATCTTTCGTGGGTAGCGGCATGTGCATGAGAACCTTCGAGTCGGTGATGTACATCATCTCCGCGGTAGCGCCGACGGCGACGACAGGACCGCCGACATTGCCGGACGGCAGCGCGGTGAGCGAAGAGCCGTCCTGCTCGACACGCACCACGGGGCGCTGTTGGGAGGACGTGCCCACCAGAAGCGAACCGTCCGGCTGCCAATCCACGCTGACAGCGGAGCCGTCGAGCTCCACCTCGGCGTATTTGGTGGTGTTGACCACGGCACGCTGGCCGTTGTCGCGCCGCTCCACCACACCGATAATGAGGTGGCCGTCGACGACCATGGCCACCCGGGAGCCGCTGCCAGACAAGCGCAGGTAGGTGATTTCACCGTCCACATTCTCGGGCAATTCCACCTGCACGCTGTTCACGCTCACCTCGCCGGTGGCGGTGGAGCGTTCAGCGCGGATCACGCCCTTGCCGTCGGCCACCGCCCAGGCGGCATTGTGGTCGGGCTCCAAACTCGGGCGGGTGAAGCTGCCAGCGCGCTGCACTTCTTTGTTGGCGCCGTCGACATCGCCGGCCACGAGGGCTTGCTCGTCGTCGCTGACATTGATCACGGCGGCGAAATTGCCCTCGTCGCCGATGTCCACCGACGACACGCTGCCGAGCTTGTTGAGAGATTCGACGGGCTCCACCTCGGGCTCTTCTTCCTCAGAGACGGTGTCCACGCTGCTCACCCGCCCATCGCTCAGGGTGTACAGGGCAGGTCCGCCCTCGAGCTGCTTGATCGGGTTGAGGTCCCGGAACTGATCGGTGGACAGCTCCGCGGTCTCCCCCACGACCGGCACGCCATTGAGGGTGACCGGGTACGGGCCGGGCACACCGGCGGCAGCGAGCGTCCACACCACTTGCGCGGCGAAGCGGGCGCGGGTCTTTTCTTCTGCATCGGCCAGACCGGTGAAGCGGTACACGCCGTCGGTGGAGCCGGTGTAGGCGACATCGTCTGCCACGGCGGTAGACACGGCCGGGGCGATCACGGACGAAGGGCCACCGACGAGCAGGTTGAGCAACGCGTCCTCTTTCGACGCAGCACCGGCGTAGACCCAGCGGCGGTCCGGGGTGAGCCCCTGGTCGGTGGAATCGTAGAAGTAGACGTTCCGGGGCTCGTAGTGGTTGCGCAATTCAATGCGGTCCACCACCACGTCGTTAGGCAGGCCCGCAATGCGCCACTGGCCGTCCTCTTGCGCCAGTTCCATCGTGGCTTCGTACAGCTGGTTATCCGGGCGGAACACTCCGCCGGGACCCAGCCTGCCCACGATGCGCCCTTCCACCACATACGACCTCTTGGACTGGTCGGTCATGGGCCGGGAGGTGAGCTCGAAGGTGTCCAGGATGAGCGTTTCCTCGTGTGGCTCCCAGGCCTGCCCCATCGGCCCGGTGAGGTAGCGGCGCGCCGCCTCGTACTGACCAGACGGGTTGGCGGATGCCGCGAAGAATTCGCGCAGCAAGAGATCCGGTTCGGCATCCGGGGTCGGGTCCATGTCCAGCTGCGGGTCCGGCCGCCCTTCGAAGGCGTGGAGAACGTGCGGCTCTGTACTCGTGGGCAGGGTCGCGCAGCCTGCGACCGTGAACAGCATCGCTGCCGAGCAGACGCCGAGTGCTCCTCGGACCCACCCAGTCTTCTTGGTCACCTGAGCGCGCATCACTGCTCACGCTCCTCGGCCGATTCGGCGGAGTCTTTGAGGGCGGCGAAATCGGAGGCGTCCATCGACGTTGCTGCCTCGGGCCGGGACGTGCCAGAAGGCAGGGCCGGCAGGTCGCGCTGGGTGCGCACGAGCTCAGGCGCTTCCTCCTCCTCAGGAGCGCCGGGAGCACGCAGCTCGAGCGGTGCCTGTGTGTAACCGGCCTCCGGGTCACGCGGCAGCACGAGGCGGAACTGAGAGCCGACACCGGCGGTGCCGGCTGCGTCGAGGATGCCGTGATGAAGTTGCGCGTCCTCGCGGGCGATGGCCAGGCCCAGACCGGTGCCGCCGGAATGGCGTTTGCGGGAGGAATCGGCGCGCCAGAAGCGGTTGAACACCAGCTCCTCCTGTCCCGGTTTGAGCCCCACGCCGCCGTCGGTGACGGTGATGGCCACGGCTTCGTCGTTGGCGGCCAGTTCGAGGCACACCGGGTTGCCCTCGGAGTGGTCGATGGCGTTGGCCAAAAGGTTGCGCACGATGCGCTCGATTCGACGGGCATCGCCGACCATCTGCACGGGTTCGTCGGGCACGTCGAATTCGACGGCCACATCGAGCTCCTCGGCCAGCACAGAGGTCTGGGCCCAGGCGGATTCGATCGGCGAGCGCGCGTCCATTTTGGCGGCGGACAGGTCGGCCACACCGGCGTCGTGACGCGAAATCTCCAGCAGGTCTGCGAGCAGCGCTTCGAAGCGATCGAGCTCGCGGATCATGAGCTGGGAGGCGCGCTGAGTGTGCGGTTCGAGATTCTCCTCGTCCCCGGCGATCATGTCGGCGGCCATGCGCACTGTGGTCAGAGGTGTGCGCAGCTCGTGTGAGACATCCGAGGTGAACTGACGTTGCAGGTCGCCGTATTCCTCCAGCTGAGTGATCTTGCTGGACAGGTTGTCGGCCATGTCGTTGAAGGACAGCGCCAGGCGCGCCATCTCGTCCTCGCCCTCGACGGCCATGCGTTCGCGCAGGTGCCCACCAGCGAGCCGCTCGGCAATGCGCGATGCGGAGCGCACAGGGGCGACGAGCTGTTGCGATGACAGCCACGCGATGCCGACGAGCAGCACCACGACGACGATGCCGGCGGAGGTGAGCAGGCCGCGCATGAGCGCCAGCGTCTGACGCTCCGACTGCATGTCCATGACGAGGTAGAGCTGCAGCCCCGGAATATCGGAATCAGTCGGTGTGCCGATGATCAGCGCGTCGTAGACCCGCTCGCCACTGTTGACGGGGTTGAACTGGTAGGCCACCTGACCCTGGGCGACGAAATCGGTGAGGCGCTGCGGGACCGTGAAATTCTCCGGGGAGGTGATCACCCCGTTCTTCTGCGGCACCACCAACACCGGCTCGTAGGCGCCGGTGGCGGGTTGGTCTTGTTGGGAGCTCTGCGCCAATGCCGCACGCGCAGTGTTGAGGCGCCCCTGGGTGGACGCGCCAGTGGCGGAGGTATTACGCAGCTGCTCCTCCACCGTGCCGCGGACACGCTCGAGATCGTTCTCCGCGTTTTCCAGTTTCAGGTCCACGAGGCGCTGCGTGACCACGGACGCGAGGGCGAGCGCGAGCACGCCCATGACGATCGCGGAGACGATGAGCACCGTGCCCACGAACCGGACCTGCAGCGAGGTCCGCCACCGTTGGGCAAGGTTTTCCCTGGCCCGTTTCAGGTTGGTAACCAGGGTCTGTTACACCCCCGGCCGTCCAGTCTTGTAGCCCACTCCGCGGACGGTGAGGACAATCTCGGGATTCTCCGGGTCGTGCTCGATCTTGGAGCGCAGGCGCTGAACGTGCACGTTGACCAGTCGGGTGTCGGAGGCGTTGCGGTAGCCCCACACGGATTCGAGGAGTTCCTCGCGGGTGTGCACCTGGTGTGGCTTGCGCGCCAGCTCGACGAGCAGGTCGAATTCGAGCGGGGTCAGGTTGATCTCGGTGTCGCCGCGGGTGACGATGTGCTGCGGAACGTCAATCGTCAGATCGCCGATCTCGAGCACTTCGCTGGGCTCGTCGGTGTTCTGGCGCAGTCGCGCACGGATGCGTGCGACGAGCTCACGCGGTTTGAACGGCTTGGTGATGTAGTCGTCCGCGCCGGATTCCAGGCCCAGCACCACGTCGACGGTGTCGGTCTTGGCCGTGAGCATGACGATCGGCACGGCGGATTCCTTGCGGATCTCCTTGCAGATATCCACGCCGCTCATGCCCGGGAGCATGAGGTCCAACAAGATAAGGTCCGGCTGGTATTCGCGGAACGCGGGGATCGCCTCGAGGCCGTCGACGACGGGCTTTGCTTCAAACCCTTCAGCCTCCAGCACGATGGTCAGCATCTCGGAGATCGCGGGGTCATCGTCCACGACGAGGATTTTGTTCGTCATCTTTGACTCCTTGCTGCGTTGCGTTACCGCATACCTTAGTGCGCGGGTGGGCGCGAAATTGCGCCGATAGATTGCATGATAGGCCCCGTTTCGCTCGCGCGGAGCCACCGGCCCTCCCAGTCGTGTTCCGCCATGTCGACGTAGGCCGCGTACGTGGCGTCTTGGAGGGCGGTGTCGCGTTCGTAGCGGTCGCGGGTGCGAGAAGCGTCGAGGCTTTCGCGTTTCGCGGCGCGATCGCGCGCGGTCTCCGGCGAGGTGTCGACGAGGACGTGCAGGTCCGGCCGCGGCAGGCCGAGGCGCGCAAATTCGAGCTCGGCGACCCACGCGCGGTCGCTAGTACGCCCCGTGCGCGCCGACGTATACGCCGCATTCGACGCGACGTAGCGGTCGAGCAGGAGCACATCGCTTATCGACGACGCCCAGCGCCGCAGTTCATCCACGACCCCATGCCGGTCAAGGGCGAACATGACGGCCATCCCGTGCGCGGAGTCGGTGAGGTCCCCCATCTTCCCATGCAGGGCGTCGGCGGCCAGCTGGGCGTGGATGGACTCGTTATAACGCGGAAACGCCATCGTGGCAGCGCTGTCGATCCCGTCGACGGTCGGGAGTTCGCGGATCAGTTTTTGAACCAGGGTGTGCTTGCCGGCGCCGTCGATTCCTTCGAGAGCAATGATCATCATGCCACCTCGCTGCTAACTGAGCTCTGCGAAGTTAGTAGCGGTAGTGCTCGGGCTTGAACGGACCAGCAACGTCGACGCCGATGTACTCGGCCTGCTCCTTGGACAGCTCGGTGAGCGTGCCGCCCAGGGCTTCGACGTGAATGCGCGCGACCTTCTCGTCGAGGATCTTCGGCAGGCGGTACACCTGGTTCTCGTACTGGCCGTTGTTGGTGAACAGCTCGATCTGCGCGATGGTCTGGTCGGCGAAAGAGTTGGACATGACGAACGACGGGTGACCGGTCGCGTTGCCCAGGTTGAGCAGGCGGCCTTCGGAGAGCACGATGATGGAATTGCCACTGGGCAGGGTGAACAGGTCCACCTGCGGCTTGATATTCATCCGGGTTACGTCCTCGCGGTGCAGCAGGGAGGCCATATCGATCTCGTTGTCGAAGTGGCCGATATTGCCCAGCACAGCGTGGTCCTTCATCTTGAGCATGTCGTCGAAGGTGATGATGCCCAAGTTGCCGGTGGCGGTGATGATGATGTCGGCATCCCCGATCGCCTCGTCGACGGTGACGACCTTGAAGCCGTCCATGAGCGCCTGCAGCGCGTTGATCGGGTCGACCTCGGTGACGGAGACGATCGCACCCTGGCCGTCGAGCGACTCGGCGACGCCCTTACCCACATCGCCGTAGCCGCACACGAGCGCCTTCTTGCCGCCGATGAGCATGTCGGTGCCGCGGTTGAGCCCGTCGATGACGGAGTGCCGGGTGCCGTAGCGGTTGTCGAACTTGGACTTGGTCACCGCGTCGTTGACGTTCATCGCCGGGAACGGCAGGGTGCCTTCGTTGGCGAAGTGGTACAGGCGGTGGACACCCGTGGTGGTCTCCTCGGTCACGCCCTTGACGTTCTTGGCGGTCTCGGTCCACTTGGTGGAATCTTCCGCCAAGGTTTCGCGGAGCATATTGAAGAAGGCGACCTGCTCGTCGGAATCGGTGTCCGCGGCGGACGGGACAGCGCCGGCGTTTTCGAACTCGGCGCCCTTGATCACAGCCATGGTGGCGTCGCCGCCGTCATCGAGGATCATGTTCGGGTACACGCCCTCACCCCAGGTGAAGATCTGCTTCATGCACCACCAGTACTCGTCGAGGGTCTCACCCTTCCATGCGAAGACGGGCACGCCCTTCGGGTCCTCCGGCGTACCGTCCTTGCCCACGACGATGGCGGCTGCAGCCGGGTCCTCAGTGGAGAAGATATTGCAGGACGCCCAGCGCACCTCGGCACCAAGGGCGGTCAGGGTTTCGATGAGCACCGCAGTCTGGGTGGTCATGTGGATCGCACCGGCGATGCGCGCGCCGGCCAGCGGCTGCTCTTCAGCGTATTCGCGACGCAGCTGCATCAGTCCCGGCATCTCGTGCTCGGCCAGGTCGATCTGCTTACGTCCAGCCTCATGCAGGGACAGGTCGGCGACCTTGAAGTCCTGGCTGAGATCCTGGTTCATGGTTTCTCTCCTTGATAATGCAAATGCGCGTCAATGATGTGTCGTGGCCAGCTTAGGGGTTCGGCCGCAGTGCTTAGGACAGTGCCTCGATGAACTGGTCGACGTCCTGCTCGGAGTCGACGTCCTCGAGGATCGTCACCGCTGCGTCGATAAGCTTCTCGTCGAGCTCGGCGGAAGACGCGCGCAGGAAAGAGTAGGTGTCTGCGGTCTCGCCGGCGCTGAACGGCGCACCCGCCCAGATCGCGGCGATGGTGGCTGCGGCCTGGCCGTTGAGGAGGTCGTCTTCGGAGGCGTTGTCCTTATCGCGGGCCAGCAGGCACGCGTCACGCACCGCTTCTACCCTTTCGTCGAAGTCCATTTCCGCTAGGTCGTCGAGAAAATCGACGTTCACGTCCTCATCGAAGATGGCCATGTCCCAGGTGCTCACGCCGTGCTCCTTCCGGCTCGTCCCGTGCGCTTAAGTCAACTACGTCAAGGTCCACTTCTACTGTCTCGCTGGCGGGATGTCCACCACCTATTTCGGGCTCTACGAGAGGCAGGCGCGGTATGTGCGACACGCCGGGTGAAGAATTGGGGGTGGATTCACGCACGATTAATTGGTAGTTTGTTATCGAGTTGTTATGAGTACCACGTGGCCGATCTCACATGCAGGTCACGGGGGCCTCACGGAACACAACGAAGCACGAGTTAACGCTGAGTCATCATTAGCGATATACCAAGTAACAAGCACACCGCGCAGCCGAACGCGAAAAACACTCAGGGAGGTAAGGAGATGCCGGAGATGGAACTGACTAATCGCCGCTTCGCCATTTTCCTTACCTCTGGCCTGACGCTAGCGGTGCTCGTCGGCTTGCTGGTGTGGAAGGTCTCTGACGCGGGTGTGACCCTGAACAGCCAGGAGACGGAACTCGCTGGCCAGCCTGTCGCCGCCGCGGACGCGACCGCGCAGCAGCGCACCGCGGATGAGCCCACGTCCTCCGAGATGCCATCAAGCGAGACCGCTGAAGGCTCCGCAAGCGCTGGCATGGACGCTTCCACCGGCGCTGGCAATGGCAACGGCAGCGGCAACGTCGCGGGTCCGGTCAAGGATCCGCTGGCCCCGCCGAACGCGAATTTGAACGGCAACCGCGGCGAATCCGCTGAACCGTCCTACTACCGTCCGACGAATGCCGCGCCGGCACCTGCCCCAGCTCAGCCGCAGCAGCAGCAAAAGCAGCAGAGCGTCCGCACATCCGCTTCGGCACCGTCGCGCACACCGGATAGCGCTGACTCGTCCTCCTCGCAGGGCGAGGCACCGGAGACGACGACGCCGTCGGGCTCCACGACCGTGGTGCCGAATGAACCGTCCGAGCCTAAGCGTCCGTCCGAGCCTGCGAAGCCCGGGGTCCAGGAGGGTTCACTCCCGCCGGCGAATGATGCGGAAACGCAGTCCGGCAACGACACGATGGAGATTGACCCATCGGATGCGAAGGCCGCTGCCGAAGCGCTGGGGGTCGCTCCCGCTGCCGATGAGGCGAAGCAGGACGCGCCGAAGAAGCGCCCGGAGGACCCGTTCTCCGCATCCACGCGCGTGCAGCAGGCCCCGGCTCCCGAGGACAACGCCAAGGACGAGGTGCCGGAAACGGCCGAAGGCGCTGCACTGCCCCCGAAGTCGGACGCGCAGGCGAACTCCGCGGAGACCAACTCCACAGAAAAATAGCTCGAAGCAGCTACTTCCCTACCCGCGCGTAGAACACTTCCGCGCGGCCAGAACCGTCACGGGCGCTCACGCGCACATCGGGGTCGCAGGCGGGAATCCACGCGGCGGTGCCCGGGCTCAATTCGAGCGGGCCGCAATCGACCGCACCATCGGTGCACAGAACGATCGCCGGACCAGCGGAGGCCGCGTCGAAGCCGGTACCATCAGCGAGCTCGTAGCGGGTGAGGTGGAAATCCCGCACGGGCACGTCGAAAGCACACGCGCCGTCGACCGCATCAGCGTGCACGCGCGGGTTCACCAGCGTGGAAAAATCGGTGATGCGCACCAGTTCCGGCACGTCCACGTGCTTGGTGGTCAGCCCGCCGCGGAGCACATTATCCGAGTTCGCCATGATCTCCACTGCCATGCCCGACAGGTAGGCATGCAGCCGCCCGGCACCGAGGTACATCGCCTCGCCGGGCGCGAGCTCGACGAAATTGAGCAGCAGCGACGCCAGCACACCGACATCGCCCGGGTGTGCCTCGTCCAATTCGACGAAGCAGCGCGCGGCTTCGCGCATCCAGTCCGGCGTGCCGGAAAATGCACGCTTATCGACGCATCCCCGCACCCCGTCAATCACCTCCACCCGCTTGGCGCGCGGTAATGAGATCCAGGTGGTGAACAGTGCCCGGAGGCCTTCTTCCTCGTTTTCCGATTGGAGCATGGCCGAATAGCGGCTGAGCACCGGGCAGTCGAGGTAGTCGAAGAATTCGAGCGTCTGCTTCGCCGGGCGCAGCCCCGCGAGCGCGCGGAAGGGTGTCAGCGCAACGAGCAGTTCGGGCTTGTGGTTCGGGTCTTTGTAATTCCGCTCCGGCGCATCCAGCGCGATCCCGGCGGCGTTCTCCGCCTCGAATCCGGCGCGGGCTTGCGCCGATGTCGGGTGCGCCTGGATGGACAGCGGGGAATCAGCCGCGAGGATCTTCAGCAAGAACGGCAGCGAATCACCGTAGCGCCCGCGGACCTCTACACCGAGTGCGTCGGCCGGGTCATCGGCGATGACCTCGTCTAACCCCACGCCCTCGATCGTGGCGGGTGCCGCGGGGTGCGAACCGAACCACAGCTCCGCCTCCGGTGTCGCCGACGGGGATTCATCCCCGCGCAGGTCCGCCAATAATGTTCGCGAGCCCCACGGATAGGTCTGCAGCGCTGGTGTGAGCAGCTCCACGTGTGTTCGCCTCTTCTCCTACTGCATGTTGTTCTGTTTGCTGTAGTTGTTTCACTCGACCCGCATTGCCGTAGCCGCGAGGCCACGCACGATGAGCCGGAGCGCCGCAGAGAACTCGTCTCCTGTAGCGGCCACGCCGTCGGTCTCGACATATTCGGCGCGTGCCCCGAATAGGTGCGCGTCACGCTGCGCCCAGACGATGGTCTTCACCGGCACTTGGGCGGGCGGCCCGTCAATGAGGGGGTCATAGAAGATATCGTCCGCCGCCCCGCTCGAGTTACCCGCCGACTCGGCGGAAGTCTGCTCCAACGCCCGAGCCAGGTCCTCGCGGCCGACGAAGCCGCTGGGCAGGCCATGGGCAGACCAAAGCGCTGAGATCAGCGCGGCCACCGCTGCACCGACCGGGGTGTATCCGGTATGCAAGATCCGTGCGCCGTCGACGAATTCACGCAGCTGACGCGCAGCATTGACCGACACGTCGCGCTCCGGGGAGAGCTGGCGGAGTTCGAAGTCGATGGCGTCGGCGGGGCCGTCGATAAGCTCTTGCGTGTCCGTGAGTGCGGCACACACCGCGGCGATCGCGGCGATGGTGCGCAGCGGGGACGCGCCGTCCGCTGTCGGCGGGGCGGGCAGGCAGATCACGCCGCGCGGGATGTCCTCGACCACTGGGCCGGATGCGGGACCGGCGAGCACGACCTCGGCGCCGCGGCCGGCAGCCGCGCTAATCAGGCGGGTAGCGTTCTCCGCGTCGGGAGCATCGCCCACGACGATGACGACATCGAGGGCGCCGACGAATTCAGGCACGAAACGGGTGACCATCACTGGTGCACGGCCGAAATCCAGCAGCGCGACAGCGCACTGCGCCGCGGCATCTGAGACAGCGTCGGTGACCAGCACGACGACGCTGCGCGGCGAGGTGTTCCGCAGCCCGTCGAGAAGCCCTGCTGCTTGCGCGACAGCGCGAACGTGCGCACCTTCGTGGGCGACGTCGAAGAAGCGGACGGACTCGATGTCGTAGCCGGCTGCCCCCTCATAATAGCTCCGGTCGTCGGCGCCCAGGTCAGAATTCGTCTCAGGTGCCATGCCCCACGCTCCTTAACCGCGGATGATGCCCAGCACGTCAGCGACGAGCGCATCGACCTCGTCCTGGGTCTCAGCCTCCACATTGAGGCGCAGCAGCGGCTCGGTATTGGAGGCGCGGACATTGAACCAGGCATTCGTGTCCTTCAGCGACACGGTCACGCCGTCAAGACGGTCGACATTCTCCGTACGGTCGGCGAAAGCCTCGACCACTGCCTCCATCGTCGCGCCCTGGTCGGCGACCTCGGAGTTGATCTCGCCGGATGCGGCGTAGCGGTTGTAGCTGGCCATGAGCTCACTCAGCGGCGCGTCCTGCTCCGCCAGGGCGGCGAGCACGTGAAGGGCGGCGACCATGCCGGAATCGGCGTTGAAGAATTCAGCGAAGTAGTAGTGCGCGGAGTGCTCGCCGCCGAAGAGCGCACCCTTATCGGCCATCTCAGCCTTGATGTAGGAATGGCCCACGCGCGTGCGCACCGGGGTGCCGCCTTTGGCTTCAATCAGCTCCGGCACGGCCTGTGAGGTGATCGCGTTGTAAATGATCGTCGCACCCGGAGACGCCTTGAGCGTGCGCTCTGCCACCAGCGCGGTGATCGCCGACGGGGAGACAGGTTCGCCCTTCTCGTCGACGACGAAGCAGCGGTCAGCGTCGCCATCGAAGGCGAGGCCGATATCCGCGCCTTGCTTGACGACGAACTCCTGCAGGTCCACCAGGTTCTTCGGATCCAGCGGATTCGCCTCGTGGTTGGGGAACGTGCCGTCGAGTTCGAAATAGAGCGGACGGATATCGAGGTTCTCCTCGCTGCCCAGCACCGCCGGGACGGTGTGGCCAGCCATGCCGTTGGCGGCGTCGACGGCGACGACCAATTTCCGGTCGTTCGGCACCGGAACCAGATCACGAAGGAAGTCCGCGTACTCGCCGAGGATATCGCGCTGGCTGACCGTGCCAGACTCGCCGTCGTAGGCGGGCACGCCTTCGACCAGCATGTCGGTGATCTCCGCCAGACCCGTGTCCTGGGAGACCGGGGTGGCGCCGGTGCGGCAGAGCTTGATGCCGTTGTACTGCGCCGGGTTGTGGGAGGCGGTGAACATCGCACCGGCGCAGCCGATCACGCCGGCGGCGAAGTAAAGCTCGTCCGTGGAGGTCAGGCCCAGCTCGATGACGTCTAAGCCCTGGCTGGTCACACCGCGGCCGAATGCAGCGGCCAGCGCCGGCGATGACGGTCGCATGTCGTGGCCGACGGCGCAGGTGGTCTCCCCTTCCCCACGCAAGATGGAGGCGAATGCTGCGCCGGCGTCGAAGACGAAGTCCTCGTCGACAGTGGCCTGATCAGCCGGTTCGACGACACCGCGAATGTCATAGGCCTTGATGGCGGCCTCGACGTCCTCGCGGGAGCGAGTGCGGGTGTGGTTCTGGTGTGCGGGCTGTGACGGTTGTTCAGTCATGACCCCCGATCTTAAACGCGTTCGGGGTGCTACGGGTCGACCTGTCGGCCACTCCCAGAGCAGTCCCAGGCGCCCGCTAGCGTGAATCAGTGCCCGCTAGCGCGAATCGGTGTCTGTCTGCTCTGTATCCGTATCTGGATCGGGCACGACAGTCAGGTGCGCGCGGCGGGCGGCCTTGTGCTCGGCGAGGTGCTCGCCGACACGCTTTGTCCGGTACACGGGGTGGTTGGACGTGTCCGGGTTGGTGAAATCACGCTCGGTGTCGAATTCGATCGGGTCCTGAGTGGTATCCACTAGGCCCGTGGTCACGCGCCCGGCCTCACTGACGGCCTGAGCCAGGGCGGTGATCTCTTCTTCGTCGGAGAGCTCGATATTGTCGATGCGCACCATCTCCCAGCCCACGGGGGCGGTGATGTGCTCGGAGTGGCGCTGGCACAGATCCCACGCGTGCGGGTCCGGCGACGGGGACAGCGGCCCGACGATGGCGGTTTTCTCGGAGTACGCGTACACGAGCGTGGCGATGGCGGGGCGGCCACACCCGGGGCGACAGCAACGGCGGAAGGTACTCACGGGGCAATAGTCTAAACCCAAGGTTTAGTTTTTGGCTCGCGACGCGCGGCGCGTCCGCACTCGCCCCACTGGCGCACAGTCCTAGATTGATAGCTATGACTCACCCCGGCGCACATCCCGCACGCTTGGACACCAGCTCCGGCAACGGCCCCGGCCACGGTCCGGCCACAGGCGCAAGCACGGACACTGCGCGCCTGCCAGTGCGGCGCGACCGCCACGGCCACGGTGTGCGAGGGCCGCTCATGCCGGTGTCCGTCCCGCGCTACCGCACCCGCTCCATGGACTTCGACCAGGCAGTGCTCGAAGCGTATGCGCCGCTGCAGAACCGCTATTTCGACCACCTGACCGGCGTGGACCTGGCAGTGGACACGATCCCGCGCATGCGGCTGCGTTCCGACATGATCATGCCCGACGAGATCTACGCCGACGGCCCGATCCCGCTGGGCCGCGTACTGCAGGCAGGCGTGGACCGCGCCGGGAATCCGACGCGCGCACGCATCGTGATCTTCCGCATGCCGATCGAGCAGCGCTGCACAAATGCAGTAGAGCGGTCAGAACTACTCACTGTGGTTCTGACCGCTCTGGTCGCGCATTATCTGAATCTGGACCCGCGGGATATCGACCCGAATTTCCAGTACTGAGTGAAGCGTTAGCCGATCTGCTTACGCAGGCGGCGGCGCTCACGGTCGGAGAGACCGCCCCAAATGCCGAAGCGCTCATCGTGCTCGAGCGCGTATTCAAGGCACTCGTCGCGCACTGCACATGCCTGACAGATGCGCTTTGCCTCGCGTGTGGATCCACCCTTTTCAGGAAAGAATGCCTCCGGATCGGTCTGAGCGCACAGGGCCTGGTCCTGCCACTCCTGCTCGACGGTGCCGAACAGTTCGTCGAGGGTCATTCCGCCCGCAGCCGCGCCGCGGAGAGTGGCGCCTGAAACCATGTCTTCCACGCCGTCCCCTTTCTGAGTCTTGTTTGTCGCCGTGTTGCTGTCGTGGCGCTGATTGCCAATGCCCGCCATAGTGCCATGCCGTCAGCATCGTCCCCACCGTGTGGCCGCCGCTGATTACACAAGTGTGATTCAACCCTCGCGCACTAAATAGCGTCAACACGAAGCGGGACAAAACTATCGCTTCGCTGGGCATTAGCGCGGGTTTCGGCCGTCGCACGCAACATCAGTCACATGCGCCACATACCACTCGCGACGGGGGTGGAGTGCGGGGGTACTAGATATTGTGGTGGGTACCCCCACAAGCAACTAATGCGCTGGTTCCCCGGCGTGTCGCTACGCGTCCGGCGAAAAACGCACTCCCAGGTCCGGAATATCCACACCCGGCCACACGCGCATTCCGCCCTGCAGCTCGCAGCGCGCACCGATATTCACGCCGTCGCCGATCACGCAGTCCTGGATGCGCGCATTCGCACCGATGGTCGTGCCGGAGGCGATGATGGAATCACGGATCATGGCGCCGGGCTCGATGGTCACACCGTCAAAGACCACACAGTCATCGAGGCGGCAGCCCGCGCCGATGGTGGAGCCGCGACCGACAGAGGTTCCGCCGACGAGGATGGCGCCGCCGGCAACACCAGCGGATTCGTCGATAAGCGATTCTCCCGTGCGCCCCTCCAACAGCGGACTGGGCGCGATACCGCGGACGAGGTCCGACGAGCCCTGGACGAAGTCCGACGGGCGGCCCATGTCGCGCCAGTAGCTCGCATCGACGTGGCCGTAGACGCGAGCGCCGGATTTGAGCAGGCCGGGGAATGTCTCGCGCTCGACGGAGACGACGCGGCCTTCCGGAATCGCACGGATCACGTCGCGCTCGAAGACGTAGCAGCCGGCGTTGATCTGGTCTGTCGGCGGCGCCTCCGTCTTCTCCAGGAAGGCCTCCACGCGCCCGTCGGCGTCGGTGGGCACGGAACCGAACTGGCTCGGGTCCGGCACGCGCACGAGGTGCAGCGTGACGTCCGCGTCCTTGTCGGCGTGCGTCTGCAGGATGCCGCCCAGGTCCGCGCCGGAGAGCACATCGCCATTGAAGATCATGGCCGTGTCGAAGCGCAGGCGCGACTCGACATTGCGGATGCCGCCGCCGGTGCCCAGCGCTTCCTCCTCCACGACGTATTCGATATCCAGGCCCATCTCGGAGCCGTCGCCGAAGTATTCCTCGAAGACCTCCGCCTTATAAGAGGTGCCCATGACCACGTGCTCGATGCCCGCGGCCTTGATGCGGGCGAGCAGGTGCGCCAAAAACGGGTAACCGGCGGTGGGCAGCATCGGCTTGGGCGTGGACACCGTCAGCGGACGCAGGCGTGTTCCCTGCCCGCCGACCAGCACGACTGCATCGATCTGGGAGGGGTCTACCGTGGAAGCCATTGTGTGGTGCGGCCTTTCTGTTGGTTGCTACCGTTCGTCGTCTCGGTGATGAAGGTATGGAATTGAACTCTCCCGCAGCGGCACCGCCGCGGGAGAAGCTTGCGCATTAACCTAACGGTTCGGTCTGCCAATAGGGCGCTTTGACGGGGCCAAGCGACTGGACAGTGGCTAGGAACTCACCTGGAAAGCCTTTTTCAAGCACTGCCCCACAGGCCGGCGAGCACGGCACGGCCTTTGAGTCCCAACCACAGCGCGGCGCGGATCGGTGCTTGCCAGGTGTGCGGGTGGCGGTCGGCCTGGAAGCGGTAGGCGGAATCGTGGTGCGCGGGCACGGTGACGCGGGAATGTTTCTTCGCGGAGTGGCCCTGGTCGTGGAAGATCACGGAATCAGGGCAGAAGATATTGTCCCAACCGGCGCGGGATAGACGGTCGCCGAAGTCGATGTCCTCGAAGTACATGAAGTAACGCTCGTCGAAGCCACCGATGGCGTCGAAAGCCTCCCAGCGCACGAGCAGGCACGAGCCCGACAGCCAGCCGGCGAGGCGGACCGTCGTGAGGTTCTCCCCCGCTTTGTATGCCTTACTGAAAGGGTTGCCCGGCCACACCGGGTAGAGCACGGCATGCCCGATGCCAGTGACCAGCGTGGGCACTTCGCGTGCCGACGGGTAGGCCGAGCCGTCGAGCTCCTCAATACGCGGACCGACCGCCCCAGCGCGCGGGTGCTCGCGGGCGCACTCGAGCAGTCGGTCGAGGGAACCGGGACTGAATTCCACGTCGGGGTTGACGATGAGGAAGTACTCGCCGTCGATCTCGCCTGCCTCACGCGCCGCGGCGAGGTGCCGGGCAGCGGCGTTGATGGCCGCGCCGTAGCCGATATTTCCGCCGGTGGGCATGAAGTCCACGTCCGCGCGCTCCGCGGCCATCGCCTGCGGCACGCCGTCGGTGGAACCGTTATCCGCACAGATCAGGCGCGTTTCACATACGGAGGCGGAGCTGAGCGTATCGACGAGCCCCGCCAGGTGCTTCCCCGGCGAGAACGTCACAGTGACCACGGCCAACGGGGCAGCACCCTGCCCCGCCGCGGCGTCTCGTCCAAAAGTCGTACTCACAGTGTGGCAGCTTACAGCCGACAGCTGCTGCTGGATCTCGGCGCGCGCGGGAGTGTGCACTATACTTTCCACCTAATGTGAACAACCCTCCGCGCGGGGTTCCGCTGGGCTGCTCGTGGCAGCCCGCACCTCCGCACGGCAGGCGGCGTGTGGACGAGACTTAGAGGGGCAATTTTCGTGAGCGTGAAATACCGGCCGGTGCGCGATATCCAGCCGGCCCCTTCCCGCGTGAAGGACATCAGCCAGGCAGGCCACCCGGCACTGAAGGCAGTGCTGGCGGTGCTGTCTGCACTCATCCTGCTCGTCTCCGCGTTGGGGTACTACTCCGTGGGCCGCTTGGGCGGGAACCTCTCCTCGACGGATCTGACACTCTCGGACGACAACCTCGACGGCGAGGACGGCGCAGTGGACATCCTGCTGGTCGGCTCCGATTCCCGCACCGACGCCCAGGGCAACCCGCTTTCCGAAGACGAGTTGGCGCGCCTGAATGCGGGCGAGGCAGACGGTGAGCTGAACACAGACACGATCATGGTGATCCGCGTGCCCAACGACGGTTCCCGCGCCACCGCCGTGTCCATCCCGCGTGACACGTACATCCACGATTCGACCTACGGCAATACGAAGATCAACGGTGTCTACGGCCAGTACGCGAACGATAAGCGCGAGGAACTTCTCCAAGACGGGGAGAAGGAAGGCAAGGAGCTCGAGGAGAAAGTCGCCCAAGCTGGGCAGCAGGGGCTTATCGACGCCGTCGCTGACCTCACCGGCGTCGAAGTCGACCACTACGCCCAGGTGGGCCTGCTCGGCTTCGTGCTACTGACCGACGCTGTCGGCGGCGTGGAGGTCTGCCTGAACGAGGCAGTGGACGAGCCTTTGTCCGGCGCGAAATTCCCTGCCGGCCGCTCCACCTTGGACGGCACGAAGGCTCTGGCATTTGTCCGCCAGCGCCACGACCTGCCACGCGGCGATCTGGACCGCATCGTCCGCCAGCAGGCATTCATGGCCTCCCTGGTCAACGAGGCGCTCTCCGCTGGCACCCTGTCGAATCCGGCGAAGCTGCGTGAACTGTCCAATGCGGTGGAGCGTTCCGTCAACGTCGATTCCGGCTGGAATGTCATGGGCCTGGTGAGCCAGATGTCCGACCTGGCCGCCGGCAATGTCACCTTCTCCACCATCCCGGTCACCTCCGTCAACGGCGTGGGCGATTACGGCGAGTCCATCGTCACCGTCGACCCGCAGCAGGTCCACGACTTCATGGACGACCTGGCCCAGAAGCAGGAAGAGACCGCCGAGCCGACTGACGAGACCAGCACCGACAACCCCGATGGCACGGACGGTGCCGCCGACATCTCCGCCGCTTTGAGCGGTGCGTCGGTCACTTTGCTGAACGCCGGCAGCACTCCGGGCTTGGCCGCCGCCGTCGGCGGCTTCCTGGAGGAGAAGAAGCTCACGATCGAGAGCATCGGCAACGCCACCCCCGGCATTTACGCCACCTCCCAGGTCGTCGCCCCCACCGCCGATGACCCGGCCGCCACGGAACTCGCTGAATTGCTCGGCGGCCTGCCTGTCACCGTCAACGAGTCCCTCGACCCTGGCTCCGTCATCGTGGTCACCGCCGACGATTACACCGGCCCCGCTTCCGACGACGTGGACCCCGACGCCGGCGCCGACGAGCTGACGGAGGAAGACACCGTGGGCACCCCGGGCGAAGACTTCGGTGCCGCCGAGGTCGCCCCGGAGATCAACGCCGGTGGCTCCGGCCCCCGCTGCGTGAACTAACTCCCCGCTCACCCGGCCGCAGCGTTTTCCCTACGATGGGTTGCCATGAGCCTGCTCACGCCGATCGTGTCCACCGACCCTGCCAGCCCCCGGCTGACGGTCTACGACGAGACCGCCGGCACGCGGATGGAGTTCTCCGGCGTGACGCTGGAGAACTGGGCCAACAAGATCGCCAACATGCTCGTCGAGGAATTCGAATTCGACGACCCCTCCGCCGCACCCACGATCGTCGTTGACCTTCCCATCTCCTGGCAGGCCGCCGTCCTGCCCATCGGCATCTACAACGCCGGCCTGACCTTCACCGTCAGCCCGGGCGCCGCCGACACAAACACCGATGTCAGCGACACCAACCTGGTCTTCACCACCGTCGACCGGCTGGAGAACTGGCCGAAGGGCACCGATGTCGTGGTGGTCTCGAGCGATCCTTTCGGCCGCGGCGTGACGGAGACCGGTGGGACGCTCCCGCCCGGCATCGTCGACTTCGGCCCGACTGTCCGCTTCTACGGCGACCAGTACTTCGGCGACTCCGCCGAGCTCGCCGATTGGAGCGCCCCCGTTGGCGGTGAATCAGCACCGGGAACGACAGCCGAACGCATCCTCATTCCCGCTTGGACATCGCGCAAGGAATTCGACGCGAATGTGATGGCGCCGCTCGCCGCTGGTGGCTCCGTGGTGGTCATCGCCGGGATGGCGTCCGCCGACCGCATCGAGCAGATCGCCGAGGCTGAAAAAGTCACCGCCCGCCGCGCCTAGCCACCGACCGAGAAGCAGCGTCTACCGCCCGAACCAGCGACGGACGAGCTTGCGCCACACCACCCGTGCGGCGGAGTGCGGGACGGCGATGATCTCGCGGGAGTAGTTCTTCAACCGGGACGTCTTCGGCGTCGGCGCTGCGATCACGGTGACTGGCACGCCGAGGTGGGCGGCCCAGACTTTTGTGCGCGCGACATGGAAACCGTTGGTGACCACGATAAGGCGCGCAGCATCCGGAAAGAGCTTCCGGGAATTCTCCAGGTTCTCGTTGGTGGAGGTCGCCTCGGGTTCCTCCACGATGCGTGAAGCAGCTAGGCCGTGCTCGATGAGCCAGCGCGCCATCACTGCCGATTCCCCTTTCCCCGTCACCACGACGGGGGCGGTGGAATGCGTCGACGCGACAGACAGCGCCGTGGCCAGGCGCGCTTCGAGCATGCGCGACGGCCGGCCGTCGATAATGCGCGCCCCGAGCACCACCACGGGGTTCGGGGTGCTACTCACCGCCGCCGAGGAGACGCTCGCGCAGCGCCTCGTCCTTGCGCTCGACTTCTCGGGCCATATTCGCCTGGTAGTCGACCATGCGGCGCTGGATCGCCGGGTCGGTGGAGCCGAGAATGCGCGCGGCGAGCAGGCCCGCGTTCTTCGCACCACCGATGGACACGGTGGCCACGGGGACCCCGCCCGGCATTTGCACGATGGACAGCAGCGAGTCGAGGCCGTCTAGATCCTTCAGCGCACGCGGAATGCCGATGACCGGCAACGGCGTGGCGGCAGCGACCATGCCCGGCAAGTGCGCCGCACCACCGGCGCAGGCGATGATGACCTGCAGGCCGCGCTCATGCGCACCCTTGGCGTACGCCAGCATTTTCTCCGGAGTGCGGTGCGCGGAGACGACCCCGACCTCGAAGCGGATACCGAACTCAGCGAGGATTTCCGCCGCGGGCGCGACAGTGTCCCAGTCCGAGTCGGACCCCATGATGATTCCTACCTGCGGTTCCATGTGTGCTCCTTCACTTCCCTACTTAGCAGCACCAGTGCCATTGACGATGATGTCCGCCGCCGCGGTGGCCCGCTCGAGCACGGTGTCTAGGTCCGTGCCGGAGACATTGACGTGCCCCATCTTGCGTCCCGGGCGGTGGCCCTTGCCGTAGAGGTGGACCTTGGCGTCCGGGTAGCGGCGCATGACCTCGACGACGCGGTCTTCCATCGGCTCTTCCGGCTCGACATCGGCGCCGAGGGTGTTCACCATGACGGTGTACGGCGCGGTGGTCTCCACCGACCCCAGCGGCCAGTCCAGCACTGCACGGAGGTGCTGCTCGAACTGGCTGGTCACGCAGCCGTCCTGCGTCCAGTGACCGGTGTTGTGCGGGCGCATGGCGAGTTCGTTGACGATCACGCTCTTTTCCTCATCCGCGCATTCGAAGAGCTCCACGGCCAGTACGCCGGTGACATCCAACTCGGTGGCGATCTTCTTCGCCAGCTCGCGGCAGTACTCCGCCTGCTTATCAGTCATGCCCGGCGCGGGTGCGATCGCTTCGACGCAGATGCCATCTCGCTGGCGCGACTCCACGACCGGCCACGCCTGGACCTCGCCGGACGGGGTGCGCGCAACCATGGCGGAGAGCTCACGGCCGAAGTCGACCTTGCGCTCGGCATACAGCGGCGTGCCCTTATCCAGCAGATCCGCAACGAGGCTTTCCGCCTCCTCGCGGGTGTCCGGGAACCAGACGCCGTGGCCGTCGTATCCGCCGCGGGTGGCCTTCAGGCACATCTCGCCGTCGACGGAATCGAAAAACTCACCGGCATCGGCCGCCGACTCGATCGGCGCAAATTCGGGCACCGGCGCACCGATCTCCTTCATCTTGCGGCGCTGCTCGAGCTTGTCTTGGGCGTAGATCAGCGCACGCGGCTGTGGCTGCACGCTGACACCGGCAGCGATCAGCTCGTCGAGGTACTCGTTGGGTACGTGCTCGTGGTCGAACGTGGCCGCCGCTGCCCCGTCGACGACTGCCTTCAGGTCGTCCAAGTTCGTGTAGTCGCCGATGCGCACGTCACCGAAGACCTGCGCCGCCGACGCGTCCTCCGCACCGGCCAGCACACGCGGCGCGAGCCCGAGCTCGATTGCCTCCGTGTGCATCATGCGGGCCAACTGGCCGTCGCCGATCACCGCGATGATCGGCATTCCCTGGGCATCTCTTTGCGTGTTACTCACGCTTGCCCACTGTAGTGAACAAGCAGGTACCGCACGCCATCGGTCACCGCCCTTAAACCCGGCAGCGCGACCAACAACCACCGGGAGATAGCTACCATCGGCCATATGACTACCTTCAGCCGCCACACGGTTTTCCAGAACTCCCTGATGTCCGCGCTCCTCGACGGAATCTACGACGGGGAGATGACCATCGGGCAGATCCTGTCCAAGGGCAATTTCGGCCTGGGCACCTTCGATGGGTTGGACGGCGAGATGATCATCCTCGACGGCACGTGCTACCAGCTGCGCAGCGACGGCACGGCGACTATCGCTGACCTGGACCAGAAGAGCCCGTTCGCGCAGGTGACCAATTTCGTGCCGAAGATCGTGGAGCCAGCGCCAAAGGGCATGAAGCGCAAGGAGCTCTCCGCGTTCATCGACGATCTGGAGCCGTCGGGCAATTACTTCCACGCGGTGCGCATTTCAGGCACGTTCACCAACGTTGTCACCCGCACGGTGACGAAGCAGTCCAAGCCATACCAGCCGATGCGCGATGCGGTGGGCGACGACAAGGAGATCACGTTCGACAACGCCCGCGGCATCATCGGCGGCTTCCGCACCCCGAAGTACGCGAAGGGCATCGGCATCCCGGGCTGCCACGTCCACTTCATCGACGAGGAGCGCACCTCCGGCGGCCACGTCCTCGACTACACCGTCGACGACGCGACAATCGAGCTGTGCCCCGGCACCGACATGGAGCTCCACCTGCCGCTCACCGCGGACTTCGCTGCCGGCAACCTCTCCCCCGACGACATCGACGAGCAGATTCACACCACAGAGGTGAAGAGCTGACGCCCGCTCGCCCGCACCGAGCCACAAGGAGCACAATGAACTCAAGCACAGACATCACCGCTTTCTCCACGCGCATGCTCGCCAACGCTCTGGAGAAGTTGCAGATTGCTGCCGCAGAGGACGACGGCGACTGGGGCGCAGAGTTCCCGCAAGGCACCGTCATCTTCGTTCCCGACGGCGACTACTTCACCATCCGCATTGAGTCCCACGGGACAGTCAGCCAGGACGCGATGCCGATGGCCATGAACGCCATTAACGCGATGAACGACAACCTCGCCTTCGGCAAAGTGGTGCCCAACGTCATCGAGGGGCGCCCAACAGTCGTTTTCCGCAACCATTTCAACTTCACCCAGGGCGTGTCCCAAATGCAGCTGGACACGCTTATCGACGCAAGCCTGCAAGTCGGATTCAATGCGCTGGATCAGATTGAAACCCTGCTGGAAGGAACGGAGTAGAGACATGGGATTGTTCGGAAAGAAGAAGCCGGTACTGCGCGAAGCATCCGTCGAATCCATCGGGGAAGCGCTCGCCGCGCAGGGATTTGAGCTCTCGGCGTTGCCCACCGGTGGGGTGCTGACGTCGTTCGACGGGGTTCCTGTCTACGTTGTGGATCAGGACCAGAACATTGGTATTGGCGGGATGATTCAGGCGCGTCAGTCCGCGGGGGAGGATTTCAACTGGATCAGCGACTTCAACAATCGTGCGCTGTGGCCGGTCGTCTTCCGTGCTGAGCAGCAGGGCACGAGCGTCATTCACGCTGAACACCGGATCATCAAGGGCATCGCGTACTCCGAAGCGCAGCTGCGCGACGAAGCCGAGCTCGGGGCCACGCTCGTCGCTGACACCTTGCTGCGCTACAGCGAGGAGCACCCTCAGTAAGTCTGCGGCAGCCCGGCAAGTCGGCCTAAACCAACCGCTCCGCGATCATCGCCTCAACCCGCTTCGCGCGCCCGACATCGGGGAAATGCACGGCCTCGCCGTAGCCGAGCAGGCCGATATCGATGCCGCCGCGGCGCCGGCGCACGTCGCGGATTTGGGCGAAGGGGATGGATTCGGTTCGCCCGCGCCCACCAGGGACGAACATGACGCGTTTATTGGTCACCATGAAGCGTTGGCGCCGCTGCCGGATGAGCGGAAGGATAAACCGCCAGAGCACGACGAGGAACCAGATACCGACGACAGCGTTGCGGATACCCGCGTCCATGCCAGCGGTATCCATCCACCCGATGAGCATCCAGAACAGGGCGGTCGCGATGATCAGCTCAAGGAAGGGGTAGATCACGCCACGCAGCGGCGGCGCCATGTCCGCCAGGACGACTTCTCCCCTACCGAGCTTGATCTTTGCCACGGCCAAGAGATTAATCGCTCGTACGCAGGTGCGTCACGTCGCCCGTGGAGTAGCTGACACCATCGACGACAATCGCGCCACGCTTATCGACGTCCCCCGCAACCCCTTCCACGATCCCCTCCACCGTGTCGAGCCGCACCGCCTGGCCAAGCGTGGCTGACACCGCGCGGTAGTCGTCGAGAAGCGCTTCGTCACGGTCCTGCCACTGCTCCAGGCGGCGCCCCAGGGCCTTCAACAGATCGATAGTGAACTCGTCCCAGTCCACATCGATGCCTTCGAGGTTCAGCGCCGTCGACCAGTCCGTGGGCAGGTCCTCCTGGCGCCACGCCACATTCACGCCGAGGCCCACGACGAGCTTCGGGATCTCCGCAGTCGTGTCGATCTCGCCGAGAATCCCAACGAATTTCTTGCCGTTCAGCAGCACGTCGTTCGGCCACTTCAGCTGCGCGTTCGGGATCACATCGGTCACGGCCAGTCCCGCCGCCAACGACACCAGCCCCAGATCGTCGGTGTGCACCAGTTCGATCGCCACACTCATGAGCAGGCTCGCCCCTGCGGGTGCTTCCCACACACGTCCGAGCCGGCCCTTGCCGCCGGTCTGCTGCTCCGCGATGAGTACGTGGCCTGGCTCCCCCGACGCCATCAGCTCCGTGTTCGTCGAGGACGCCGTTTCCACGTAGCGCACCTGCCCCCAGTACTGGGCTACTTCAGATTCAATTCGGGCAATGTCCTGAACTGTCATGCGCACCAGAATATCGAGACATCGAACCAAGGCGTGCACCGTCACCACCGCACTCAGGAAGTTCAACGGCAACCGCTACTGCGCCGACTCCGCACTGCGGAGTCCCTGCGGTTTTATACATCACCTGCGCTGAATCGAATCTCCGTTCCCCTTCTCACCACAATGATGTCGAGGTGAAATGGGACAGTGGCTACAGAAACACCCAGCAGCCAAGGAGAACGCAATGGCCCTGCCACGCATGAGTAAAGAAGAAAAGCTCTTAGTCATCCGAGCGCTTCAAGAGTCCAACGACGGTATGGATTACCCCGGCTTCAATAATCATGCGGAACGTTACGGCCCCTATGTCGTGACCGAATACTGGTGCCCTGAGATGGACGAATTTCCTGGTTACCAGGTCATCGGCCCCGGCCCTGTCATTGTGGACACGCGCGACTACTCGGTGGACTTCCTCGGCTCCATCCCCACGCACTGGCCGGATTGGCTGAACGACAACAGCCTGCCCCGCGGACGCGTCAAGCTTGCCGACGAACCGATCCCCGACCACCCCACCTCCGATTTACCCGACGACGATTCCTGATCCGACTCCGCACTGCGGAGTCCCAGCAGGTTCGTTTCCACTCCGCAGACGCCCCGCAGCCACACCGCCAGCCCTACACTGGGCGTCATGTCGGACCTGAAGCTTTTCACCATCGGCTATTCACAGAAGAGCGCCGAGGAGTTCTTTGACCTGCTGCGCGATAACGGCGTGAAGCGGGTGGTGGACATCCGGCGGCACAACACGAATCAGCTCGCCGGCTTCACCAAGAAAGACGATCTCGCATGGTTCCTTAAAACCATCGCCAACATCGACTACGAGCACGTTCTGGAACTCGCGCCGAGTGAGGACCTCATGCACGCGTACAGGAAGGAAGGTTTGCCGTTCGACGAGTTCGCGGACAAGCTCCGCGCACAATTCGACGACCGGGAGATGCCCACCAAGGCCACTTTCGACCACGCGGCACTGCTGTGTTCCGAGGCCGACCCCTCCACCTGCCACCGCATCGTGGCTGCGGAGTATCTGGCGGAGAAATGGTCTGGGGTGGACGTCGTCCATCTCTAACGCCCCGAACCTGTGGAAGAGTGAGTTCAAGGAACCGAGACGAGGGAAACACCCATGCCACTGCCCGACCTGACAGACGAAGAAAAACAGGCCATAATTCAGGCGCTCCAAGACGCGAATGTCAATTGGCCTGGCTTCCAGCCCGAGGCGAAGTGGTACAAGGACTTTCTCGTCGTCCGCTACTGGTGTCCAGAATTCGACACTGAACCCGACTTCGTAGTCATCGGCCACGGCCCCGCGATCGTGGATACCCGCGACAACTCCGTTGTGTTCTATGGATCAGCCCCAGTCGGATGGACTGATGCGGTCTTCGCCGACGACTTTCCCCACGGGGTCGTTCAACTCTCCGACGAGCCGATCCCGGGATGCCCGAAGATCAAAAGGGAGCCGATCCCTGCAGAGGAGATCCGCGCAACGCCGAGGAATACCTGGCAGGGATTGCGTCGGCGGGAAAACTAGTCGTTCCCAAGCACGTCACCGACGAGTGCGCGGACTTTCGCGTCAATGTCGTCGCGGACCAAACGCATGCGCTCCATGCCCTCGATGCCGCGTGTCGACGGCTCGTCCGTCACCCACCGCTCGAGAGTCCCGCGCGCATCGTCGGGAAGCTCCAACTGCGCCTCCTCACCGATAACCACCACACGGTCCGCGGTGCGGAGTAGCTCCGGGTCGATCGCTTTCGGGTGACCGCCCGACATGTCTGCACCGACCTCCTCCAGGGAAGCGGCCGATTCAGCGTTGATCGACGTCCCCGGTTCAGTACCGGCGGAGTGGATGTCGAGCTTGTCCCCCGCGTGCTTTTCCGCCAATGCAGCAGCCATTTGAGATTTACCGCCGTTGCGGACACAGACGAACAGAATCTTCGGAGTGGTTGCCATCATGAGTCCTTTCTACGCCGCAGTGCTGACCGCGGTCGTCCGATTAGGCAACGTCGGGTCACCAGGGAACAGTTTCGGGCCAATCCCCCGCATGACGTAAACAAGACCGACCAGGATCGGGATTTCGATCAGCGGGCCGATCGTGCCGGCCAGCGCCTGCGCCGATTCCGCACCGAAGGTGCCGATGGCCACCGCGATCGCTAACTCGAAGTTATTGCCCGCAGCGGTGAACGCCACCGATGCCGACTGCGCGTATCCCATCCCCGACATCTTGGATGCGATGAGTCCCACCGCGAACATGCCGACGAAATAGATCAGCAACGGCAACGCCACCCGCGCCACCGTCCACGGACGGGCAATGATCTGCTCACCCTGGAGGGAGAACAGCAGCACGATCGTGTACAGCAGGCCGATCAGCGCCAGCGGGGAGATCGCCGGGAGGAATTTCTCCTCGTACCAATTACGCCCCTTGGTCTTCTCCCCGATGATGCGCGAGAGCACGCCGGCAAGCAATGGAATGCCCAAGAAAACCAACACGGAGGTCACGATCGCCCAGAAGGAGAAGTTCACCGACGTGGTGGACAGCCCCAGCCAGTTAGGCAGGATCTGCAGGTAGAACCAGCCCAGCACGCCGAACATAAGCACCTGAAAGACCGAGTTGATCGCCACGAGCACCGCTGTCGCTTCCCGGTCCGCGCACGACAAGTCCGACCACACCAGGACCATCGCGATACAACGCGCCAAGCCGACGATGATCAGACCCGTGCGCAGCTCCGGTTCATCAGCGAGGAAGATCCATGCCAGCGCGAACATGACCGCTGGGCCGACGACCCAGTTGAGGATGAGCGACACCGTCATCAGCCTCTTGTCGCTGGTGATCTCCTTCGTCTTGTCGTAGCGCACCTTCGCCAGCGGCGGGTACATCATCACCAACAAGCCGAGCGCGATCGGCAGAGAAATTCCACCGACCTCCATGCCCTGCAGCGCCCCGCTGAGCCCAGGGAACCAGTTCCCTAGCCCAAGCCCCAGCGCCATGGCCAGAATGATCCACACAGGCAGAAATCGGTCGAGAAATGACATGCGCGCAGGTTCCCGCGCCGCAACCGGGTCGGACATAGTCCACCTTTCGTATCGACGACTATCAATACGAAACGTAAGACTATTATTGATCCCTGTCAATATGAGAGAGTGAGAATCATGGCCGCCCCGAACACCCCACCAGCAGCAGACCCAACAGCCTGCTGCTCGCTGAGCGCCGGCCCACTCACCGACGAGGAAGCCGACCGCTACGCCCAGCTCTTCAAAGTGCTCGCCGACCCAGCACGCCTGCGACTGCTCTCCCAGCTCGCCGAGGACGGCTGCGGTCCTATCAGCGTCTCCGAACTCGCCGAGCAATCCGGCCTGAGCCAGCCCACGGTCTCCCACCACCTGAAGAAGCTCACCGACGCCGGCCTCCTCCACAAAACCCGCCGAGGGAAAACCGTCACCCACAGCGTCTGCCCCGCACCATTCGCGGAGCTGCGCACGGTGCTGCAGATGGACTAGCCAGCCACCCGTCCGACCTCGTCCACGCCGGCCACCACGACCCCGGGGACTCCGCACTGCGGAGTTCCTGGGGGTTTTCCCGTGGGCGCCGCATTCCCGCCGATCACATAGCGGACCGATCGGTCTACATTTTAAGACCACAAATGAATTTAAACCCTAGCCATGAAAAACCAGCGCACATAGCGTGGAATTCACTCAACCGAACCCGACACAGACTGAAAGGTCTACTTTCATGGCTGACATCCCCCTGATCACACTGACCGATAAAGACCGCGAAAACCTCGACCGCTTAGCCCAGTTCCCTCTTTTAGACGCCATCAACGGCCGTCGCTCCCGCCGCTTCCCTCTCGGCGGCCACGTGCCGGCCGGACCACTGGCATATCAAAGCAAGCACGACATCCAACCGCTCAGCGATCTCGAGCGAGCAATCGTTCTGGCGACCGTCGCTGGCGTGACGGGCTGGCACCACAGCATCACGCACCACCCGGGCTACGCGCCGAAACTGCCGGACTATTCGGGCAGTGCCGCCGGCCGCACATTCCCGTCAGCGGCTGGCTTCCACATCGCTGACTTCTTCTTCACCGACGAGTCCGGCACCTACGCACTGTCCACGCGCGACGCCACACCGGAGGTACCTTTCAACGAGAACGAGGGATTCACCGAAGCCCGTCTCAACTCCGTCCTACGTCGAGTGCGCAAGCTTAGCGACGACCGCCTCCACATCCCCCGCGAAGAGCCTTACCTAGAGGGACACAACACGTGGATCGCCAACCACCCCGGCTCATTGCTCATCGCGCCGGTCTCCGACTTGGCGCAGCACACCTTGGCCAACCTTGCCTTCTTCACCCGCAACAAATACGTCATTTACGACGACATCAACGGCCGCGAGATCCCCGGCATCAAGGAATTCGGCGACATCGCGCGTGTCGACGATCCCCTGCCTCTCACCTTCCTCGAGCAGTACTCCCAGACCGAGGCCACCGCTGAGCTCATGTCGTCTACCCTGCTCGGCCACCTCGTCCTCGGCGCACTGGGGCTCGGCGGGTGGAGCTTCGACGGTATCGACCGCCTCACATTCCTCGGCGGCTCCGGGCGTGAGGATGTCCCCGGCCTCGGCTTCGACATCGAAGAAGATGAACGCTGGTCGCTGCCGAACGCCATCGGCAAGAAGGACGTCTTCGAGACCTACCGCCCGCCCTACTACGACACAATGGCCGACGCTGTCGATGCCTTCTTCGAGCGCAAATACGGTCCCGGCGGCCCCTTCCACCCAGACACTCCGGGCCCGTGGACCGAGAGCCGCGCCATCCGCTCTCAGGCCGCCAAGCCCGACGAGCGCTTCACCGAACTGATGAAGCTCCAAGCCACCTACATCTGGGACACCTTCGGCAAATTCCCCGGCACCATCCCCACGGTCTGGATCATGAACTACCTCCAGGCCCAGCACCTCGACACCGACTATTACGACGAGATCTTCAACCCCGGCGCGTACCTGTCCACCCACGCCGAGCACCAGGAGCGGTGGCATTAGAACCGCTAGCCCGCTCAATTGAGCGAAGGTGAATCAAGAGTCAAACAGTTTGTCAGTCCGGTTCTTGAAATAGTCGTGCGGATCGACAGTCGAGCCATGAGCCTCAGGATCCGCTACGACTTGGAAGCCTTCTGATTCAAAGAGCGCGAGGGCCAACAGTGGCATGTCCCTGATCACTGCTTTGGCCTGAGAAATTCTCCATTCCTCGAGGGACCTTCTCAATTCCTTGACTGCTTCAAAAGGGTCCATAGCCTGTGGCTCTACCCCGTACTCCTCGATCATCATGAGGAGTATGTCTTCCAGTGCTGGCCTGAAGCGAGTACCGCCTACTGGAAAGTGAAGATCGGACACTTTTGTTTGCTTTTTGTGCCTCACTCGCTTCCTTGCCCGCTTACTTCCTTCCCCGAGGTGGCTTAGAGATTCTTGGGTGTCCTTCATTGGCTGCGTGGGGTTCATATCGGGATGGTCAGCCTGGAAGTGAATGTGCGCTTTAGGCAGCCGACGTGAGTAGTCGGCATCGAAGTCGTACCTGAAAAGTGGGCGGCCAGGTCGTTCAGCGAGAAAAACTCCGAACCTGGACCGTTCGACTTTCAACCATTGACCGGTCCAATCTGATGAACAAGTCCAGAGAGCCTTCACAAGGAAAACATCTTTCTCATCGGCGCTAAGAGTGAAGCCATGTTGGTTGTTGTGAATCTCAACCCACCAGCCAGCTTTGCCGGGAACGATATCGGACTGATAGTCCGCCGTTTCCGCTCCTCCAAAGATCTGAGCGATACGTGAAATCTTTGCCGCGAACTCCGAAGCCTGGCGGTCAATCGGCTTCGCGTTCTCACTCATAGGTGGGGTGTCTTAAGCAGATTCGCCTGTAGCGAAATTCACCATACGTTCGAGGCGCTCGTACTCGGTCAGAAGATCAAGCTCTTCAGCGCTCAACGCCCACTCTGATGCCCGGTAGCGCAGCTCCTTGACACTCTTACCGTGCGATTCAATCTTGACGGCGGCCTCGTTGAGAGCCTCCTGAATTTCCTCCAGAGTCCAATGGCGAACATTGTTGGGAGCGTATCCAGCGGTCATTGGTCCTCCTTCAGCGGATCGTAGGCGTTTAGGTGTTACCCATACTAGCGTCCCACCTCGACAAACCATCACGTAAGTCTCCTAACTGGAGAAACAATCTGTGGACCACCCCCGAAATCAGCTCTCCGCTGAGTCCGGCAGCAGATCCGACGGCTCACCTGTAGCAGTAATGACCAGCTCGTCACGGGCACGCGATGCTGCGACATAGAGCAGAGACCGCTCGCGCTGCAGTGCTTCCTGGGCATCTTCTTCGGAGAGGTCTTTCAACCGGAATCGGAGTGGCATGAGATCCTTGCCCACGCCCATCAAGAGCACGTGAGTGAACTCCATGCCCTTAGCGCCGTGCATGGTCATCACGGAGACTTGTTCATGGGAAGCTCGCTCCGCGTTGCGGGTAGCTACGGCATCGATGCCCTTGTCAGCAAGCCCTGACACGACTCGTGAAATCTGACCACGGGTGCGACACATGACACCGATGTGTACGTCGCGGTCAGAGTCCAACCACTGCGAAATGTAGTGGTCCGCGACGTCGAACTCTTGCTCCTCAGAGTCCACACGCACCAAGTAAGGCTGCGGACCCGTTCGCGCAGAACGGTAGCCCGCAACGGAGTCAGCCTCCCCTTCGCCGTCTAGGTACGCGAGACCTTCCTCCCCTGCCAAGATCCTCAGCGCGTACTCGAGGTTCTCCTTAGTCGTGCGGTAGTTGAGCGTCAGACGACTCGAGGCACGGCCGCGCGTGGAAATACCGAACCGCGACAGTCGCAGCGGCTGTCCGTAAATGCGCTGGTGCGAATCCTCGGCAATGAAGATGTCGTTGGGCCCCTCGGCGACGCATGCCCGGAGGAAGCGCCAGTGGCCAGCATTGAAATCCTGTGCCTCATCGACCACGACGTGATCGAAGAGTGAGCCACCGCCGTTCTCGTAGCGCACATTCAATACTTCTGCCCCGATTGCAGACATCGTGGGCCAGAACAGCTGTCCATCCACAGCTTGGGTCTGCATGACCGATTGCATGATCTCCCAGACGAGCTTTCGCTGCTTGCGGTTCAGCGGTGTACCGCGCCCGGTGCGCGCAACCTTCAAATACCCGGCCTGGTCAGTAATGCCATTAGCCAGGACAACGCCTTCATATTCCTGCTGGAGGAAGGTCAGATTCGCAATGGAACGCGGAAGCTCTTCGCTCGCAGACTCCAGTACCGTTTCCCAGACCTGCTCGGCGTCGCGCTCCAGGTAGGGGCGAACTCGAGGCGCGGGGTGCCCCAGCACACGCCTAGTAGCCTCCTCGACCTCAGTCGGCGATGCGAGATTCAAGACCTGACGCACAACGGCATCAACGTTGTCCACCCAAATGCCGTCTTCCCCAGGATTCTGAGCTTCCGGGAAGTGCGGGTTGAGCGCATTCAGCTGAGATTTCAGCCCCTGGCCAAGTCCCTTCGTGAATGTGGTCAGCAAAACCCGCGGCGGACGCTCGCCTTGATCCTGATTCGGAATCGCACGCCGCGCGAGGTTGTTCGCGCGGTGCACAGCCACCACTGTCTTGCCTGTGCCGGCACCGCCGAACACGCGCGAAGATCCGCTGCGGGCGCCTTCAGCCATACGGCGCTGCTCGGGATGAATGTACACGCGCCACTGGTCGAAGGAACCGGCATCGATAACCGCGCGGAGCGAATCGGTATCCACGTCGTCCACGTACGCGAAGTCCAGCTCGGCAGCCGGATGGCAGAGGCCCGCGAGCAAGCGCGTGTCCTCGTCAGTGGCCTCCGCGTGCGGATCGAGCTTCTGCAGGCCGAGCGATTCACGGACTTGCTCAACGGTGTAGCCAGCTACGAGACCAAGGATGGCATCGTGTTCCCACGTGGGACGCCCATCAAGGAGTAGTTCGAGCTCCTTTTCTGATTCGATGCGCCAAACGGCTTCGGCGAGCGGCGCTTCAATACCGAGCTCTTCATAGAGGCTCGCCGGGGTGTAACCGTTACGCTCCATTTCCGTCCGGGGCGCAGGCTTTTGCTTATCGACGACAACCGCATCCACCCCTTTCTCCTCCGACAGCTGAGCTGCCCGGCGCTGTTGCTGTTCAGCCAGTTCCTTCGCCGCTTCCGCCGCAGCCTTCGCCTTACGCTCGGACTCCGACTCACTTTCAGAAGAATTGGCGTCTTCAGGAGCAGGGGCCTCTTCCTGGATGAGCTGCGTCAGGCCGTTGACTGGATTGACCGTTAGTCGCAAACGAGACGGGTCGAGCCGCTCAGCTTTCGCATTGCCCTCGTCATGCGAGTCGACATCGACGAGCACGAAGTGGTGCGTCTCCGCATCCTTGATCTCAAAGAGGACGGCACGGAACTGATCATTCACACGACCAGTACGAACACGTTTGTCAACAGCGTTGGTGAGCGTCTTGACCCGAAGCGAAGGGTTGGTGGGGTCTTCCGCCAGCTTCTGCAGGAAGTTCATCACCGGCTTGTACAGTGCGCCATCCAGTTTCAGGCCACTGTAGAAGCTAAACGTCACCATCTGTTCTACTCCTTGCCCAACAGCACTGCCGGGATTGTTTGCTCATCGAGTGTATCCGGGTAGATCAGCGTCCAGCCCTCAGAGCGCAATTCGCTTTCGGCATCGGCGTACGACTCGTCGCGTTCAATCAACATCGCAATCTTGTGGTCCGGCCACACGAGAGCCGTTGGCAGAGTACCGATCTCCTCGCCTATCTCCTCGGTGGATTCCGCACCGGCCCGCGCCAAAATCCTCAATGCCGCGAGAACAGCCGTTTCGTCCTCAAACTCCTCAATCGCTTCCGCCCACGCGCCCGCTACGGCTTCACGGTCTGTAGTCGCCGCAGGCTCTTCAGAAGTAAGCGAGTCTGTGCCGGCAACGGTCGCCGCTTCCGGCTCGACTTGCTCGTCAGATGCGCTGGTAGCGATGATGACTGGGGAATCCGCAAGCCAAAGTATGTTTGCGAAACGGAGGAAGTCTCGCCAATTGTCTTCCGCAATCGAGTCGGCATCCGGAGCATCGACGTAGAAGCGTTTCGGTTTGAAGCCGTCACGGGTAACGGAGCCGATGACGTGGATCTCCTCGCGGAAAGTCAGACGCGCGCCCTCCGGAGCCGTGCTCGGACGCAGTTTACCGCGTAGAAGTGTGAGCAGTGCTTTTGCCGACATTTCGTACGTGCTTGTTTGAGGAGACGCGAGATAGTCCAGAAGCTGGGTCACCGGAGAGGAAGAAAGGAATCTCCACCCATCTGCGCTGAATCCATCGAGTCGCGGAGGCCGTTCAACCTTCGTCCACGCCGGCGGCTCCGCTACTTGCTTCTGCTCATCCTTGAACCACTCAATGTCCGCGTCAGTGACGGCCCACGGCAACCAGGACTCTTCATAGTGCAGGCGGTTACGTTTCGCGATGTCATCTGGGAACCGGTAGTGCGCATGCGAAATGTGGAACGCCGCACCGTCAGTGAAAACAGCAACCGGGCGGATGCCTGGATTAGTGCGGTGGGTGAACAGGAAGTCGGGCTTGGTGTAGCCCTTGTTCACTTGCTCACGCATCTTCCACTCTTCTCCGTTAGTGAATGCGATCTGCCACTCCACTTGGCCGGCATTGGGCACATCCTTGACGGTGGCGTGGCGGTCTTCGAGAGCCTGACGCAGCACCTGACGGAACTTCACTTCGAGGTTGGACGCATTGTCGAGAAGGGGTGCCTCGGCCTGCGTCTCCCAGACGACTGACAATGGGTCCGTTTCCGGTGCGGGACGATCCTGATCAGACAAGATCGCGCGCAAGGCACGCTCTGCCGCCGCGCGTGAGGTGACCTCGACCTGGTTCCAGTGAGTGTACGGGAAAAGGCAGTCGGGGCAGGCCATGCGCTCGTCTGCGGCGCATGAGCAATCCTTCACTCGGACAAAAGCTCGCTCCAGCAAACGACGCACATCCTCCGGGGACGCGAACTGCGACAGGTAACCGGTCCCGCCAGGCACGTTGTCGTGCATCAAGAGTGCTTCGACAGTCTCACCCTTTTGATCGGGCACTCGCACCGTAACCACGTTGAGGTGCTCCGGGTCACCGCCAAGTACCTCTTTGAAGCCGAGCTTTATCGCTGCAGTGAGACTCGGAATCGTGGAGTTATCTCCCGCGGTCAGCTGTACCGGCACATGCAGCAGAACCCCCTGGGTCTGCAACGTGCGGGACAATGCGACGGTCACAGACTCCTCTTCTCGGGCAGTCCGCTTCGGGCACCAGGGGCGGTGATCCCACTTGGAGTTGGAGCCCTTTTGGGAGTCGAGGTGACCGCAGTAGCTGCACACGGTGAATAGCGGCGCATCGGTTTCCTTGTTGGCGTAGATCTTCTTCGCGCTCGGCCCACGGCCCAGATTGAACCAACTGAGATTCACGTAGCGCAGGTACTCCGCGCCGAACCCCAACGAGGTGAACCATCGCCAACCATGGCCGCCGTCTGGTACCGCAAAGCTGAGGGTCGAGGTGAAGCGCAGCTCGCGGCGTTCCTCATGCGTGCCGTCGATGAGCGAACGCGCCCGATCGACCTCAGCAGACACGCGCCGCATTCGTACCGATTCCAGCACTTGCCCCTTGTCGGCAAAGCCAGAGGCACCGCAGATTGGACATGCAACAGGCGTGTTACCAGCGACCACCCTCTCACCGTAAGAACAAGCCGGGCACAGCCGCCACTGTTCAATATCCGCACCGTTATGTCCCATCTCCACTGCATCGACAGTGGCTGCGATGCCACGGGCGTAGAAGGTGTTGCCCGGCGCGAGCTCCATTAGCGCAGACGAAACACCACGGGAGAGCTCGAAGGTCTCCGGGTCAATCTGCATCGTGGTGGGGTTCAGCTGCGACACCACCACAGCCAACTCCACGGCGTCATCCAACAAGGTGAAGTTGGGGAGCAATCCGTAGCGCTCCATCGATGAGATCCAATACTCTCCGAGCAATATGGTGCTCAAGTCGCGTTGAGTGCGTTTCAACGCCGCCTTGGTGCTTCGCTTCTCACGCTCCAGTTCCTGATCCGCATTGTCGGTTCCGGCGTTAGGATCAGCCTTCGCATCCAGTTCGAGCACACGATCCTGCAGAACATCGCGGCGCGCGGTGAATGTTTTCACCTCGCTGTCCCACAACTCCTGTGCTCTCTGCAGGTCACCCATGAGCGAGTCGGGACCTTGGCCCGTGGCCCAGTCGCGCACGCCTTCGACGGTCGCCTCATCGACTGCACTAGCGACAGTGGATAAATAGGCTTCCACTCGGTCACTAACGCCAGCTGAGATCTCCTCGGTGAGCACTTCGACTACAGAACGCTTTCGAGTAGAGAACACGCTTTGTGCGTCCTTTGCCGACAGTCCCTCTGCACCGAAGTCCATGGTGTCCACCAGGTACGCCGTCACTTGCCGGTGCAGAATCTCCGTCGCCGACAAGAACGCTGCAGGCGGCACAACCGAACCCGCGATCATGGAAAGCGGATCGTTCAGCTTCGGCAGTGTCGTCCCTCGGCCTTGCACGAAGGCCAGCACCAGCGAGTTACCGGTCAATCGTCCGGCGCGTCCCACGCGCTGCACGTAATTGGCCACAGACTTGGGAAGCGATGCCAACATGACCGTCGACAAATCGCCGATATCAATGCCCATTTCCAGAGTCGGCGTCGCCACCAGAACGTTCGGAGCATTCGGCGCAGTCTCAGCACCCCTGAATGTTCGCTCGAGAGCTAGGCGTTCCTCTTTGGGGATCAACCCGGTGTGTTCCCGTGCCACCACCGCGCGAGGAGATGTCGCGGTGTACAGGCGCGAATAGTAATTCTCCTCGATCTCCGTGGGATCAAGCTCGCCAGGGCACCCGGGAGTTGGGCAGGGCAGACCGGCAAGCAAGATGCACGTTTGCTTATCGACGCCCAGAGTCCCATGGCACACCCCACACTGGAGAGCACGCGCCCCCTCCTCGTGGCGCACGACCACCTGTTCTGGTTTGAGCGCGTAGATCGTGCCACCGCTGCCGGTTGTGACTGCAGTGATCGCGCCGAGATTGTTCAGCTCTTTGAACACCTTCGTGAGAACCGTGGTGGCGTCGTGGGTGGAGATACCGAGTACCTTCGATGTCCATCGCGCGTATCGCCCCCGCGGGCTGCCTAGCGGTGTGATGCCTCGGTCCTTGTCATCCAATGCAGCCCCAGATCGCGGAAACTCCGGCGCACCGCCCTTAGGGAAGCTCGGCACGCCCTCCGCCTTGGCATAGCGGTTATGCAAGCGCCATGAGTTCCCATCATCCTGCAGGTACTTCTCAAGTAACGAAGTAGCGATGCCGCCGCGTTCGCGCACCTGCTCGAGCAGCCCCCGCATCCACTTCACACGAAGCTCGGGAGATGACAGGTCCTGGACATCGAAGAGACCCTCATCCACACTGCGCAGCGCAGTCTCTGCGGCCTCGAGCAGCAAACCTTCATCGATGTCCACGGACGGTACGAGCGCGCCGGTCGAGACCAACGAACGTGGCAGGTGCGCACGTTGCCCAAACTCTAGCGCCACGTCCAATTCAAGGCGGTTGAGTACCGCAGTGGTCGCATGCCGGCGCTCGATGTCCGAAGCCTCCTCGGACCAAAACGGGGTGAATCTCGGAGTCTCAGCGATCTCTGGTGGAAGCAGCTCGAATCGCGCGCGTGCCGGATCCACATCGGCATCCGCATGTTCCAGGATGCTGTACGGCAACTGCGCAAGCGTCACTTCCCCACTGTCTTCGGCCGCCGGCTCAGCCACGACTGCGCGCATGAGCGTGCGGATTCCGAATGCTCGGGCACGTGACTGAACGAAGCCCGCGCGGTGAGCGGCGTCTTGCACCGAGTCCGCGAATACGAGAGTCTTCTTCTCCTCGGGGGCCAGACCCTGCATTCCGAATAGGTTGGACAAACCGACGGACAACAAAGTTGCTACACGGGATCCGATGTACCGAATCGTGTCCGTTTCCCCACAAGAGGGACACACCTGATCGAGCGCGTAGTCTTCCGAGTTCAGTCCGGTGTAGGTCAGTACCGGAACAGACGTTCCCTCCGCCATCTCCTCCTCACTAGGTTCTGAGGTGTTGAGCATTCGGCTACCCGTGTGGAACCACATCAGTGCCCGTTTGCCATCCTCGTCGCCGAATTTGGACAGCTCTGCCCCGTCAGCGAGTGCACGACGGTATTCGTTAGTGGCATCAATAAGTGGCCGTGTTCTCTCACGTGAGTTGATGGAAGCATTGCGGATCTCGGATCCGCTGAGCACCACAGCATCGGTGCCCGGTTCCAATGCAGTCATCCAGCCGGCGCGACCGCACTCCCGGCAGTAGATTGCCGGCAACCAGACTCCCGCGTCGTCCCATTCCAAGTGGCCATCATCAGCGAAACGGAAGACCTCCCCGTTGTCGTTCGGAGTCACTGCCCTCTCGATGCGGGAGACCTCCCGCACCCATAGATGCGTTTCCACACCGGGCAAGCGCTTACCACCGAAGCCGTACGCATCACCTGCAAGAGCACGCAGATGAGCAACTGCGGTGAGCAGGTGAGTGACGAACTCCCGCGCGATCTCTGAACCAAGACTGCGCTCGACAATGGGCCCCAGAACCTGCTGCGAGAGAGTCTTCGCATCCTCACCCTCCCGCTCAATGAGCGGCGCGAACGGATCCTCGGTGATCAGCAGCGCGTGGGTAAGCGGATGTACTGCGTAGGCCGCGATCATCTCCTCGAGGCTCTCGCCAGCGTCCCACAATTGCGTGCGGAAAACGTTCAAGACCACGTCTGCATGATCACGCTTAGATACATCGCCAGCAATCGTGTCTACAACCTCACGCAACTGCTCAATGTCCGGATACGGCTGTACGTCGTGTGCTCCAAACCTGGAAGCGATTTCCTCAACCCACGTCTCATACGTGAGCGTCCGCTCCCCGACCACCGCGTCCGACGTGAACACCTCCCCAAAGATCGTCCCCGCGAAGTCAAGCACCTTCTGGCGGTCCCCCTCACCACCGAGAGTCGCCGACGTCGCAACAGGTGTCACCCGTCCCAGGGGATTGGAGGAATACTCACCCAAGAATCCGTCCGGTTGGTGCGCCTTGTGCATCAACCCCAACCGACGCAGCAACAACGCGACATCCGTGCCCTGCGCACCGTCATATGTGTGGAACTCATCCAACACCAAGTACTGCAAGGACGTCGCGGATTTTTTCCAGATCTCCCGGTCTTCGGAGCGCAGCAGAAGCTGGTCCAACATCTTGTAGTTGGTGAGCAAAATATCCGGCGGATTCAGTCGCATCTCATCCGGGTCATTGATCAGCGAATACTCAGTGACCTTTTTGACATTGCCCTTCGCCTCACCCGTATAGATGCCCGCCGTCACGCCAGCGAGCGCCGGCTCATTGGCAATCAGCTTCGCAAGACGATCCGCTTGGTCATTTGCCAGCGCGTTCATCGGATACAACAGCAATGCCTTTACACCCGTGCGACCGCGCGCCCGTGTACGCGCCGCGTGATCCAGTACGGGGTAAAGAAAAGACTCCGTCTTACCGGAACCAGTACCCGTGATCACCAGAGTCGGTTCCGGTCGCCTATCCCCGTTCTCGTCCTTGCTCCGCAGGCGTCGGAATGCTTCAGCCTGGTGGTGATACGGCGTGAACCACGACGGCATCCAATCCAGAATCCCGTCCCACCGCAACGCCCGCGCATACGGCAACCGCACCCGCACGTACGGACCGTGGAACATGCCGCGCTCCGTATCCTCCAGGAACGCTTTCAGAGCGTTAGATGTTTCAGGGTTCGCAAGCGAAAACGCAGTGGCAAGGTACTCGGACACACCACCAAGGACATGCTCCGATGCATAAACGGGAATGAGCGAGGACACGGGGTTAGTTTAGTATCTGAAGATCCCATCTTCCGTACGGATCAAACGCCGATCAGAAAGTAGGATCGTGCAATGGCTTCTTTAAGTTCAGATCACGAAAGCTCCGTTCAGCATATAACCCACATTGAAACGAGCTCCAACCCGCCAATAATAGCGCTCGAAATGTTAAAGGATCAGGCAAGCGAATTGGCTCTTGCTCCCAATAGAGCGCAGCTATCCTCGTGGAAAGCTAAGGTTCACAGCGTTCTGGAAAGCTCACTCGGATCCGAACATAGCATCGTCAAAACTTTTAAATCGGTTAAGTACTCTCCTTCGATTTGGACTTCGTCAACAACATCCGAGGAGCTTCGGCGATATTCCGCGCGCGGGATTGAAGAGGCAGTGGGACTCATCGATGCTGCGTTGTTCTATATGAGCGTTGAAACCACCCAGGTCACCTCCGTAGGTGGCGGGAGTTTCGAACCCCATTTGCTTAACCACGTGGAGGGTTTAATTGCTGAAGAAGATTGGGGAAAGGTTGCTTCTCAAGTCGCGATATTTGTAGAAGATAGGATTCGATTACTAGCTGGAAATCCTAAAGGGAGCAAAGGTGAAACCTTGGTCGGTAAGGCTCTAATGGCTCGCGTTTTTGGCGAAAAGAGCAGTTTGAAGCTGGGCGATGGTGCTAGCGAGACCGAAGGCTGGAGATTTCTCGCTATGGGCTTCACGCAAGCGCTAAGCAACGTAGACCGCCATAGGATCCAAGAACGGTCAGACGCCAAACGATATGCAATGGGAGTGCTGGGACTTGGAAGTTTGCTCCTCACGCAATTGAAAGAGGAGCATCCAGGGATATTTTTGCAGTAAAACCAGTTATCGCCTTGGGTGTCGAGGGGCGACTACGCTAGATCTGGGCTAACCAAAGCGCCCGCCCGCTCGCGTGATTCATAGCTGGCAAAACAATGAGCGTTCGAGAAAGTAACGTCGACACCATCGACCCGATTCAGAACCCCAGGAAACGTTACTGAGAGCGCACCGGCCAGCACTATTGGCGTCGCTACGAACGCCACCATCAAGTCTTTTAGTCGAAATCTTGGGCCACCTCGGCTTGGGTATCCTCACGTGCAGCATCCTGTTCATATCGCCACCCTATTTCTCTGAGAACTGCGGCCGTTCTAGGCCATCTAATTCCGATCGATCTAGAGTCTGCTAGATAACGATTCGCTAAATCGCGTTCTTGCCCACCGCCCTCATAAATGCCCCGCGAGGTCACTCCCCGGCTGTTCAATTGACCTAGAATCATGCCGGTTTCAATGTGAGGGCTTGAAAGTGTCTCAATTAGATCCCGTATTGGTTCTTCGGGCCAGATCCCATCTTTGCCCGTGGAAGCATTCACAAAAATTCTGCCAATTAGCTGATCCCCGATGTCAGCGCGCCCTGATTCCCGTAGCATTCTACGGGCTGCTGCCACCCAATCTTCCAGTATCTGTGGATTGACAGATCCGTCGTCATCGCGACCTGGTAGACCACCCCAATGGTTTAGGATCGACCAAGCCGCTTGAACCTTAGCCGGGTTTGGTTGCTGCGTTGCTTCGTGCTCCACTTCACTGCCGCCGCGATACGCTTGACAAGTCAGTTCGACGAAGAAGCCGGGGTTTGCCGCCAGGTATTGATTCAATGCCTTCGGCTCATAATCCTCGCCCAGCCAAGCAAAGAACGCATACTCAAGACCCGCGAGAATGTCCTGATCGACCGCCCTATTTTCGAGATAATTCAATATCTCCTCAACCTCGTACGAATCAAGTCGTTGCAAGTCGTCTTTCGCCAAAAGCGCAGCATGCAGACTTGAGATAGCGACATCTACGTCGACCTCTTCCCGCCCCTTTGACCTAGGTGAATGAAGCGCGCGTGCGACGGCGATAGCCGCGGTATTCCCTCTCCCGTGACGCAAAAGCTCTTGCACAGCCCGGTTCAGATCTTCGACATCGAATATGTCGAACCGGCCATGCTGCCAATACTCAGAATACTCATCGGGCCACGCAGCGAGGACATCCCAAAAGGCACTTGAATGAGGCACACAATGAACAAATTTTTTTCTGGCTTCATCTATTAGCGTCTCTTGCTCCAAGACCGCCCTGATCGTCTCCGGCCCGCCGGACTCCAGCCATGAGTGAATCCAAACTCTTGCTGCCCACTGCAACTGCCTGTCATCCGATTCGAGCCAAGGAGTCATGCGGTCCAGAGTTTTGAACCCTCCCTCAAAAGATATCGCTCTACCAACACTTCCCGAGTCCCCCACACGCTTAGTAATTTCCTTGAGGTCGTTCCATCCGTTCGGCTTCGCAAGAACCTGTTTGACAGCCTCGGCTCGTTTCTGATCAAGCTCTTCACGGTACTCCGAATCCGGGCGATCCATTCCGGAAAGTACCGGGTCCCAGTCGAAAATATACAGCGATTGCGAGTAGAGTCCTGACGGATCCAAGAGTGTCTGCAGATCCCTGAGTCGCCCCCGCAACTCAATAGGCATCGCCCAGCTTGCATCGCTGTACCGGTCATGTTTCACGACGGTTGCCGAAACTGAAGCTAAAAGGTCTAACCGTCCTGACGACCCAAGGGCATTTACTGTCACTTGACCTGCGAGATAATCAACCAAGCTGTTTGCCGCTTTAAGTGATGCAGACGTCTCTACAGCCTCAATCATCCATGTCAGGTACGACGGTTCGTCCGTCGACCACGCGATTGCCCTCTCGGCAAGAGAATCGACGAATTCATATAGCTGGCCGTAAGTCACTTTCACTGAACTTTCAGGCCAATCTCGAAATCGCGGTCGGTACGGTGAAAAAACCATCGAGCGACGGGATGGCCAGAGTTCCATAAGTAAATGGCGCGCAGTTTCCGGGGAGATCTGGAAACAAACGTCCAGGAACTCACGACGCATTCCAGAATCGAGTGGGTTTCCTGGTAGCCAACCAGACATCACCGCACCCATGGACGCCAAGGGTGTATTCGCTAGATTAACCGGGACGGGAAAAGCTGCGAGTCGTGCGAGTACCCTAAAAGATCTCGCGATGTACTCCGGGTTCCAGCAAAGTAACTCGAGAGCTGAAAGGAGTGCAGGGTAATGGACTTTCGGCCCAAATCTAAGCGAGTCATCGAACTCCTCAAATAGGATGGCTAGAGTCGGCTCATCGTTAGCGAGGTCCTTCTCCACCGCTAGTAAGAATGCGTCTGGGCTGGCTTCGGCCATGGCTGGCAAAACGTCGGTGATCGTTAGCCAACTCAACCTGTGATTCGGATCCTGTACTCGTCGCATGGTTTCAGCAATCACAGAGTCTGGAACTGTCACTCTTTCAGATGCCCCAGCATCTCCATCCCGAACAGACGCTAGGATCGCGAGGCTTTCCGCTACCCCCCGGCGAAGGTCTTTCGAAAACCTTCTGCCAGGGTCGCTGCTTAAGGCCCGCTGGATTTGATCCAAGCCCTCAAGTGGGTCGGGCTCAGCGAGGACCTCGGTAGCGATAGCAACCCACGTTTCTTGTAAGCGGGGATTGAACCGTGGAAGCAGCTCTACGAAAGCTTCCTCTGCGGAAACAAAACTCCATACTCCACCAGAGTTCCAGAGGGCGGGGTCGGCTCCGTCTTTAAAACTCGCTAACTGCTCGGCCACTTCAACATCACTTAAGCGAGTCAGCTTCTCCAAAACTTCCAAATCACCGGGGCATTCGCGCCATCGCCCCGCAATGAATAGTCCGCTCAAAACGGAGGCACTAGAAGGCTCAGCCCAAACCGAGCCCCGGTCTTCGGGTACGAGCGAAACACGCCGTTTAAAGGCCGGGAAACTTCTGCGCGCAAGAACGGCAAGCTTTTTCGCCTCCTTAGCGTCAAAACCAGCCGAGGCTAGAGAATCCTCGGCTGCAGTCCGATTGACACGCGGTAAGAATAATCCCGGCATCTGGATCCGCGATTTCGAATAATCCTTCGTTATGACTACATGTTTTCCACTGTCGACGGCGAGTCGCACATCAGGGTTTTTGAACATCGGGATCAATATTCCGCGGCTCGGAAGACTGCAAATATGCTTCCACAAAGCCTTGCTTTCGACGATCACAGGATCAACCAACCCGTCTTGATCCTCCTGATCCAGCACGGAGGCCAGGAAACCGAGGATATCGTCGGATGAAGGCGATTCAATCACCAGTTGACCTGGCCTTTCCTTAACGAATTCAAGAAGCTGGTGAGCCTCGCGTTCCCTGCCCGCGACGAAGAGTGACTTGGGCAAGCCTGGCTGTGCGGATCCGCTGAAACGAGTCCACCAACCTGACAGCTGTTCAGCTCCCTGGGGATCGATTTCTAAGTACTCCGAGAACCAAATTTGCGTCATTGGTGCTAGTTGCAGCCAATGCTCAAAATCGTCAGCGTCGAGGACCCGGATGTCCTTGAACACTTCTTCGGAACGGCGCTGCGCCGCCCAATCTTCCTTTCCCTGCCACCTCCTAGGCGTTGCGAAAACGAAAGTTACATCAGCGTCCGCTTTAGCCCGCCGGCTTTGGAAATCAGCGGTAGCTTTCTGCCCGATTTTCTTGTTCGTCCCGAGCTCGAACACGATTTTTCCCGATGGGAGCAAGTTGCTCCCCTCCGCCAGGAAAGCCGAGCCATCGTACCCACTCAGCGCGACACTATCGCCAGCTCGCATATGGATCTCCGATGCCTCAGGGGTAGCGTCTAACAAACGCCGAACCAGTTCGGGGAAGACCTGTTCTGCTTCCCGTTTGTTCAGTTCAACCCACCTCACCAAATGGCCTGAGGTAATCAAACCTGTGCCGTTTTCGAACGAACCTCTCATTTCTCCACCATCCCCTCAAACCTCGCGTACGCCTCCCGCATATCCGCCTCCCGATCCAACTGCCTAAACGGATACTCAAAGACGTACTCCACACCCGACTGCGGATGCACCCACGTCCGATCCGCCACCGGCAACTCCGCGCCGTCCTTCAACTTCGCGTCCGCCTTCACAATCCCCTTCGGCACCTTACGACCATTCGCATCAAACCGATCCTCCTGGTCATAACGCCGCATCACCGGAAACTGCGTCCGATAAATCATGCACAACTCATCCGCCGTCACACCCAACGACAACGCCACAATCGCATCAATCTCCACCTGCGCGGCTCGACGCTCCTCATCCTTACGCAAAGGCTTATCGACGCCCCACGCCGCCCCCACAACCTCCTCCGACATCATCTACTCTTCTCAGACCGAGATTTCCCTACCACTTTGCGTCAATCACTCGTGGAGAGAACCCTGCCGGAGGCGTGACTGAGAATCCGAGCTCCTCCAGCGACGTTGCCGCGGCTTCCGGGTAGTCCCGTGCTGCGGCAGCCGTTTGCTTGAACAACCATTCTTGCCGCCGTCGCAGCAAGGTCGGCTCCCAGCCCGGTTTGCCCCGAAACCCGCACTCAGCGATAACGAAGTAAAGGAACTCTTCGAGCGACGGACGAAACCGTCTGCCACCCACCGGTAAGTGCAGTTCTTCCAGCCGTCCTTTCTTCCGCGGGTTTCCAGACTTCCCTTGGAAGTTTTGCATTAGAGCCGGACTCAGCAATCCAGTGACTCCCGAGTAATGAATGTGGGCGCATGGAGCGCTGGTGTACCCCCGTTCGTATTCAAACCGAATGCCTGGGGACGTAGCTACCCGCAGCTCGAATTTGCTTCTTTCCACGGCGAGGAACTTGCCGGTGGAATCGGAAGTTAATTCGTAGCGGACGATGACGCGGAATAGCTGGCTGTAGTCTTGGCTTTCAACTTCGCTTTCCAGCTGACCGGCACCGTGGATAACCGGGGCATCAAATTCACCGACAACGATGTTCGTATCGGCGTTAAGCCACGCCTCCGTTTCGATATCCCCTTCAGATGCGAGTGGGAGAGCATCTAGAAGCGTGCTTCTCACCTCATCGAGAAACAGCTCAGCCTCGTCACGCAGATTCAAGTTGTCCCTCACCCAACAGCATCAATACGACGCTTAAATCGTCGTACAGGGCCCGCTCGGACTTATCTAGCATGCCCGAGTGGGCGAGCGTACGTAGTTCTTCAATGCTCGCAGAAGGCTGGCGTGTAGACCTGCGGAGAGCAGCGAGATAGTCTCGCTTCTTCTCCCAGAGTTCCTTGTTGTTGGTGGTCTTAATCTCAACTGCCATCTCAATCACCTCAGCTCGCTGGGTTATCGTTCTAGTCCCGAATAATAGCCAACAGCGCGCCACCAACGACCTGCACTGCAGAACGCTTGTTCGATAGTGCAGGTCGAGATGCTCGCCCATAACACTGATCTCGACGAGCCAGATGCGCTCGTGCTTCTCTCCTTGCTGGGCGTTTAACCCATCCCCTCAAACCGCGCGTAAGCCGCCCGCATATCCGCCTCACGATCCAACCGCCTAAACGGATACTCAAAGACGTACTCCACACCCGACTGCGGATGCACCCACGTTCGATCCGCCACTGACAACTCCGCACCGTCCTTCAACTTCGCGTCCGCCTTCACAATTTCCTTCGGCTCCTTCCGACCATTCGCATCAAACCGATCCTCCTGGTCATACCGACGCATCACCGGAAACTGCGTCCGATACATCATGCACAACTCATCCGCCGTCACACCCAACGACAACGCCACAATCGCATCAATCTCCACCCGCGCAGCACGCCGCCCCTCATCCTTACGCAAAGACTTATCGACGCCCCACGTCCCCCCCCATCAACTCCTCCCACAACGGGGCATAGGCCTCGGTCGACCACTCGCACAGCGGGCTATGCGAATGATACCGATTGGGGTTTTAAATAGGCTTGACAAGAAGGGCCTTCTGGGGCTCCCTATCTTCGGCCCAACACAAAGTCGGTAGTTCAGCACCCGATAGTCCAGCCAGTTTAAGAGCCGCCTTTCCCAAACTGTGGGCCGATCTGATACTTTCACCATTCGCAACAGACGCGTAAAAACGCGCGGCGTAGCTGATGGCATCAGCGTCTTCGATACTTTCGGCCATTCCGATAGCAAAAGGGACTATCTCCTCGACTAGCTTCGCGGCTTGGGGGGCCGAGCTGCAGGAATTGAGAACAACAAGGGTAGGTGAGTAATCGGTTGCCTGTATCGCGCTTGAAAAAGCTCTAGCTGTCACCACCACGCCGTCATGCAGGCCGTCTTCATCATCCTCAAACTGGATCAAGCTGGAGTTTCCGTGCCCAGAAAAGTGGACAACATGGGGTCGGAATTTGCTCAGCCCGTCGAGTAGGTCATCCGGTGTCGCAGAAGGACGCGCATCGATCTCAATCTGGTCGCGGTGCAACGCTGATTCAACCGCTGCGCGGATGCGGCTCTGTTCACGTGAGACGCGGAGATCGCCCCTCGAAGCGGCTCCCAATAGCAAGACCCGGAGCTTTTCGGGTTTAGCTGAAGGTATTCTCGACGCAATTTCCCGTAAAGATTTTTCAGTCGATTCAATCCTTCTCGAGATTGATGCCTGCTGCCGTTCAGCCTTTTGTGCCGCCTGCCGCTGCTCGCGCTGGTGCTGTCGCGCCAGCGCGTCGGCTTCCGCATTCTCCTCTTTGTTGAGCTTCGTATGCAACCGGTCCTCCTCTTTACGAAGGGTATCTAGTTTTCTCTGCCATGAAGATGCCTCCTTTCCAGCAGAAATAGCATCTTTTTCTTTGCGTTCGGCCTCGCGCAATCTACTCTTGCGGGTCGATTCACTTGCAGCTTTGTCGGCTTGTTGGCGAAGTTTGACTGCCTCGGAGAATTTTGAAGACTCCTTGGTTCGAGACTCCCCTAACTTCTTTTCGGCATCCAACCTTTGCTTGCGTTTGCGTTCAAGCTGACTACGAACCTGCGAAACACTCATCGCTTAACTCCTTTCGACTCGTGCATACGCTACAAAAATGATCGACACCCGACAGGGGTATGTCGCACATATTTTCGGCATACTTTGCGACCGTTGACCTAGGCCCTCTTCGCTTGTGCAAACCTCTTGTACGCCTCACGCATGTCCGCTTCCCGGTCCAACTGCCTAAACGGATACTCGTAGACGTACTCCACACCCGACTGCGGATGCACCCACATCCGATCCACCACCGACAACTCCTCCTCCTCGCGCAACTTCGCCTGCAACTTCAACACATCCTTCGGCACCTTACGACCATTCGCATCAAACCGATCCTCCTGGTCATACCGACGCATCACCGGAAACTGCGTCCGATACATCATGCACAACTCATCCGCCGTCACACCCAACGACAACGCCACAATCGCATCAATCTCCACCTGCGCAGCACGCCGCCCCTCATCCTTACGCAAAGACTTATCGACGTCCCACGCCTCCCCCATAACTTCCTCCCACAGAGGCGCGTACGCCTCGGTGAGACAGTTGAGCCGGAGGTAATTTTCGGTGAGCCGGTCCTCGGCCACATCTACGCCTAGCGGGAGCCCCTCGACCAAGGGATAAGACATCTCACTTGCACCGGTTGACCGAGCCCAAAAGTCGCAGACCAGCGATGACATTCCGGCACCGGCAACGACCGTTTTCCTAGCGCTATTTACAACCGCTGCAGAGTGCACCGGGTGGACATGCTTTGCCCCTGGTGGAATCAAAGCCGGATACAAAGTTCTGAACCCGGTAGTTGCAGCCATTCGACGCCAGGCCACTCGGTAGAAGTCATTAGCCGATCTGAATCCGTTCGGAGTTGACCATTTCGGGTAGTCAGAATCGTAGGTTGGCTTGCCTGAGCGATCCGGCTGGTACGCCGTTGCAGGAATGAAGTCGGCAGGCATTGCCTCGAGGTCGACCTCGGCCCAGTCTTGATTGTGCTTCAGGGTGGGGTTGGGTTGCTTGATCATCGGTGTCGATACGCCGAGGTGCGGGCCTTGAAGAATGACATCGTTCCACGACTCTGGGTGCGCCCATCCCGTATCGAAGTAGCCTTTCTTCTTATCAATGGACTCGTCCCAACCGCGGGAGAATTGAAGTCCGAGCTCGCGGATACGGGGTGCGGCGGCGAGCTTCTCGAGCACTGCCGCGGCTTCGGTGTTGACTGTGTAGACCATGCGAGATTCGATGGGCGAAACCGATTCGTCCTCCAAAATGGAGTGCCACACCTTGAGCGCCTTGAGATCAACCGTTTGGATACGGTCACCGTGTGGTCTTAGATCCCAGTTCCCGTTGTCATCTTTCAGACCAGGTAGATTGCCGGATCCATCGTGCGGGAGCGACTCTTGGACGGTGAAGGGGTGGTACAACGAAGCGGCGTGGCCAAAGCTGGGCGCATCTTGCTGGGGACCGTAAACGTGGACGCCGTACGCATTGTGGTGGTCGATGTCGAACAGCACCATCTCGTTGATGAACTGCCAGTGGCGCCGCAATCGCAGGTACGATCCACGGCGTAACGGCGCAGCCTTCTTCTCAGTGAAGTGGGACTCAGGGTGGATGAGGGAGGTGACGCTATCCTCCGACGCGTTACCCCACGTGCGCTCCATGAACCCGCGGTAGAGATCGGGTTGTTGACCGACGAGGTGCGGGTAGCGGGTGGTGTCGGCGAGAGCCGCCGCAGTAGCCACCGATTCGCCAAGCCCTCGATAGACAACCTCGCGCGCAGACAGATCAGTGTTCCACTGCTCGCGTCGGTCGTTCTTTGCAGCTTGGGTCGGCTTGTGTGCAAGGGAGAACCAGGGGTCCGCTTCGGAGTACAACGCGTCAAGATCTGTACGCGGCCGCACCCACGGCGGGTTGCCAACCTGTAGGTCGAAGCCACCGCGGGCGAAGACTGCCGCGAAGTCGAGGTCCCAGTGGAAGAAGCCTTGGTCGGCGGCGACGGACTGCACCACGCGCAACCACGGGTGGTTCGCTAGCACGGTCTCGATCTTGCGAGCGCCGGAGAGGCCGATCTCGGTGCGCTCCAGCTCGACCAGTTCGTCCCAGTTGGTGGCGCTGGCCAGTCGGATCTGGTTGGTGTCGCGGGCCTGGGTATCCACGCCTATGAGGTCGGTAAGCGTGGCGAGCCACTCGTCGAGGTCGGGAAGTTGATCCACTTCGGTCAGTGGCCAGAAGGTGAGAGCGTTCCACGCATCCATGGCGAGGCGGAGGCGGAGGTAGGCACCGTCGGCGTCGTGAAGTAACTCGCGCTCGATCTGTTCGCGGCGGACGTTCTTCGCGGTGTGCTCGGTGTTGCGGCCCCAAAGGTCGATGTCGCGGCGGATCTGGTCTTCCGCGATGCGCATCTTGGACAGCGTGATGGCCCAGAGGGATTCAACGCGTACGGCGAGGTTGGTCAGCCTCTTCGCCTGCTCTTTGGTAGGCACCTTGCCGGTGACGGATTTGCGCCACGCTTTCATGGCGGCGATCTCATCCTCGGCCAGGGTCTTTAGATCCTTCGCGTCCGCGGCAGCGCCCCAGGTTGCGGAGGGCAAGAGGAACTGGTGGATGCGACCCGCGGCGTTGATGTCGCGGGGCTCGCCGGCATCGATAGCTTCGGTGAGATTCTGGACGGACTCCCGGCGCGGGACGGCGGTGAGCCACTCGCGCTTCTTCAGCTGGGCTGTGGAATAGGTGGAGCGCAGTGCGCCGATGAGAGAGTTGCCGCGGCGCAGGTGGAGGCCGAACCAGGGGGCTTTGAGCTGACTGGTCATGGTGTCCAGCCACAGGGAGATCTCGGCGAGCTCCACCGCGGTGGGGTTCAAATCCACGCCATACACCTGGTGCAGGGCGATGTGGGCCTTGACCTTCTGGAGTTCCAAGGTGCGGTTTTCGGGATCGACTTGCTGGTCGAGTTCCTTTTCCCTGAGCTCGAGGTAGAGCTCCGCGAGTTGACGTACGGCCTCCACGGCGAAGGCACCGGAGCCCATGGCGGGCTCACAGATAGTGAGGCTGAGCACGTCCTCAGAGGTTTCGATGCGGCCTTCCTCTTGAAGGACCTCGATGGCCTGGCCGACGGTGAACTCGGTGAGCACCTGCGGGGTGTAGAAGGACGCCGAACGTTCGCGGTCACGGCTGGACTGACGGAAGACGAAGGAGCCCTCGGGGTGCAGGCGACGGGTCTTAGCGGTGCCGCCCTCCTCCATCTCCTTCGTCTCCATGACGAAGCTGTCTTGAGGGACGGTATCGGCACGGTCAGTAGGAAGCACCCACGAGCCCTTGGAGGCATCGCCCTTCGGCGCTACCTCGTACAGATCTTCTTGGGCGATGAAGCCGTGGTAGGACATCAAGCCCTCGTACACCTGGCCCAGTTCGGTCACGCCGAGGGTGGCATACGAAATGAAGCCGCGGTCTTTGCCTGCGGATACTTTGGACAGAAGCAGGTTCTGCAGGACGCGGGTGAGGGCGTCGTTGGAGAGCTTCGTCGCATCGATAAGCGAGGTCGATTCGCTCTTGAACAGGTCCGCTTCAAGGTTGCGGAAAGTCAGGCCCTCGTTCTGCGCATCTTTGTCTGCGCCGACGGCCTCCAGCGGGTCGTGGCCATGGTTGACCTGAGTAAATAGAAGCTGCAGGGAGTCGTAGAGGTGTGTTCCGCGGCGTGCTTTATCGGTGACAGGTGGATTGAGGATCTGGTCGCGCAGTCGGTCTAGCCCATAACCGTCGACGTATTCGGGCGCACCGGTGGGCAGGATGGCAAGCTCCGGGGAAGCCTCCGCGAAGAGAAGGAAGAGGATGCGGTAGAGGTAGCGCAGCGATTGGCGGGAGAGCTCGTTGCCGTCGAGGTCGTCAATGGGCAGATCCTGTTCGCGGTGACGGTCGAGCACGTCGTTGCCAATGATCTCAATGGATTCACGCACTGCGTCGCGCAGGTCGCCGGAGACCTTCACCGCGTGCTGCTGGGATTCTTCGCGGGTCTGAGTCCACCAGGTCGTGCCGTCGGCGGCACGCTCGAGGTTCTCTCGAGCAAGGATGACAGCGACGCGTTCCAGTTCGCCAGCCTTCTTCGTGTCGTTACGTTCGACGGCCAGTTGCAGGTTAATCGCCAAGTATCGGCCGAGAGGCCAAGTCTCGCGCTCTGCAACGGCCACCCACGTCTCTGCGATGACCACGATGAACTCGGGCGGGTCTTGAGAGAGGAAAAGGTCGCCGATCAGTTTGGACACCTGGGTCGGCTGCGGGTCCTTGCCCGCGGGGGTCACTCCCCCAACGGCCGAAAGAGAAAACAGATTGTCTTCCGTTACGTCTTCGTCAGTCCCGCTATCCCCTTCGTTTTCATCGTCGATTCCGGACGTGGCACTGATGACAATTAGGGTGCCAGCATTACCGTGCCAGCCGTCGTAGGACAGCTCCTCACCGGCGCGCGTGTAGGTCTTTTGCGATGGTGTCCCGTACCCGAAAGCTGTGCGGATGAGCGAATAGGTGACGTCGGCATCGGCGTTCGTCGCAAATGCTTTTTGGAGATCGCCGCGGTACTGCTGGAAACGTTTAACCGGCGAGATCGTTCCGGTCTCTCCCTCGAGCTCGGCCCACTCTTTGGTGCGGTTCTTCACGCGTTTAGTGAAGGACTCACCCTTGGTTTCATCGGTGGTGAAATAGTGGTCGCTGATCCACTCGTCGACATTGAGGATGGATTCGTATGCAGCCATTGGTAAACGTCTCCTAGTTGGTATCGGCGCTGGCGTCAGCGGGGAGAATGAGCACGAGTGGGCGAATCAGCTCGCGGTCGGGTTCGAGTGAGGAGATGAGCGATTTCTCTTCGCTAATGAGCGACGCCGAGCGGCCGACCTTGGCGGTCTTAGTCACGTCTTCTCTCGCCTGGTCCCAGTTCTCAGCACGCTGCACCCAGTATCCGATGCGGTCGTGGGCGTGAGCACGCGCGGCGGACATCATCGGTTGCAGCTGGCCGCTGGCCACCTGCACTGACTGAGCGATGAGCTCCTGGGCGTTGTCGGGCAAGGTGAGCGTGCCCGGATTGATCGCTCTCTCGGTCAATCCCGCTGCGCGCAGCCACGCGATGGGGTCCGGTACATCCTGCGGGATCATGCCGTCCATTACCGCCACGAAAGCTCGGGAGACTACCTGGCCCCGCTTGTTGGTCAAGGTCGCCATGAGCAACACGGTCGGCGCAGCGACGTCGCCGCTGAAAGCGGTGATCTGGCCGGCGGAAAGCGACGCGAGCGCACGGTCGGTAGCCCAATCTGTCACGGGGTGCAACGGGCCGAGGAAGTGGGCCTTCGGCCATGTTGAACCGTCCTGGCCGGTGCGGGCGCGTCGCATGACCTCGTTGCCGATGTCCATGTTTGTGGCCAGCTGGAAGCGCTCACTCACTTTCCGGGCTGCCAGGTAGTCCTGCGGCAGCACCTCAAGGCGTCGGCGGAGATCCTCCGGCGGAGTGAGCTCCGCGACCTGGTTCTGGTGGCGGACGTAGCCCACGCCATTTGCGGCGAGGTCCTTTTCCGGTGCGCCATGGAAGGCTTCACTCAACGCGTCTTCCAAGTAGGCGACCTCGGAAGCATAGAGGCTGCTGCGGATTCCGCCTGGATGTGAGGACGCGGTGCCGATGAATGCACTACTCGAAGGCGTAGTATCCAAATTTCCGTCTTCATCGAGTTCGATGCCAAACCCAGCCATCCACTGATCGATGAGATCTTCTTCAGTCTCTGCAGAATCCTCAGCGATCTGTTCCGGAGCCTTCACTACCTCATCGAAACCGGCCTGGTTCTGAATGATCTTGCGGATCTCATCCTCTTCGCCCTTGACCGAGTGCTGACCGATGAGAGAGCCGACATCACCGAGAATCTCGTGCGCTTCGTGCTCACGCTCGATGAGTTTCTTGAGCACATGAAGTTCACCGACATATCCGCCTTGCGCAGTGTCGAGGAGAAGCGCCGTGATCTGTGGCGGCTCAGTCTGGCCGTAGCGGTCGACGCGGCCGTTTCGCTGTTGGATACGGATAAGCGACCACGGAATGTCGTAGTGGACCAAGTGGTGGCACAGCGTATGCAGATTGACGCCCTCCGAAGCGACATCGCCGGTGACGAGGATGCGCAGTTTGGAGTCCTCGCGCTTGAATTCGTCGACAAGCCTCATCTGCTCTTCGTCGGAGAGACCACCGTGCATGACCGCAATGGAGTCCTTCGGCATCTTGAGGTCCTTGGTGAGGTTCTCCTGCAACCAATGGAGGGTGGCAACGCGTTCCGAAAAGATCACCGCACGGGTATCACTCCCCTTTTTCACCCCGATGTCTTTCAAGTAATTGACGAGCGCCGCGTATTTATTGGAATTCTGGCGGGTGACCTTCTGATTGAGCTGATGGAGACGCTCCAGTGCGTCACGCTGCTTTGAGTCGCTGTCAGAAACGCGCTTGAGGCGGTTCGTGACCGTTTCCTCAAGTGCAGCAGGCGAGGACAGAAATGCCTTCACCAGAGTCCATGGGAAGAGCCGGTCCTGCGCTGGAATCCGGCCGCTCTCTGGGTGGATCCAGGTGGCTTCGAGCTCGCCGGCCACGGCGTTCTCTTCCTTCGATGCCTCCACCGGGATATTCAGTGGGTCCTTGCGGACAGCCCACTTCTCCCCCACCACCGTGGCAACCTCATCACTGTGTCGGTGACGGCGGATGAGCAACCTCTGAACCGCGCTCTTGTCGATAGTGCCGTCCGGCATGACTGCGGTCGGGTCGAGCAGACGGAGAATCTCTTTGAAGGACTCGGGATCACCGTTGTGCGGCGTTGCCGACGCGACAAGGAGCGCTTCGGTGGTCGGCGCCAGCGTGCGAGCAAGCTCGTTGTTTTGTGTGCCCACGTTGGTGGCATTGTGGATCTCGTCGATCACCACCGCATCCCAACGGACCTTTTCCAGCTGCGCGCGATACTTGGGACTCTTGAGGGTGTCCATCGACACAATGACGCGGGAGAAATAGGTGAACGGATTTCGGCTAGCCGGAAGGATTCGGCGAACGCGCTGGATTCCGTTTGAGTCAAGACGAACCAATGGAATGGCGAAACGCGACCACATCTCCTGCTGGAACTGCTCCATGATGTGCTTTGGAGTGACCACGAGAATGCGGTCGCCTCGACCACGGCGGATCAGCTCCGCGAGGATCATGCCGATCTCAAGGGTCTTGCCCAGACCAACGGCGTCGGCGATGAGCACGCGGGGACGAAGGTTGTCATCAGAAAGCGCCTTGCGCACAGCAGTGAGCTGGTAATCGAGCGGATCCATGAGCATGTCCTCGGCAACGGAGAGCTCCTCCTGGTACAGCGGAACCGGCGTCTGCCGCAGGGTTGTCTCCAGCCACAACCGCGTGGTCCGGTACCCCGGTGAGTGGTCCGGCACCACCTCTACCTTGGCTGGGTCGAACACCTCCACATCGTCGATCGCTGTATAGAAGCTCGCCGTGGTGTCGCGCACGTAATCCGACAGCCCGCGCACCTTCAACAGATAGCCGTCTACGGACTGCGTCACGTGGGTGATCAGCCAAAGTTCATCGCGGACACGGACCATGAGGCCTGGTGCGAACGCTGTTGACGATGCAGGAGTAGGCATGTGTCAAAGGGTACTGTCGCTCATCGCGTTTTGAGATCGCTTCCTGCTTCCTGCTTTAAAGCGCCACAGTACGCCTCCGTCTTTCTCCGTACGTCAGACACGCAAATGCCCACCACACCATCGCCGCGCCTGGAAGAATGACCTACCAGGTCACTACCCACGTAGACGTCCGCAGCGATCACAATGCGCTACCCCTGTGCACCACAGGCTCGAGATCGTATCCAAGCACTGCGAGTACGTCGATGACTTTCCCAATCTCAGCGGACGGCTTGCCATGCTCCAACTCGCGCAGGAAACGATCCGACACCTCCGCAAGCTCCGCTACATCCAGTTGTGTTAGCCCACGGTCCTTGCGCTGCTGGCGCACGAACGCACCCAAGGCCGCGGTGTCCATAAGGGCCCCCTTAGCGGATCGATCGTTCCGGAATGTTCGTTCAGCGCCCTATCCTACCCACCAAGCCCGCCATTTCGGTGCGAACGTTCCTTTTTGTTGTGCTTTGCAGTCGAACCCTCTTGCCGGACCCCACTTTTCGGTGCGTTCGCTCCGCATGGGAGGGGCCCATCGACCTGTTACGGCACTACGGCGATGCGGTGGACGTCTCAGCCCCGCTTGATGCTGGTGATCTTCTTGCCGCGGGCGAGCTCGTCGACAAGCAAATCCATTCGGCGAATTTTCCGCATGAGCCCATCATCGACGTCCTCCACGCGCACGCCGCACACCTTGCCGGTGATGAGGTCCGCATTCGCGTTCAGCGTCACTTCGCCGAAGAAATCGCGCAGGGTCCGGTCGGACTCGGCGGCAGCATGAAGCTGGTCGGGGCTCAGCCCGGTGAACCACCCGAGCACGTCGTCAAGCTCGTCTACCGTGTGCCCTTTGCGCTCCACCTTGGCCACGTAGTTGCCGTAGATGTCGCCGAAACGGTAGCCGAACACCCGCTCCAGCCTTGCCTGCTCGTCCATGGCTCGCTCCTTACAACCAATGGTTTCGTGTTGGTGCTGGTCATGCACTAACGTACGCGGCGTGGATACCCGCCGGCGGGCACTGGTCAGCGGAACATATTCCAGATGGTCACGCCGACGATAAGCACGCCCATCACGCCCACGAAGATGGTGTCGGGGCGGTTGGCGTAGTGCTTGTAGGCGGTGGCCTTGCGGAAGAGAAGCGTGGGCACGAGGTACACGAGGAAGGCGACGAAGATGCCGCCGACGACGGAGATCAAGGTCATGATCGACGGGTTGAACACCGCAACTAGGGTGCCGGTGATGAAAATGAAGGCGTTGATGACCCAGCGCATGGTGTTCTCACTGACACGCTGAGCGAAATTCGGGGCGGCAACGCGCAGCAAGTAGGTCGTGCCTTCTTCCGTACCCATCATGTGACCGAAGTAGGACGAAGAGATCGCGCAGATCGCCACGATGGGGCTCAACCACGCCATGATCGGGGTACCTGTCTCATTCGCCAGGTACGACAGCACCGGGATGTTCTGCGCAGATGCTTCATCCAGACCGTTCGCGCCGAGTGCGAATGCGCACGACCAGACAAAGAACATGGTGAATAGCACCAGTGCGATGACCGCGATCAGCTCGATCTTGGTCACGTCTTTCTCCGTCTTGGCCACGTCGTCGTCATGCTTCTTTTGCACGTCGCGGGCGAACTGGGACAGCGCCGCCATGTGGCTGAAGGAGAACACCAGGACCGGCAGGAGCAGCAGCAGCGACTGCCAGATCGGGGTATCCGACTCGTACGACATGAAGCTCTGGATGTCCCACCGCGGGATCAAGTAGAGCGACACACCCGCCAGCGACACGATGAGCGGGTAGACGAGGAAATTCGCAATGGCCAATGTGACCTTCTGCCCGAATGCGAATGCGCCGGTGAGAATGCCCACGCAGATGGGTGCCAGCACCCATCTGCTGATCTCCGGGCCGCCGAACTGGTTGGCGATGAAGCTGTCGATGGTGTTGGTGATGGACACGCCGTAGATCAACACCGTCGGATAGACCGCCAGCCAATACACCAGGGCTGTGATGAATCCGCGTGTGCGGCCAGTGAGAGCGGTGACGACCTGCAGGACGTCCAAGCCAGGCATTGGCGAGCCGGAAACGATGCGAGCGTAGGTGCGGTGCGAGAAGAACACCAGCGGACCGATGAACAACGTGGCGACCAGAAGCGGCCAGAAGCCGAACGTTCCGGCATCCAGAGGCAGGAACAAAATGCCCGCGCCGACACCGGTGCCGAAGAGCGTCATAGCCCAGGCCATCACGGTCCCGTCGGGGACTTCGTCGCTAGCTACCTGCTCCTCGTACTGCTCTCGGTCGGCATCGGAGAGATGGTCGAGCTCGAACTCGTCGCGGGCCTGCTCGAGGTGCTCGTCGCTGTGCAGCTCCGGCAGTTCGTCGGCGTCGCTGTCAGGCGAATTAGGGGTCGGTGTACCGGAAGCGGTGGACATAGACGGCGGCCTTTCATGGGTGGATTAGTAAAACTTTATGCCTCTTGTGCCGTGATTCCCGATTTGCCCGCGCTTTTTGTTTCATCGACTCGGCTGTGATGCTGGGGGCGGGTCGGAGTGTGCCGTGTGGTTGTCACATGGGTGCCACGCGGTTGCCGTTGGTTCGCGGATTTTCTGACTGTTGTGGCGGATTCGGAGAGCGCATTGGCTCTGGCTCGCTGACCTGCAGTTACTGAGGAAATAGTTAACGGTCTGATGTTTTGAGCGATAAAAGCTTCAAGTGTGACGGCGATGTGACGATCCGTGACGAAGGGGTAACGGTATCTCCTTAGGCATTCACAATGGTTCCCCTTGCAATTAGTTTTCGTGGCATGAGACACACCACCAGAGCAATCGCAAGCATCGCAGCCGTCGCGACACTGGCGACGGGCTGTGCCACCACCGACGAGATCACCGAACCGAACGAGACCGCAATCGCCGAACCGTCCGCCGATACCGCCCCGGGCGACGGCGCGGGCGACGGCGCGGGCAAGGAGGCGAACGAGGGGGCAGATGGCAGTGCCCCAATCGAACCTGTCACCGAAGAAGTCGTCGCCGACGACCCGGCCAACCCCCCTGCCGACGGCAACGGCGATGAACAGGCACCTGGCGCGCCGGGCGAGGCAGCGCCCGGCGGCGGCGAAGAGTGCGGCGCACTGCCGACGGACCCGCGGGAGCAATACCCCAGCGGAACCGCGCCGGGACGCATGCCAGGCCTCGGCGACGAGACCGGCGAGGACAGCTACTGGATCGAAGACATCGAGAACAACTACGACCCGTGCATGCCTCTCAGCTGGATCGTGTTCCGCGGCAGCCTCGGGCACGTCGACCGCCCGGCGGGAACCGCCGCATCCATGACCGACGGCATCGCGTTCTACATCAACGGCAAACCCGTGAAGGGAATGCAGCTCTTCACCGCCGTCGAGGATGTCACCAGGAATGCGGACGACTCGGTGAACTTCGCCTGGGGCGAACTCGGCGAGACGACGGCCGCGGGCATCACCGACCACTACTCGGTGACGCTGCGCATCGAAAACGGAGAGCTCACAGCTGTCGACGGCGACGTCGATCAGTTCTACGGGAAATGGAATGACCCCCGCAAGCAATACCAATTGGGCCACGGCTAGGCCTACTTACGACGAAAGGATCACTGCAGCCATGAAACCCCATCGCACACCTCTCCTTGCCGCTGTCGCGGCAGTAGCGACACTCGCCGCCGGTTGCTCATCGGTCGGCTCGGACGACCAGACAACGAACACCGCCGCGCCCCCTTCCCCGGTTGAAGCTGGTGCCGACGACGTGGTCACCGAAGCGGTGTCGTACGAAGCAGCGCAAAAGAAGAGTTCATTCGATTCCAGTCAGTTCGGTTTCTTGGGCAAGCCCCATTCGTCGGGCGAGTCCGACAATCAGACCGGCTCGTGCGCAGCCCTGCCGAACGATCCGCGGGAACAGTACCCGGACGATACCGCACCAGGGCGGATGCCAATCGTGGACCCTACCTTCGATTTCAATTACTGGATCTCGGACATCGAGAACCACTACGACCCATGCGCAAGGGTCAGCTTTATCCTCTTCCACGGAAAGACCGGCACTGCCGAACGGCCATCAATGAGGCAGGGCACACGTGAAGACGGTGTAGCCTTCTATATCAACGGTGCGCCTGATGGCGAGATGCGCTGGTTCGGGGTCATCGAGGATATTCACGTCAACGGCGACACCATTTATCTGTCCTGGGGTGAGCACACCGGTATTAACGCCGATGGCCCCCTCTTGCACCGTTCGGTCACTCTCAGCACGGCAAGCGGAAGCATTGAAGCAGTAAGCGGTGACGTGGACAGTTTCAACTCGTTTTGGGATAACCCGTCGTACCAGTACATGCTGGGCACGTACGACTAGGCGGTGCCCCGGCCTTTCATGTAATTGGCCGGTTGTCGTGCGTTTTCACGGCCGAACACTACACTCGAACACCATGAGATCCCGTCGCGCTTCTGTCTTGGCAGCTGTGGCTGCTATCGCTGCTCTCACCGCCGGCTGCTCCTCCGAGAACCTTGCGGAGCCCGAGTCGCAGCCAGCGCCGCTGAGCACGGTGTCAGCACCGTCAGCAGATGAGGCGGCGGAAGAAGAAATAGTCACGGAGACGGTGACCAAGGAAGCGCCAGCGGAGAAGGAAACGAAGTCAGACAAGCCGAAGAAGGACAAGAAGTGCGCCTCCCTGCCCAAGGACCCGCGCGACCAATATCCGGACGGGGAGGCGCCGGGGCGCATGCCCCAGGCGGGCGAAAACCCTTACGACACCCACTACTGGATCGAGGACATCGACAACTTCTACGACCCGTGCGCACCCGTCAGCTGGATCATCTTCTACGGTGGGCGCGGCGGTATGGACGGCCCGGCGAATACCGGTGCTTCCGTTTCGCAGGGCATCGCCTTCTACATCAACGGCGAGCCGGACGGAGAGATGCGCACATTCCGTCAGATCAACAACGTTTCCCTTGACGGTGACACCATCAGCTTCGACTGGCACGAACGGCAACAAGACCTGATGGGCAGCGTGAAGCTGGAAAACAGCGTCACCCTTGCTTACGACAACGGGCACATTGAAGCTGTCGACGGAGATGTGGATGCCTTCAACCAGTACTGGCACGGACAAGACCAGTACATGCTCGGCCACTACGACTAGATGCTCGGACAGGAGCTACAAACGGCGCTTTTCTGCCGTTGCTTTCCCACGCTAGGCATCGACTGATCTGGAAGATTGACTGCTGCGAGTGGTCGGGACGAGGCATAGAGTTGTTGCATGGCACCGAATAACCGGAAACCAATCCCGAAAGTCGCCTACGCGCCCATGCTCGGCATGGAGACGTACGTGCGGGCCCGTGTGGACAAGGATGACTCGCACCTCGTGCAGTTACGGGCCTCTGCAATCAACCAGTGCACATACTGCCTTGCCATGCACCGCCGCGATGCTAGGAAAGACGGCTGGACGGAAGAGAAAATCAGCCGTGTGGAGAACTGGACGGAGACACCCGACGTCTTCTCCGACGAAGAGCGCGCGGCACTAGAGCTCACAGATGCGGTGACGAAGATCCACGGCGAAGAATCCGTGCCAGATGAGCTCTGGAACCGCGTTGAGCGCCTGCACGGGGAAAAGGGCGCGCGCAATCTGCTGATGGCGATTGTCACGATCAACGCGTGGAACAGGATCGGCATCACCACGCGGCTCGATCCGAACAGCCTTTCCGGTGTCACGCCTTTCGACCTCGGCCAGAAATAGCGTTCGCTGGAGGTTTGCCCTGTGATTTCAGTTTCTCCTGGCGGGGATGAGGGGATTCGGGGTGCAGGGTGGGCGTCGATAAGCGCTTCGCGAAACATTGGGGACGCGCCGACCGATAGGCGGTGTGGAACCTGATGAAGAGGCTGTGAGCCCGTAAAGTGGAGCGCTATGACCGACAAAAAGCCCGACCTGACCACGACCGCTGGCAAAATCGAGGACCTGCGCAACAGGCTCGCTGAATCGCGCGAGCCGATGGGAAGCGAAGCAACCCGGGCTGCGGGAGAAGCGGGGATTTCCACCGCACGGCAGCGCATCGAGGCGTTGCTGGACACCGACAGCTTCCTCGAAACGGACGCGCTCGCACGCCACCGCGTCGAGGAATACGGCATGGGACGCACCAAGCCCGCGACCGACGGCGTTGTCACGGGCTACGGGCTTATCGACGGCCGACGGGTCACCGTTTATGCCCACGACGCCTCGATCTTCGACGGTCAGATGGGCGAGGTCTACGCCGAGAAAATCCTGAAGATCTACGACTTGGCTATCAAGACGGGTGTGCCGGTCATCGCGATCCACGACTCCACGGGCGGGCGCCTGCAGGAAGGCGTGGTCACCGCGGCGATGTCCGCGAAGATCCTGCGCAAGGCCACGGAAGCATCCGGTGTCGTGCCGCAGATCTCCGTCGTGGCGGGCGAGGTCGCGTCCCTGGCGGCGCTGCTCGTGCCGGTCAGCGACATCACCGTGATGGTCAAGAATGCGACCATGCATCTGACGTCGGTGAGTGCCGTGACGAAGGTGACTCGCCGCGTGGCCACCGCGAAGTCCCTGGGTGGTTCCGACGTGCACTCCAAGGTCACCGGCATCGCGCACCTGGTCGCCCCGACGGACGTGGAGGCGATGTCGACGGTGCGCGACCTGGTCGGCTTCCTGCCGGAGAATAACCGCGCGGCCTCCCCCATCAACGAGAGCTCCACCGAGCCGGAGACCGGTGATCTGGACACCTTCATCCCGAACTCGGACGCGGAGTCCTACGACGTCCGCGAGATCATCACCCGCGTCACCGACAAGGGCCTGACCGAGCTGAGCCGTGGCTACGCGGACAATATCGTCACCGGCTTCGCGCACATCTCCGGTCGCGCCGTCGGCATCGTGGCCAACCAGCCGAGCGTGCTCGCCGGCTGCCTCGACCACGCTGCCGCGACAAAGGCCGCGCGCTTTATCCGCGTGTGCGATTCCTTCAATATCCCGATCGTCGAATTCGTCGACTCCCCCGGCTTCTTCCCGTCCGAGGAAGAAGAGCACCTGGGCTCCGCCACCCACGGCGCGGCGCTCGCCTTCGCGTACGCCGAGGCCCAGGTGGGCAAGATCACCGTGATCACCCGCCGCGCGATCGGCCCGTCGTACGTGACCATGGGTTCGAAGGACTTGGGCGCCGACATCGTGCTGGCATGGCCGACCGCGCAGATCGCGCTTGCCGACGCGACCACTGCCGCTGAGCTCCTGTCCGTCGACGCCGATGAATACGCCGCGACCACGATGACCCCGTACGTGGCCACCGAGCGCGGCCTCGTCGACATCGTCATCGAGCCGTCCCAGACCCGCACCCAGGTGCTTGAAGCGCTGCGCCTGCTCGAGCGCAAGGTCGTCTACTCCGTGCCGAAGAAGCACGGAAATATCCCGCTCTAGTTCCTCGTTCTGTCTGTTCCCCCCACCCTGTTAGGAGGTCACACCTGCGATGTCCCAGCCCACGGCACAACCCCTGTTCACCGTCGTCAAAGGCCAGCCCACTGATGAGGAGCTCGCCGCACTGACCCAGGTGCTCACCGACCTGCAGCAGGCAGCCAAGTCACGCACCTCCGGCGGCCACCGCAACCTCTGGGGCCGCCCCACCCCGCGCGACCACGGCCCGGTGGTGTACAACCCGTCCGCATTCAACTCGCAGACGCTGTTTTAGGTTTCTCTGCTTTAGGTTCTTGCCTGCTTATGCGCCTCGTTCTCGCTTCCCAGTCCCCGTCGCGCCGGATGATCTTGGATAACGCCGGTGTGGATCTCGTCCAGCACCCGGCGCATGTCGACGAGGACGCGATCATCTCCTCTCTGGCGGGTTCTGCCCCGGCGGAAGTGGTCTCGGCGCTGGCCCGTGCCAAGGCCGATGCGGTCGCGCCGGAGTATCCGGACGACATCGTGGTCGGCTGCGATTCCATGCTGCTGTTGAACGGCCAGCTGCAGGGCAAGCCCCACACCGTGGAGGCCACCATCAGTCGCTGGCGGGCACAGCGCGGGCAGACCGCCGAGCTGGTCACCGGCCACGCCATTGGCTACAAGGGCACATGGGTCGTAGACACCGTGTCCACCCGCATCCATTTCGGCGACGCCAGCGACGCCGATATTGAGGCCTACGCCCGCTCCGGCGAACCCCTCGAATGCGCCGGCGCCTTCACCCTGGAGGCCCTCGGCGGCTGGTTCATCGACTCCATCGAGGGCGACCAGACTTCCGTCATCGGCCTATCCCTGCCACTTTTGCGCAAGGCCCTTTATTCCTTCGGGGTGAATGCCTCGGATCTGTGGCGGTGAACGGGCCTAGGCTGGGCAGCATGAATATTGAAAGTCCTGGCCACCTTGTGAAGAAATCCCTCGTCCCGCTGCTCGCCGGTGCGGGCGCCCTTCACTTCCTCAAGCCTGCGTCCTTCGACGGCATCGTGCCGCCGCAACTGCCCGGTAGCCAACGCACCTATACGTATACCTCCGGCGCAGCTGAGCTTGCCACCGCTGCGCTGTTGGCCAACCCGGCAACGCGTCAGACAGGCGGGTTCGCGGCCGCCACGCTGTTCACGTTGGTGTGGCCGGGCAATTTCTACATGGCCTATCTGTGGCGGGACAAGCCCTGGCACAGGCAGATCATCTCGCTGGGCCGGCTTCCGCTGCAGATTCCACTCATCCGCGCCGGAATCGACATCGCCCGGGGCGTCTAGCCGCTGTGTCTGGCACTCGCCTTCGGCGGATGATCCTAACCGCTGACCTCCTCCCCCTCCCGGGCTGGTTCGTTGCCGCCCATGATGCCCGTGCGCAGGAAGCTCTCCGACTGGGCCTCGATGGACAGTTGAGCACCGTCGAGGCGGCGGAGCTGGTAGGAGAAATCGTCGGCGTCGATACGCCCGGCGTCGCGGTCCGCGACGAGTGCCTCGCGCTGGGCCTTCACGCGCGCGATGCCGTAGTCCGCGAGCTGCTGCGGAATCGCCTTGAGGTCCACCTCTTCCTCCTCGTCGGCGGCCGCGCTGAAACCGTGTGGATTGCGGAGCACGCCGAGTAGGTCCTCGACCTTCGCCGCGTGAATCTCCTCCTCCGACAGGCCGCCGTAGCGCAAAGCGCGCTCCAAATCCGCCGGAACCGGCACGGCAGTCGCCGCGTCGCGGAGCAGCGTGCGCTGACGCTGGCGTTCCTCCCACGAACTCGGCTCGTCCTGGCCGGGGTTGACTACGTCGACAAGCAAGCCCAGTGTGCCGCCCTGGACAATGAGCGACGCACCCGCGACGATGAACGCGACGAGCACGAGGAAACCGCGTCCCTCCGTGTCGTGCGGAAGCGTCTGCGCCGCGGCCAGAGTGATCGCGCCGCGCATGCCCGCCCACACGATGACGGAGCCGGCGCGGAAACCGAGCGATTTCTCCGCGAAATAGCGCGCATCACCGTAGCGGCGGCTGACCGTCTGCTGCGCTGAGCTGAGGCGCCGCTGCGCACGCTCGTCCTGCATCCGCGGGTCGGCGGAGACTTCCTGGATGTGGCTATCGAGAACGTCGAGGCGCTCCATGCGCTTCAGCGTGCGCTCCGCCTGCGAGCGCATCACGTACATCATCGGGGTGACCGTCAGCGTGCGCACGACGAGCACCGTCGCCCAGCACGCCATGGCCACGGTGAACGACATCATGAACGTGTAGCCGGATGCCCGTGCGTCGTCAATCAGGTGCGGCATCTGCAATCCCATCAGCACGAAGACCAGCGACTCCAGGACGAGGCCGAGCGTGTCCCAAGTCTGCGCGTCGGACATGCGCACCGACGGCCCCAGCACCCCCACGCTCTTTCGCGCCACCACGAGACCGGCCACGACCGTGCCCACCAGGCCCGACGCGCCGATCTCCTCCGTGGGGAGGAACGCCGCGAACGGGATGGCCAGCGAGAGCACCGTGTTCGATGTCGGATGGTGGACGAACCGGCGCAGGAACATCGCGCCGTAACCGACGAGCAGGCCCACGATCACCGCGCCGGCCACCGCCCAGAAGAAGTTGGCCAGCACCTCCCCCGCCGTCACCTTCGACCGCGCCGCCAGCAGCGCCGTGCCAAGGGTGACCAGTGCGGAGGCATCGTTGATCAAGCCCTCGCCGTCCAGGATCGCGATGATGCGCCTATTCACACCCGCCTTCTTCACAATGCCCACAGCCACCGCGTCCGACGGGCTGACCACGGCACCCACCGCGATCGCGATCGGCAGCGGGATCGCCGGGACGATCAGATGGATCACCCAGCCCACCGACACTGCCGTGAGCACCACGAGCACGACCGCCAACAGGAAGATCGAACTGAAATTCCGGCGGAAATCGTGCACCGGCATGCGCATCGCCGTCGCGAACAGCAGCGGCGGCAGGATCAACTCCAGAATGATCTCCGGGTCGATGACCACCTCCGGCACCTGCGGCACGAATGCCACCGCCGCGCTGAGGACAAGCAGAAGTACTGGAGCGACCACCCCGATGCGCTCCCCCAACGGTTCCGCGAGCGCGATGACCGACAGCATGATCACGATGAGCAAGATGATGAACGTCACGGTCACAAATTCTAGTGGCGCACACGAAAACCGCCCCGCTCCCCCGTGAGCGGACTGTTTGTCCTTACGGGGGTGCGGGGCGGCTCGGTTTGATGCGCTGCGGTTCAGCGCAAGGCTGCTACTTCCGTGCCTCGCCCTGATCCACCAGCTCGGTGGTGTTCTGCGCGATACGGATCACCGAGACGAGGACCTCGAGCATCACACGCGAAATCACGACCTGGAGCAGCGCCCAGAGGGTGCCGAAGATCAGCCAACCGATGAGCATCAGCAGACCGATGCCCGCGCCCTTAGAGAAGCCGCCGAACGCGGCGATCAGGCCGCCGACCCACATGAGGGCAGCGAAGACCAGGTAGATGATGTAGATGATCTTGACAAAGTCAATGGTGACAAAGCGGCGGAACTCAAAGTCGAAGAGAGCACCGAAGAAGCCGTCCTTCTTCTTGCCCACAGCAGCCTGTGCGTCCTGCGGGAAAGCGCCAGCACCGAAGTTTTGGTTCTGAGCCTGGCCCTGACCGAACTGAGCGCCCTGTGCCTGGCTGCTCTGCGTCTGGCCGTACTGCTGCTGACCGTACTGGTCGCCGTAGTTCGGCTGCTGGGAGGTCTGTGCGAAGCTGCCAGTTGCGGCCGAAGCGTTGCTGGAGTCGGTCGCACCGTAGGAGCCGAAGCCGGAGTTGGTGTTGGCTGCACCGGTGGATGTGGTGTTCTGGCCGGTGGAAGCAGCGCCGGTGGAGCCGGAGTGGGATGCACCGAAGCCAGAGTTGTTGGACGCACCGAAGCCGGAGTTGGTGTTGGCTGCACCGGTGGATGTGGTGTTCTGGCCGGTGGAAGCAGCGCCGGTGGAGCCGGGGCTGGATGCACCGAAGCCAGAGTTGTTGGACGCGCCGAAGCCGGAGTTGGAAGCACCGGCAGACGATGCGCCGTAGGAACCGAAGGAATCGGAGGACCCGTAGTTACCCGGGGCGCTGTGGGCGCCGGAGCCGGTGTTCTCCGCACCAGAGGACGACGGAGTCGAACCGTAATCCGGGGTGGAGCCGTAATCCGGGTTCGAGGAATTTTCAGGGTTGTACGGAGTAGACATGTGCAATCCTTTTCAAATTTCGCGGTCAGACCTAAGACAGTCTACGGTTCAGCACGGATAAGCGCTCGTCTTATCGCTATCGTGGTGGACTTGTGCCCTTTTTCGGCACGAAACACCAGTCTTTTTCCGTTTCCCAAATGAATATGAAAGAGCAACAGTGAGCCGGACCTGATGACGCACTACGGCTGCACCCCGTTCGAAATGCACACCGCCTGCCAGGGCTACCCGCAGACCGACGAGGAGATCGCCGACTACATCTCCAAGACCCACAACACCGTCTACCACCCGGTGGGCACCGTGCGCATGGGTTCCGACGACGACGAGATGTCCCCGCTCGACCCGCAGCTGCGCGTCAAGGGCGTCAAGGGTCTCCGCGTCGCCGACGCCTCGGTGATACCGCAGATCGTGGCCATCAACCCGAATATCACCTGCTACGTCATCGGTGAGCGCGCCGCTCAGCTGATCGCCGGCGAGGCATAGCCCCCGCCGACCGGACACGCACAAGAGCCCCGGGCTTCCCCCACACCATCTAAGGGAGGAAGAGCCCGGGGCTCTTGTCAGCTAGGAGCTAGCCGCCTTAGGCGTGCTTCGCCTCGACACGGCCGATGGCCTCCTCAGCGACCATTTCCTGGATGCCCATGTCCAGCTCGGAGGTGAAGCCGACGCAGGAGCAGTTGATCTCGCCGAGGACGTAGGTGTCCTCGCCGGTCTCATCATCGTCGGCAAGCATGAAGTCGGCGGTCCAGATCAGCGGGATGTTGTCGCCACCGAGGTTCTCGGCGATGACCGGGCGAGCCTCGGCGAACATGTCGACGAGCTCCTGCCACTCCTCCGGCTTCTGGTAGGTGTACTTCGCGCCGGAAAACAGGGTGGCGGAGAATGCGTCGCCGCCCTCGGCCGGCTTCTTGTGCACGACGAAGACCGGGTGCGGGCCGACGAGCAGGATGCGGATCTCGCCCTCGACGATGCGCGGCATGAAGCGCATGTCCACGAGCATGCCGTTGTCGCCGACGATGTACTGGTCACAGAAGTCCATGAACTCGCCCAGCTCGCGGTCCTCGGTGTGGTTGTCCACGGCCTCGGTGCACTTGAGCTTGGTGTCCAGCGGCAGCGCGGTGCCCGGCTCGACGGACTCGACGACGGACTCGTCGGCGAGGCGGACGCGCCAGATGCCGGAGCCGGTGGAGCCGCGGTTCTGCTTGAGCACACGCTCGCCGTAGGACAGGGAGGTCGGGAAGGTGTCGTGGAAGGACTCGACGTCGTAGTACGCGGCGGTGTCCTCCGGGACCAGGTCGGTCTTGTTCAGCTTCACCAGTGCGTCCTTCGCACCATAGGAGACCATCTCCTCCGGGGTGGACATGCCGACGAGGCCAGCCTCGGACAGGCGGGTGAGCAGGTCGAAGTAGCCCTTTTCGCCGCCCGGGATATTGCCCGGGTTCACGCGGGAGATGTAGGCGTCGAAGTTATTGGAGACGTACTCGAAGATGTCGTCGGACCACTCGGGGCGGAAGAACACGACTTCCGAGTTCCAGCCCTTCTCCTTGATGGCGTTGACGATGGGCATGGTGTCCTTACGGTGCCCGTCGAAGTACTTGTCGGAACCGCCTTCGACCTCGAAGACGACGATTGCCTTGTGCACGGTGAATCCCCTTAAGATAAGTGCTTTCAATGCGGAGAGGAACACCCAGTCCCAATTTCCCGGAGGTTCCCACTTTGAGATTAAGGTGTTTTTCACGGTCCCGCCGTGCAAGTGAAATGGATAGTAATTAAGTTCACACGCTCGAAACTTCACATTTACTTGACCAGTCCCCAGGGGTTCACAGGTAGTGTTGGCGGTGACCGGCCACACGAAACGTGTAGCCACATTTACCCCGATATTCATTTTCGCCGTACGCCTGCACGAAGAGGTTATTTGCATGGGAATTCCCGCTGATCCGTTCCCGCTGTTCCAGGACTTCGCGCATCCGGAAAAGTTCGTGTCCGCTTCCTGGCTGTCCGCCCGCTTGGGCGTCGAGGGCCTGCGCGTGGTGGAGTCGGACGAGGACGCGTTCCTCTACGACATCGGCCACATCCCGGGCGCGGTGCGCATTGACTGGCACAAGGACCTCAACGATGAGGTGGTGCGCGATTTCATCGACGGCGAGGCATTCGCTGAATTGATGAACGCCCGCGGCATCGGCCGCGACGACACGGTGGTCATTTACGGCGACCACAACAATTGGTGGGCGGCGTACACGGCGTGGGTCTTCGAGCTGTTCGGCCACCCGGACGTGCGCATTCTCGACGGCGGGCGCGACGCGTGGATGGGCGAGGAGCGCGACACCTCCTTTGCGGTTCCGGAGTACCCGTCGCAGAACTACCCAGTCGTGGAGCGCGAGGATAAGCCGTGGCGCACGTTCGTGGACGAGGTGCGCGACCGCGACGACAAGAGCTTGCTTATCGACGTCCGCGGTCCGGAATTCTTCTCCGGCTCCGAAAACGAGCTGGAGACGGACCGGCTGCGCGTCTCCCCTGTTCTGCGCCACGGCCACATTCCGGGCGCGGTGAACCACCCGTGGGGCGATGCGGTGTACCCGAACGGCCGCGTGAAGGACCACGCCTCCATCGCTGCTGCGTATTCTGGTGTTCCGGAGGATGCCCCGGTGATCACGTATTCCGGCAACGGCCAGTCCGCCGCGCACACGTGGTACATCCTCCGCTACGCCCTCGGCCTGGAAAATGTTTCCCTCTACGACGGTTCTTGGTACGAGTGGGGAAACATGGTGCGAATGCCGATCGATAGGAACTAGTAGAGTTCTTGAAATCTGACTCCACGAATTATTCACACCGATCAGGAAGCGTTGTAGAGAGTGTCTTCACCGTCGACCATCTCCAAGGTTCTCATTGCTAACCGCGGCGAGATCGCCGTGCGCGTCATCCGTGCCGCCAAAGACGCTGGCATTGCGTCGGTGGCCGTCTATGCCGAACCGGACACGGACAGTCCGTTCGTGGAGCTTGCCGACGAGGCATTCGCGCTTGGCGGAAACACCGCCGCAGATTCCTACCTGAACTTCGACAAGATCATCGGTGCGGCGAAAGCCTCCGGCGCGGACGCGATTCACCCGGGCTACGGATTTCTGTCAGAAAACGCTGACTTCGCGCGCCGCGTGATCGACGAGGGTCTGACGTGGATCGGCCCCTCGCCTGAGGCGATCGCCCTGCTCGGCGACAAGGTGGAGGCCCGCCGCATCGCGGAAAAGGTCGACGCACCGATGGCGCCGGGCACCAAGGAGCCGGTGAGCTCCGCCGACGAGGTCATCGCCTTCGCTGACGAGCACGGCCTGCCCGTGGCCATCAAAGCCGCATACGGTGGCGGCGGCCGCGGCATGAAGGTCGCTCACACACGCGAGGAGATCCCGGAGCTGTTCGAGTCCGCGACCCGCGAGGCTGTCACCGCATTCGGCCGCGGCGAGTGCTTCGTCGAGCGCTACCTCGACCGCGCCCGCCACGTGGAAGCACAGGTGATCGCCGACGTCCACGGCAACGTCGTCGTCGCCGGCACCCGCGACTGCACCCTGCAGCGCCGCTTCCAGAAGCTCGTGGAGGAAGCTCCTGCCCCGTTTTTGTCCGCTGCTCAGCGCGAGGCGATTCACTCCTCTGCCAAGGCCATTGTGAAAGAAGCCGGCTACCACGGTGCTGGCACCGTCGAATACCTGGTCAGCCCTGCCGACGAGCAGAACCCGGAGGGCATCATCTCCTTCCTGGAGGTCAACACCCGCCTGCAGGTCGAGCACCCGGTCACCGAGGAGACCGCCGGCATCGACTTGGTGCGCGAGCAATTCCGTATCGCGAACGGCGAGAAGCTGCGCCACACCGAGGACCCGGCCCCGCGCGGCCACTCCATCGAGTTCCGCATCAACGGCGAGGACCCGGGCATGAACTTCATGCCGGCACCGGGCACGATCTCCCGCTATGTCGAGCCCGCCGGCACCGGCATCCGCGTCGACTCCGGCGTGCGCACCGGCAATGTGATCGGCGGCCAGTTTGACTCCATGCTGGCCAAGCTCATTGTCACCGGCGAGACCCGCGAGGAAGCCATCCAACGCGCCCGCCGTGCTCTCGACGAGTTCATCGTCGACGGCCTGCCCACTGTGATCCCCTTCCACCGCGCAGTGCTGAACGACCCGGCCTTCATCGGCGACGAGAATGGCTTCGACGTCTACACCCGCTGGATCGAGGAGGAGTTCACCGCCGAGATCCCGCCGTACACCGATGATGAGGAAGAAGGCGACGAGCCGGGCGCCAAGCGCACCTACGCCGTGGAGATCGACGGCCGTCGCGTCGAGGTCGCTCTTCCTGCTTCACTCGTGATCGGCGGCAGCGGCAAGCGCAAGGCCAAGAAGCGCCGCAATTCCGCAGCAGCCTTGTCCGGCGATGCCGTGCCCGCCCCGATGCAAGGCACGGTGGTCAAGGTGAACGTCGCCGAGGGCGACACCGTCAACGAGGGCGATATCCTCCTCGTGCTCGAGGCCATGAAGATGGAAAACCCCGTCAAGGCGCACAAGTCCGGCACCGTGAAGGGGCTCGCTGTTGAGCAGGGCGATCAGGTGAATAAGACCGCCGTGCTCCTTGAAATCCGCTAACTACTGGTTGGCGTACGGGTCGCACCGCTCCCCGGGGGAAAGCTGGGGCTCCTCCCCCGGGGGTTTCCTTATGCCCAGCCAGCCGGGACAAGCCCCAGCAGCGAAATAATCGAGTAGATGAACGCCGCCACGTAGACGACGATGATGAGCGCCTGGATGACGGTGTTGTCTACTCCGCGCACCTGCCACACCGGAGCCTGATCCCCGTTCGCCCGGGAGCGGCGAAGCAGCAACACGGGAACGACCGACATTATGGCACCTGCGAAGCCGCCGGCGTACGTCAGCGCGGAGACGAAGCCGCCAAGGCCCGCCACGGCGATCACGAGAGGCGGAAGCACCGTCAGTCCAGTTGCGGCGAGACGCTGCCACCCGTGTTCCGGCCAGTGGAAGATGTCCAGCACGTTGCGCATCGCTGTGAAGCCGATGGCCAAGAAGGACGTGAACATGGCCAGCAGCGCGAACAAGTTGGCCATGTAGTAAGCCGCAGTCCCGAGTTTCTCGCCCCAGGCGATGGTGACCACCTCAGTCACCTCGGTGCCCAGCAGGCCGAGCGCCGCGAACGGCACAGCCGCGAGGGTGAACGCGGTGATGCACATGCCCGCGATGATCGCTTTCGGCAGCATTTCCGGCTTGGTGGCTGCCATGCCGCGCGCCATCTCCGGCACCACGTACTGGGCCAGGAATGTGAACACGGCCAGATTCATGATCGGGATGATGAAGTAGGGCTTGAGCACCCAAAGGTTCGCGGGCTCAATGCCGGGACCGGCGATTGTCCACACCACCAGCGTGAAGATGATGATCGCCATGCCGCTGGTGATCAGTCCTTCCACCTTCCCTGTGGCTTGCAGACCCTTCCACATGATGAAGGCACCCAGGGCATAGAAGATCAAGGTGCCCGCCAAGGAAGGCAGGTTAAACAGGTTGTGCATGAGTTTGCCGGAGCCGGATGCGTACGCAATCAATGCACCGACGCTGTTGACCATGATCGCGGTGAAGACGAGGAAGCGGCCGGTCTGGCCCAGGTACTTCTCCGCCAAGCCGGACAACTGGAGCGGCTCTTTTGTCCGGAGGGAGACTTCCGCGACGTAGAGCATGGAAATAGTGGTCAGGGTGCCTGCGATCGCGAGCGCCACCACTAGAGCGAGGAAGCCGCCGTTGCGGGCCGCGTACGGCAGGGAGAGAATTCCGGCCCCAATGTTGGTGCCAAAGATCAGGGCTACGCCCTTCCAGAAACCGAGGGCGTGACCCGCTTCATCGGAAGGGGCAGATTCGTCGTCGCGCAACGGCGCGTGCACAGAAGTGGTTGATGACATAGCGAGAATGTAGCAACAACTTGACCGGGGTCACACTTGAGGTCCTATGTGGCCCAGGTGTCACCCCGGTCCGTGCGTCGTCAACTGCGCGGAACGCGCTGGTTCTACTGGTTGGCGTACGGGTCGCGGACGCCGATGTACTGCACCTCGGTGTACTCGTCGATGCCCTCTGCACCGCCTTCGCGGCCCAAGCCGGAGTGCTTCACGCCGCCGAACGGGACTGCCGCGTTGGAGACGACACCGGCGTTGAAGCCGACGATGCCGAAGTCCAGGCCGTCGGCCAAGCGCCACATGCGGTCCGAATTCTCGGAGTAGATGTAGGAGGCTAGGCCGTACTCGGTGGAGTTAGCCAGCTCGATCGCCTCGGCCTCGTCGGAGAACTCGTAGATGGAGGCGACGGGGCCGAAGATCTCCTCGCGGAAGATGCGGGAATCGGTGCTTGCGCCGCGCAGGACGGTCGGCTGGAAGAAGAAGCCGTCGCCGTCAATTGCCTCACCGCCGGTGAGAACCTCGGCACCGTTCTGCTTCGCGTCTTCGACCAGGCTGGCGACGTTCTTGCGTGCCTTCTCCTCGATCAGCGGGCCGACGTTGACGCCCTCGTCGAGGCCGTTGCCGACGGTGAGGGCCTCCATGGCCTCGACGAGCTTCGCGGTGAACTCGTCGGCGACGTCCTTGTGCACTAGGAAGCGGTTGGCCGCGGTGCAGGCCTCGCCGATATTGCGCATCTTCGCTGCCATTGCGCCAGTGATCGCCTGCTCAATATCCGCGTCCTCGAAGACGATGAACGGCGCGTTGCCGCCAAGTTCCATGGAGGTGCGCAACACTGAATCAGCTGCCTGCTTCATCAGGATCTTGCCCACTGCCGTTGAACCGGTGAAGGAGACCTTGCGCAGACGCAGGTCCGCGATGAGCGGCTCGGAGATAGCTGCCGGGTCGGTGCCGCAGACAACGTTGAGTACACCGGCCGGTAGGCCAGCTTCCACCATGGTCTGGACGAAGTACTGGGTGGTCAGCGGAGTGAGTTCCGCAGGCTTAAGCACCATCGTGCAACCAGCGGCAACTGCCGGGGCGATCTTGCGGGTCACCATCGCCAGCGGGAAGTTCCACGGGGTGATCAGCAGGCACGGGCCCACCGGCTTGCGCCGGGTGACCATGCGGATGCCGCCTTCCGGCACTTCCTGGGAGCGGCCGTACTGGCGGACGGTCTCCTCGGCGAACCAACGCAGGTATTCCGCGCCGTACTTCACCTCACCGCGCGCTTCCGCCAGCGGCTTGCCCATTTCCAGAGTCATGAGCGTGGCGAATTCCTCGGAGCGCTCGGTGACCAGATCGTACGCACGTCGCAGGATCTCGCTGCGCTCGCGGGCCGGGGTGCGTGCCCAGTCCTTTTGCACCTCGACCGCAGCGTCGAGCGCTGCAACCGCGTCGTCGCTATTCGCAGATTGGAGTGTCGCCAGGACTTCGCCGGTGGCCGGGTTCTCCACATCGAATGTCTCGTTGGTGGACGCGTCACGCCATTCACCGCCGATGAACAGCCCGGTGGGCAGGGACTCAAGCAGCTTGCCGGTGTCGACGGTGCCGTTGGAATCAGCCATGATCATGCCTTTCGTGGTTTGTTTCTCGTTGAATTTCAACTGACTGGCCTACGCCAGCCTCCTTTTGGAACAACGCTATACCGCCGCAGGCTACTCAGACAGCGCCGGCCGCACGCCCCCGTTTTGGGGCATTGAAAACCTCGGCACCGTGTGCTATCGGTTCGCCCCGGACGTGCTGAGCAGCACGAGAATCTCGGCGCGCCCGAGCGGGTCGCCCAGCGGCAGCCCGTAGCGCTGTTCGGCGCGGTCGATGCGAGCTTTCAGCGTGTGCCGGTGCACACCGAGGGACTCCGCGGCGCCGCGGATCTCGCAGCCGTGCACCAGGTAGGCCTGCACGGCCTCGAGGAGGGCCGGGTCATCATCGGCAAGCGGTGCGAGCACCTCCTTGTAGCGGCGTGAGAGGGCGAGTTGAACCCCGGTGTCCTCCGCCCAGTCGAGCCGGCGCGGGAGATACTCGTCGACGGTGCCGGGCGGCAATGACTGCGCCCGTTCGAGCAGAGCGTGGAGATCGTCGCGGCCCAGCTCGCGCCACGGTTGCCGCTGGCCGGACAGGATCCTCAGGCGCGCGCCGAAACCGCCGAAGAGGTCGGCGGCCGTCGCCTCCGTGACCGCCCGGCGGGACAGGAAAACGAAGCCGTCGGGGGCGAGCCGCGCGTGGGCGAGGGGGTTTTGGCGCAGGTTGAGTCCTTCGTCGAGACGCGAAAGCGCGCGGTTGGACGCCGCCTTATTCGCGGCGGCGATCGCGACGGGAACGACTGCGCCGTCAGCATCCGCGACGCGGTCGAGCAGCCGCGCCGCCCCCGGTGTTGCCTCCGGCCCCTCGAGGAACATCTCGAGGGCCGAGCCGTGCAGCTGCGTCTCCGCACTGCGGAGGGCCAGCGGGTCGCGCAGCACGATCTCCGCCAACCCCACAAAATGCTTCACCGCGCTGCGCGCGAGCGGCGGCAGTGGGCGCGGGGAGTCCACCACGGCGACGAAGTACTTCCCGCCCATGGCCCGCATGCGCTGCACGATCATGGTGCGGTTTTCCGTCCGGTACGCGCGGCTCCGCCCGTTGTCGGCAACGGCCAGACGAAGGGCCTTCAACGCGCGCTCCGTTGGCTTCGCAGGTGCCGAGGAAATGACTCGGCCGGTGTTGTCGCCGATCAGCACATCGGCTCCCACTGCGGACCTGGTGCGCCCAACGAGCGCATCGACACCGCCGTTCCACGCGGCGCGGTTGAGGCCTTCCGCCGCCTCGAGTATCTCGTTGGCCGCGACTGCCTGCAATCGCGCGTGCTCCTCCCCCACCACCTTGGAGATCAGGGCGAACGCGGTGGCGCGCGGCACCTCGAAGAGCGGCAGTTCTGCCTCGGCGCACGCCTGGACAAGCGTGCCGGGTATCTCGGCGTGCTGGAGGCCGGTGCCGAAGCCGAGCGCGGCCACGCCGGAATCCTTCAACTGCTCCACGTAGTGAGCGATGCCTGCTTCATCGTCCGGCTGAATGCGCAGGCCCAACGTGAGGATGACAGAGAAAGGCCGGAAGAACTCAGCGGTCTCCACAATCTCACTGGCTTGGACGGACTCGAATCGCCCCCGCCTGAGGTCTCCGACCGGGACGAGGTTTAAAGCTCTGATTCCGTACAACCAACTGAGATCTAGCAGATCAACGGCGGTCTCCCACTCGGGATGACCGCTTCGTGCGTCGTCAAGCACATCCTTGCTCATGGACACAGTGTAGAAGTTCCACAAAGAAGATCGACACTGTGTCGGTTGCTTTGAGGGTGGGCGGGGGACGGATACTACAGCCATGAACCACTGTCCGTTTTCGGGCAGCCCCGCTGGATTGAATTGGAAAGGAACCCGCACCATGCAGGATCTCGAGTACCGCCTCCCCCAGGTCCGTCGAATCGAAACCGAGCTGCCGGGACCGGCAAGCGCGGAACTGGACAAGCGCCGCGCAGCGAGCGTCGCCTCCGCCTTGAACCCGGGGTTGCCCGGCTACATCGTCGATGCAGACGGTGGCGTGCTTGTCGACGCCGACGGTAACTCCTTCGTCGACTTCGCATCCGGCATCGCTGTGACCTCGGTGGGCGCTTCCAATGAGCGTGTTGCGAGCGCAGTCGCCGACGCCGCCAGCCACTTCACTCACACCTGCTTCATGGTCAGCCCCTACGAGAGCTACCTGCAGGTCGCTGAGCTGCTCAACGAGTTGACCCCAGGCGATTTCGAGAAGCGCACCGTGCTATTCAACTCCGGCGCGGAGGCAGTGGAGAACGCCGTGAAGATCGCCCGTTCCCACACCCGCAAGACGGGCGTGGCCGTATTCGACTACGCCTACCACGGCCGCACCAACCTGACGATGGCCATGACCGCGAAGAACAAGCCGTACAAGTCGACCTTCGGACCGTTCGCCAGCGAGGTGCACCGTGCTCCGATGTCATACCCGCTGCGCGACGGCTTGAAGGGCCCGGAAGCCGCTGAGCGCACCATCCGCTTCCTCGAGCAGAATGTCGGCGCCGAGAACCTCGCCTGCGTGGTCATCGAGCCGATCCAGGGCGAGGGCGGCTTCATCGAGCCTGCTGAAGGCTTCCTGCCCGCCATCGTCGACTGGTGCCGCGAGAACAACGTCGTCTTCGTCGCCGACGAGATCCAGGCCGGCTTCTGCCGTTCGGGCGAGTGGTTCTCCTCCAGCTTCGAAGGCATCGAGCCGGACTTGGTCACTACCGCAAAGGGCATTGCCGGCGGCATGCCGCTGTCCGCCGTGACCGGCCGCGCCGAGATCATGAACGCCCCGATGGCCGGCGGCCTGGGCGGCACCTACGGCGGCAACCCGGTGGCCTGCGCAGCCGCTATCGCCGCGATCGAGGAGATGAAGGAGCACAACCTCGCTCTGCGCGCCAAGGAGATCGCCGAGATCATCCACGAGGAGCTCGACCCGCTGACCGAGCTGGACGAGGTCGCCGAGATCCGCGGCCGTGGCGCGATGATCGCTATGGAGCTCGTCACCAAGGACGGCAAGCCGAACGCCGAGCTGACCGCCAAGGTCGCCGCCGAATGCAAGGCTGCTGGCGTGCTCATCCTCACCTGCGGCCTCGACGGAAACGTCGTCCGCCTCCTGCCGTCGCTGGTCATCCCGGAGGAGCTGCTCCGCGACGGCCTGCGTGTCATGGCTGAGGCCGTGCGCAACAACGCCTAATAACAGCTAGTTGGACGGATCCGTAATTCCGTCCAACAGGTCTTTCAGACCGGCTTCAAAGGGCTGGTCGGCATAAGGGTTAGCGTCATGCTGACCCTTTTTTGCTGCCCGGGCACGCATGGCATCCGCCGCTCGGCGCAGCTCCGCGTGTTCCGGGGAAATCGCGGCAGGATCGAAGAGATCCGCTGGCGCAGTGGCATCCCATGCGGAGCCATAGATGAAGGATTCGAGAGCGATGATGCGCTCCATCACCTTCTCGTGCGGGCAGCCGGCGGCAGAGACTGCGCGAGCGACGATCTCGTACATTTCCTGGGTACGTGGCGAATCGCCGATGGGCTGCCGTGCGATGACCGGGATCAACGGGGTATGCCCGGCGAACACATCGCGGTAAGAGTGCGCCCACACCTCGAGCGCCTCCCGGTAGCCTTCGCCTGCGGCGATGGCCTGCTGCAGCGATGTGACGTCGACAAGCTGCATGACCGCATCCTGTAGCAAGTAGAGCAGCTCTCCCTTGCCCGCGATGTGGTTGTACAAAGCGCTGGGCGCCACCCCGATTTCGCGAGCTACCGCGGCCATTGTCAACGCCTCGTAGCCCCGTTCGGAGGCAATACTTAGTGCGGCGAAACCAATTTTTTCGCGGCTGACCAGGGGTTCGGCGGGGCGACCGCGTTCATTTCCCATGTGACCCTTTCTTCGACCCGTACTCGAATGTATCCTGAATCACACCATTAATGAATGGCGTTCATTACCCGCGACGGTCGGATCCATCCGGCCTCAAGAACAGGAGCAGAAGCATGAATCCTAGCGCACAACGCACAGAAATCGAGCGCGACGTGGTCGTCGTCGGCGCTGGCCCTGCAGGCCTGATGGCGGCACGCACCCTGTCCAAGGCCGGCAAGTCCGTTGCCGTCCTCGAGGCGCGCGAGCGAGTTGGTGGCCGCACGTGGAACGGCCGCGTGCGCGACGACAACGGTGTCGACCACTTCGTCGAGCTCGGCGGTCAGTGGATCTCCCCCGACCAGACCCGCCTCATCGAGCTTGTCGACGAGCTGGGCCTGTCCACCTTCCAGCGTTACCGCGAAGGCAAGTCCATCTACCTCTCCCCCAACGGTGAGCGCCACGAGTACGAGGGCCCGGTCTTTCCGGCTGCCGACAGCACTCAGGCCGAGATGGACAAACTGATCAAGATTCTCGACGATTTGGCAGCCGAGATCGGCGCCAAGGAGCCGTGGGCACACCCGAAGGCCGCGGAGCTCGACTCCATCTCCTTCCGTCACTGGCTCGAGCAGCAGTCCGACGACGAAGAGGCGATCGACAACATCTCCATCTACGTCGCTTCCGGCATGCTGACCAAGCCGTCCTTCACATTCTCCGCCCTGCAGGCCGTGCTGATGGCCGCCTCCGCCGGATCCTTCTCCAATCTCGTGGATGAGGACTTCATCCTCGACCGCCGTATCGAAGGCGGCATGATGTCCGTCTCCGAGACCCTGGCCGCAGAGCTCGGCGACGATGTCTTCTTGGGCACCCCGGTCCGCGAGATCCAGTGGGCCCAGCCTGACCCGTCCACCGAAGACAGCCTGAACAACGTCAAGCCGGACGTGCGCAACGGCATCCCGAACAACGGCGAGCCGGGCGAGGTCACCGTCGTCTCCGAGCAGGTGACCGTCCGCGCCAAGAACGTCGTCATCGCTGTTCCGCCGAACCTGTACAACCGCATTTCCTACGTCCCGCCGATGCCGCGCGACCTGCATATCGCTCACCAGCACATCTCCATGGGCCTGGTCATCAAGGTGCACGCCATCTACGAGACGCCGTTCTGGCGCGACAAGGGTCTGTCCGGCACCGGCTTCGGCGGCGGCCGTCTGGTCCAGGAGGTCTACGACAACACCAACCGCGGCCAGAACATCGCTGGTGGCACCGCTGGCGAGGAGGACACCTACGGCACGCTCGTGGGCTTCGTCTCCGATGTCTACGCCGAGGAGATGTGGCACTTGCCGGAGGAAGAGCGCAAGCAGCGCATTTTGTCCGCCATGGCCGAGTACCTGGGGCCGGAGACCATGGAGCCGATCGCGTTCTACCTCTCCGACATGGCTGCTGAGGAGTGGACCCGTGGTGCCTACGCCACCAGCTACGACCTGGGCGGCCTGTCCCGCTGGGGCCACCTGCAGAACCAGCCGGTCGGACCGATCCACTTCGCATGCTCCGATATCGCCGACGAGGGTTACCAGCACGTCGATGGCGCTATCCGCCAGGGCGAGCGCGCTGCGAACGCCATCCTCGATAACGGATAGGAATAGGTGATATGACACAGCCGTCACCACAACCCACTGACCAGGGGCCGGCGAAGATCCTGGTCGGATACCTCGCCACTCCGTCCGGCAGCGATGCCTTGAACCTCGGCATCGGCCTGGCTCGGAGTTGGAATGCCGACCTCGAAATCGCGATGGTCGTCCCCCACTCCGAGGCACATTCCGGCACGTACCCGCACACGCGGGCGCATGAGACGGTGATCAGCCGCAAGCTGAGCACATGGCTGGAAGACGCACTCGCGAAAGTTCCCGACGAGATCAACGCCACCGGCCGGGTCGTGTCGGGCAGCGACGCTGCGCGCTCACTCCACCGCACTGCGAAGGAGCTGGACTGCGACCTGATCATTCTGGGGACCCGCGGTGGCGGACTGCTCCGTCGGTTCAGCATCGGGTCGTCGGCGAACACGCTGCTGCATTCGTCGTCGATCCCCGTCGCACTGGCACCGCCGCGCTACGAGGCTCCGGAGCGCATCAGCCGCATCTCCTGCATGTTCGGCACGCTCTCCGGATCGCACGAGCTGATCGACACCGCGATCCAGACAGCGAAGAAGTCCGGCAGCGAGCTCCGCCTCATCTCCTTCCTCACCCAGGAAGACGCAGGCGCGCTCAACCAGGAAGTCAGCCACAAGGTGCTGGAAAACATCGAGGCGAATGCGAACCGCTACCTCGCGGAACAAGCAAAGCAGCTTGTCGACGCCGGGTCTGCCTCCACCGAGATCGTCACCGGAAAGACGGTCGCTGAGGCAGCCACCGAACTGGAGTGGAACGACGACGAAATCCTGCTCGCCGGGTCGTCGCGCCTGGCCACTGCAAGCCGAGTGTTCATGGGCCCGCGCGCTGCGAAGGTGCTTCGTACCCTGCCGATTCCGCTCGTGATCACTCCCGCACTGGAAAAGAAGGACGAGTCCGATAAGGCGGGTGATGAGCATGCGTAAGAAGGTAGAGAACCTGGCACACCAGCCGTCGCAAAGCGAAAAGGGCCTCATCGCAGGACGCGTCGGCCTCATCGGCGCCGTCGTGATCGGCGTGAGCTGTATCGCTCCCTCGTACACGCTGACATCCGGTCTCGGCCCGACGATCTCTGAAGTCGGCGACCACGTCCCCGCTATCCTCCTGCTGGGTTTCTTCCCCATGCTGCTCGTCGCGTTCGCCTACCGCGAGCTGAATAACCGAGTCCCCGACTCGGGAACCTCGTTCACGTGGGCGACGAAAGCATTCGGCCCCTGGGTCGGCTGGATGGGCGGATGGGGACTGATCACCGCGACGATCCTGGTGCTGTCGAATCTCGCAGCTGTGGCCGTGGACTTCTTCTATATTCTGCTCGCCCAGCTCACCGGAAATGAGGCGATCGCGGATCTCACCCGCAACCTGTGGGTGAATATTCCGACGACGATCGCGCTGCTCGCAGTCGCCGCGTATATCTCGTACCGCGGGCTCGAGTCCACGGAGAAACTCCAGTACTTCCTGGTCGCCTTGCAGCTGTTCACCCTCGTGCTCTTCGGCGGAATGGCGCTCTGGAACGCGTACCACGGCAAAGGCTTCGATTTTCACCCGGTTGAGGCGGATTGGTTCAATCCGCTGACCATCGGTGACTTCTCGACAGTCGCAGCTGGCATTTCCCTGTCGATCTTCATGTTCTGGGGCTGGGACGTCACCCTGACCATGAACGAGGAGACGAAGGATCCGGAGAAGACCCCGGGCCGCGCGGCCACGCTCACCGTGCTCGTGGTCATCACCGTCTATGTCCTCACCGCTGTCGCGGTCGTGGCCTGGGCAGGCACCGGCGACACCGGCTTGGGCGCCGGCAACCCGGAGAACCAAGAATCGATCTTCGCCGCACTGGCGAGCCCGGTCATGGGACCGTGGGCGATTCTGATGTCAATTTCGGTGCTGGCGAGTTCATTCGCCTCCCTGCAGTCGACGATGGTCGGTCCTGCCCGCACCTTGCTGGCGATGGGCTTCTACAAGGCGCTGCCGCCGATTTTCGCGCAGATTAGCCCGAAATTTCACACCCCGGCAGTGGCTACTGCTGCCTCCGCCATCGCGGCGGGCGGGTTCTACACCGTGACCCGAATCGCGTCGGAAAATGCACTGTGGGACACGATCACTGCCTTGGGTCTGATGATCTGCTTCTACTACGGCATCACCGCGTTTGCCTGTGTGTGGTTCTTCCGCAAGGAGATCACGGATTCGGTGCGCGGCTTCATCTTCCGCTTCTTGCTGCCGTTGATCGGCGGCACGATGCTTCTGGCGATGTTCTTCGTCACCGCATTCGACTCGATCGATCCGTCCTACGGCTCCGGCTCCTCGATCTTTGGCGTGGGAACCGTGTTCGTGCTCGGTATGGGCATCCTCCTGCTTGGCGCCGTGCTCATGCTGTTCACACGCCTACGTCACCCGGCGTTCTTCCGCAACGAGACCCTGCCGCGGACCACGGCTGAAGACGATGATCAAGGCGAGATGTTGACCATCTAGGCAGCGCACAAGGCACATCTGATTCACAGGGCGCCTCCCTACACTGGGCCGCACAAAAGAACACAGAAAACGAAAGCTCTACGAATTAAGGAGAAACATGGCTGAGAAAGATATGTCCTACCGGGTAGAGAACCCGGCCACCGGCGAGGCCATCACGACCTTCCCCACCGCTACCGACGATGAGATCCAGGAGGTTCTCGCCGCCTCGGAAAAGGGCTTTAAAGAATGGTCCGCCCTCGACATTGCTGAGCGTAAGAAGTACGTGCTGCGCATCGCCGAGCTTTTCGACGAGCGTCAGGACGAGCTCGTGGAGATCATCGGCCGCGAAATGGGCAAGTCGCGCCCCCACGCCATTGACGAGGTGGAGCTGTCCGCCAATATCTTCCGCTACTACGCGAATAACGGCGAAGAGTTCGCTGCCAACCGGAAGATCGAGAGCTTCAATGGCGGCACCGCTGTGATCCGTCACCTCCCGCTCGGTGCCCTTGTGGGCATCATGCCGTGGAACTTCCCCTACTACCAGGTCGCGCGTTTCGCAGCGCCGAACCTGATGAACGGAAACTCCATCATCCTCAAGCACGCTGAGATCTGTCCGGAGTCCTCCGCCGCGATCCAGAAGATCGTCGAGGATGCTGGTGTCCCCGCGGGCGTGTACCAGAACGTGTACGCCTCCCACGATCAGATCACCACGATGATCGAGGATCCTCGCGTTCAGGGCGTCTCTCTGACCGGTTCCGAGCGCGCCGGTGCCGCTGTCGGCGCGACGGCAGGCAAGAACCTGAAGAAGGCAGTCTTGGAGCTCGGCGGCAACGACCCCTATGTGCTCCTGGACACCGACGACGTGAAGGCCGCCGCTGAGCTGGCATGGGAGACCCGCATCTACAACATGGGCCAGGTCTGCAACGGCAATAAGCGCATGATCGTCATGGACGACATCTACGACGAGTTCGTCGACGAGCTGGTCAAGCTCGCCGAGCAAGCAAAGCCGGGCACGCCTGAGGAAGCCGGCGAGAACGGCATCTACTCCCCGCTGTCTTCCCGCGACGCCGCCGAGCGTCTCGACGAGCAGGTCTCCCGCGCCGTCAAGGAAGGCGCAACGCTTCGCGCCGGTGGCGGCCTCGGTGACAACGCCTACTATGCACCGGCCGTGATCACCGACTTGGGCAAGGACAACTCGGTGTACAGCGAAGAGCTCTTCGGCCCGATCGCCCTCGTCTTCAAGGTTTCCTCCGACGAGGAAGCTCTCGAGCTGGCCAACGACACCCAGTACGGCCTCGGCGGCGCCGTCTTCTCCCAGGACACGGAGCGCGCACGGGCAATCGCCCGCCAGATCAACTCCGGCATGGCTAACGTGAACACCCCCGCAGGAGAGGGCGAAGAGATTCCGTTCGGTGGCGTGAAGCGCTCCGGCTTCGGTCGCGAGCTCGGACCGCTGGGCATGGACGAATTCGTCAACAAGCAGCTGTACTTCGAAGAGGACTAAGCAGCCCGCGCTCTTCACCACTGCCACTGCCCCTTTGTCTCTGCCGCTGCCGCGGAAGCCGGAGACGAAGGGGCAGTTTTCTATGTCATTAAAGATAATTAGACTCCCATAAGTGGCGTCTATTAGTCGTGCGTTTCGTTACAATCGGTGTTTATGGAATTCAGACTCAAGCCCGCCACCGAATCGGACCGCACCTACATCCGTCGTCTGTACTACTTGGCAGATGTGTTCGGAGATGAGTCCAAGCGACTCAGCAGCGGCCAGGAGAAGGTCAAGGCCTTTGTCGACGATTGGTCGCCCGAGAATGACGGTGGCTGGATCGCCCACGACCAGGACCAGACCCCGGCCGGCGGCATCTGGCTGCGCTACTGGGAAAATGGCGACAAGACCAGCAAGGCCAACCTGGGCCCGGACGTGCCGGAGCTGATCCTCGCTGTAGAGGAGCGCTCCCACGGCTACGGCCTCAGTGCCGTGCTACTGCACTCCGTGTGCGAGCTTGCCATCGACCAGGGCGCGAAGCGCATTGCGCTCGAGGTCATGCCTGAAAACAAGCGTGCGCGCTACGTGTACGACAAGTTCGGCTTCATCCCCACCAAGGAAAACCCGAACGTGATGTACCGCGACTTGGTCTAAGTTCTCACCATCGCCGATATTCCGCCGTGCGCCCGCTTTCGGGCCGCGGCGGTTTTCGTATTGCACGCGTTGCACGCAGCTGCCCCCCTAACCGCGGGGTGCGCGACGGGGAGAAATACATGTTTTTCGTGTGACGGCTGCGACCAAACGGGCCTTATCCGAAACGAAACCCCCCGGGTCGGGGGTGACGGGCGTGGCATTTCTGCAGGATTGTTCACTGAAAATTCACTGAATCCCGGTTTCAAGGCACACGTTATTTAAGATTGGGGAAACCTCCTATCTGAAAGGTCTCCGCATGAAACTTCACGCAACCCGTCGTCGGACTGGCGCAGCGCTGTGCGCAATCGCACTGTCCGCTACTACTCTCGCAGCATGCTCCAGCGATTCCTCCGGCTCCAACGGCGGCTCGGAAGGCGCCGGCGAGCGCGGCCCCATCACCTTCGCCATGGGCCGCAATGACACGGACAAGCTGACCCCGATCATCGATGCGTGGAATGCGGAGCACCCGGACGAGCAGGTGACTCTGAAGGAGCTCGCCGGTGAGGCCGACGATCAGCGCGACACCCTCGTGCAGTCGCTTCAGGCAGGCAACTCCGACTACGACGTGATGGCGCTCGATGTCGTGTGGACCGCTGACTTCGCGGCAAACCAGTGGCTCGAGCCGCTCGAGGGCGACTTCGAGGTGGATACCTCCAAGCTCCTGCAGTCCACCGTCGAGTCCGCGACCTACAACGACACCCTCTACGCGCTGCCGCAGAACACCAACGGTCAGCTGCTCTTCCGCAACGTGGACAAGGTCGACTCCAAGCCGGACACCTTCGCAGACATCAAGTCCGCCTGCGAGGCCGTCGAGGGCGACTGCCTGACCACTCAGCTGAAGCAGTACGAGGGCCTCACCGTGAACGCTCTCGGCTTCATCAACGGCTGGGGCGGCACCGTGATTGACGACAAGGGTGAGCCGACCGTCGAGTCCGACGAGGCCAAGGCTGGCCTGCAGGCACTGGTCGACGCGTACAAGGACGGCACCATCGCCAAGGGCTCCACCGCCGCCACCGAGGAGGAGACCAACCTGGCCTTCACCGAGGGCCAGACCGCCTTCGCCATCAATTGGCCGTACATGTACGCCAACGCGCAGGAGAAGGGCCTGAACTTCGAAGTCCAGCCGCTCGTCGGTGAGTCCGGAGTCGGCGTGTCCACGCTCGGCGGCTACAACAACGGCATCAACGTGAACTCCAAGCACAAGGCGACCGCTAAGGACTTCATCGAGTTCATCATCAGCGAGGAGAACCAGCTCTCCTTCGCCAAGGCATCCTTCCCGCCGGTGCTCGCGTCCATCTACGACAACGAGGAGCTGATCAAGGAGCAGCCGTACCTGCCGGCTCTCAAGGAATCCCTCGAGAACGCGAAGCCGCGTCCGGTTTCCCCGTTCTACCCGGCGATCTCCAAGGCTATCCAGGACAACGCCTACGCGGCGCTGACCGCCGATAAGAGCGTCGACGACGCCACCAAGGACATGTCTGCCGCGATCAAGCAAGCCGCCCAGTAAAACGGCGGGCGGAACAGTTTAAAATCAGTCTGCAGATTCGGTCCAGTTTTTCAACGGACCGAAGCTGCAGACTCTGTTTGTTTCAGGGCCTGCACCATGCGCGAAGCGCGCATCTTTGCGCGTGCTGGTTGTTAAGGAGAGTTCATGAGTACCGTCGTCAAGCGGCGCGGAGCTGCGGAAAACGCGGAACCCGCTGAAAAGAACACGCGCTCCCGCAGCGATGCGGGCAAAGCGTGGGGCCTGGTCACCCCGGCGCTGATCGTCCTGGCCGTGGTCATCGGCTACCCGATCCTGCGCGCCATCTGGCTGTCGTTCCAAGCCAACCGCCATCTCGACCCGTCCACCGGCATCTTCGTCGACGGCGGCTTCGCGGGGCTGGACAACTACCTGTACTGGATTCAGAACCGGTGCATGAGCCCGTCGGGGACCGTCGGTGAATGCCCGCCCGGCGTGCTGGCCACGGACTTCTGGCCGGCGCTGGGCATCACGCTGTTCTTCACTGTGGTGACCGTGGCGCTGGAGGCTGTGCTGGGCATGATCATGGCGCTGATCATGAACCACCCGTCACGCGTGCGCGCGCTGATCCGCGCTGCCGTGCTCATCCCGTGGGCGATTCCGACTGCGGTGACGGCGAAGCTCTGGCAGTTCATGTTCGCGCCCAACGGAATCGTGAACTCGCTGCTCGGCCAGTCCATCGCGTGGACGACGGACCCGTGGGCGGCGCGTATCGCAGTGATCATCGCCGATGTGTGGAAGACGACGCCGTTCGTGGCGCTGCTCATCCTCGCGGGCCTGCAGATGATCCCGAAGGATGTCTACGAAGCCGCGCGTGTCGACGGCGCGTCGGCGTGGCAGACCTTCACCCGCATCACGCTGCCGCTGGTGCGCCCGACGCTGATGGTCGCGATCCTCTTCCGCACCCTCGACGCCCTGCGCATGTACGACCTGCCGGTGATCATGATCTCCGGGTCGTCGAACTCGCCTACCGCCACCATCTCCCAGCTGGTGGTCGAAGACATGCGCCAAAACAACTTCAACTCCGCCTCCGCGCTGTCCACGTTGATCTTCCTTCTCATCTTCACCGTCGCTTTCCTCATGGTGCGCTTCGGCGGCGCCGATGTCGGCGGCGATCAGACCCGCGCTCGGCGGGAGAAACGCGAAGCGAAGAAGCAGGCGAAGAAACAGCGGAGAAAGAATGGATCCGCTGACGGGGATGATGCTGCGGCTAGTTCCGTGGCCGCAGCGGCGACGAGCACGGAGGCAACGCGATGAAGAAGAATTTCGGCAATATCGGCCACAAGATCGGCGTGGCCTTCATCCTCGTGTGGGGTCTCGCCCCGTTCTACTGGATGCTGATCACCGCCCTGCGCGACAAGAAACACACCTTCGACACCACTCCGTGGCCGACGCACGTCACGCTTGAGAATTTCCGCGACGCGCTCGCGACCGACAAGGGCAACGACTTCCTCGGCGCGATCATGAACTCGCTGATCATCTCATTGATCACCACCGCGCTCGCCGTTGTCGTCGGTGTGTTCACCGGCTACGCGCTGGCGCGCCTGAACTTCCGCGGCAAGGGCATCGTCACCGGCATCATTCTCGCCGCGTCGATGTTCCCGGGCATCGCGCTGGTCACTCCGCTGTTCCAGCTCTTCGGAGACATCGGGTGGATCGGCACCTACCGCGCCATGATCATCCCGAATATCTCGTTCGCGCTGCCACTGACGGTGTACACGCTCATCTCGTTCTTCCGCCAGTTGCCGTGGGAGCTCGAGGAAGCAGCGCGTGTCGACGGCGCCACCCGCGGCCAGGCCTTCCGCCTCGTGCTGCTGCCCCTGGCGGTGCCCGGCATCTTCACCACGGCGATCATCGCGTTCATCGCCACGTGGAATGAGTTCATGCTCGCCCGCCAGCTGTCCACCAACGCCACCGAGCCGGTCACCGTGGCGATCGCCCGCTTCTCCGGTCCGAACGCTTTCGAATACCCGTATGCGGCGATCATGGCCGCCGGCTCCCTGGTCACCATCCCGCTGATCCTCATGGTGCTGGCTTTCCAGCGCCGCATCGTCTCCGGTCTGACCGCCGGCGGCGTGAAGGGATAAGTGGCCTGCCCCACTTTTGTGGCGTTGACCTGGGACTGACAGCTAGGCTTACCCTAAACACTGAAAGGGAATGCCAATGGCAGACAGAGAACTCAATAATGGACTTGATGTCCGTGCCACTGAATCCGAGGAGCTGACGCGACCGAACCGCAAGCCGTGGATCATCGCCCTCGCCGTCATCGCCGCGCTCGTGCTGCTCATCGCCGCGCTCAGCCCGACGATTCGAGGGGCCTTCAGCGGCGGCGGGGACGAGGCGGAAGGGACGCACAACGAGGTGGACGTCCACTTCCTCGGCATGATGGTCCCCCACCACCAGCAGGCCATCGACATGTCCGACGTGCTGCTCGAATCCGATGTCGACGACGAAGAGGTCCGCGACCTGGCTCAGCGCATCAAGGACGGCCAGGAGCGCGAGAACGAACAGATGCGCGCCTGGGCCGATGAGTGGGGCATCCAGGACGACATGGAGATGCACTCGACCCACATCGCGAACGGCATGTTCCAGCCGGAAGAGCTCGAGGAATTCGCAACGCTGGAAGGCGACGAGCTGCGCACCACTTTCCTGGAGATGATGCACTACCACCACGATCATGTCATCCCCATGACCCAGGACCAGATCGACAACGGCGGCTATGCCCCGCTGCGCGACATGGCCCAGGAGATGGTCGACGTCCAGACCGCGGAAATGAAGGAGATGGAAGAGCTTCTCAAGTAGAGTTCGCTCCTCTTCCCCCTCCCCCCAGGTCGGCTCCCCGGAGAGGCGAAATAGTTCCCGGCTTCAAGGCTCACCCGTGAACTATTTTGCAGGCCCGCCCGCTACGGGCGTTGAGTCCCACTCCTGACATATTTCACAAAATTTGTCAGGGTCGATTTCTAACCAGGCACGATGCCGGTCGCTGACAGATTCCGCTGCAATCTGTCAACCGCGATCCACCTTCAACCATCACCTATCCCGACTTTCAGCAGCGCAAACCCCTTGACCCCCGACGGACACTGTCATAGTCTCGACGAGGAATTGTCCCCGTAGGAAGGAATAGGCCGTGCTCAAATTCCGTGTTTCCGCCTAACACGAAACAGAAAGTTGAATGAGCATGCCTATTTCCCTGAATAACGTCTCCCTCGAGTGGCCTAACGGAACCCTCTGCTTCTCGGACTTAAATGCCATATTTTCAAGTCACCTGACCGGCCTGATCGGCGATAACGGTTCCGGAAAAACGAGTCTGATCAGGGTCATCCTCGGCGAGCTACAACCGAGCACTGGTTCGGTCGAACGCCCGTCGAAAATCGCTTACCTGCCTCAGGATCTTGGACTGCAACCGGACACTACGGTTTCAGACGTCTTTAGGATCACCGGAATCATCGAGGCAATCAACGCCATCGAAGGTGGCCAGTTCAATCCCGAGTTGTTCGAGCTCATCGGTGACCGGTGGGATGCTGCCGAAGAGACTCGGGCTGTGTTGTCAGCTCATGGCCTCGAGCTCAACCTGGATAGGCCGCTATTTACCCTGTCCGGTGGAGAGGCTGTTCGTGTTGCACTAGCTGCGCTCATGGCTGACAACCCCGATTTCATTGTCATGGACGAGCCCACGAACAACCTCGATGTGGAAGCGAAAGCCCAGCTGATCCGCTCTCTTTCCAAATCGACTGTTCCTGCGATTGTGGTGAGCCACGATCGCGACTTGTTGGATTCCGTGGACGAGATTGCAGAACTTCACGACGGGAAGCTACGACTTTTCCCCGGTAACTACTCCGCCTACCGTGAAGCTCTGGCCAATGAACAGGATGCAGCGATGCGGGAGGTGCGGGAAAAGAAGACGATTCACAGTAGGCAGGTTCGAGAGCGTGAGGCGATGCAAACACGCATTGCTCGGGACGCTCGTCGCGGAAGGAAGTTCGCTGCTAACAATCGTAAACCTGGCATGGCGATGGGGCTGGACAAGGATCGGTCTGAGAAGACTGCTGCTCGGCGTGGTGCGGCTCATGCCGAGTCTGTGGAGTCGTCTCTCGCTGAGTATCGTCACGCGCAAGACAAGGTCCGCGACGATCAACAAGTGTACATTGAGCTTCCCGGTACGGCGCTTCCGAACGGAACCCGCGTTGTGGAAATCCCAGAACTCACTGTTGTAGGCCCCGAGCGTGTCCGGATCACTGGACCGAACGGCAGCGGAAAGACGACCCTGCTCAATTCTGTTGCAGACGGAGGCGCGGGGTACGTGATTGGGAATGTGGGGTACCTCCGGCAGCGCATTGTTCTTGACCGCAACCGGTCAGTTTTGGAGTTGGTCTCGGAGGCCAACGCGTCTGCTGATCCGCAGTATATTCGGGACCAACTCGCGCAATTGTTGTTTCAGAATGAGACTGTGCACGCGCCTATCGGAACGCTTTCGGGTGGTGAGCGTTTCCGCGTTGAGTTTGCCCGTGTTCTTCTTTCGTCGCCTGCTCCGCAGCTTTTGCTTCTCGACGAGCCCACCAACAACATCGATATCTCAACCGTGAACTGGCTTGTCTCCGCTCTTGAGAGTTATGCAGGTGCGCTTCTTCTCGTCAGCCACGACGAAGACTTCTGTGAGCGTATGAACCTTAACAGGGAAGTTTCCATCGATGATTTGACCTGATGTTATGGGCCTCTTCCCGAAAATAGTTCCCGACCAGGGAACTATTTGGGGTATTCGACCCCTTCTCGCCGACATTCCCCCCCTACACAGCACAAAGCCGCTAGGTTCCGCCCCAGTAGTTGGGACGGCGCCTAGCGGCTTTTTCTGTGCGCTACGCTGCCATGGCCCTTAGCGGATCACGGCGACGAGGTCGCCGCCTTCGACCTTGGTGGCCTGGGTGAAGGCGATGTGCTCGACCACGCCGTCCTTCGGAGCGGAGATGGAGGCTTCCATCTTCATTGCCTCGATGGACGCGACTTGGTCGCCGGCGGAGACGGTATCGCCTTCCTTCACGGTCACGGTGACCACACCGGCGAACGGTGCGGCGACGTGGTTCGGGTTGGACGCGTCAGCCTTCTCCACCTCGGCGACGGAGGACTCGGCGTTCTCGTCGCGCACCATGACCGGGCGGATCTGGCCGTTGACGTTGATGATCACGCGGCGCATGCCCTTTTCGTCCGGCTCGCCCACGGCGTCGAGGCGGACCACCAGCGGGGTCTGCTGCTTTTCTAGGTCACCGAACCAGATCATGGTCTCCTCGCCCTCTTGGAGGCCGTAGAAGAATGTCTTGTCGCCGAGCTGGTCGGTGAAGCCATAGGTGCGGCGGTGCTCCAGGAACTCGGCGTACTGCTTCGGGAAAAGCAGCTTATCCAGTGCCGCGCGGCGGACGCGGTGGTTATCGGACTCGAGGTCCTGCGCCAGATCCTCCGGCACCTCAGTGAGCTGCGGAGTCTCCTTGCGGCCACCGAGAGCGCGGTCGCGCAGCTCCGGCCAACCGCCCGGAGGGGTGCCCAGCTCGCCGCGGAGGAAGCCGATGACGGAATCCGGAATATCGAATTTCTGCGGGTCCTTCGCGAACTCTTCCGGGTCCACGCCTGCGCCGACGAGGTGCAGCGCCAGGTCGCCAACGACCTTGGAGGACGGAGTCACCTTGGTCGGGCGTCCCAGCATCTCGTTCACCGCGGCGTAGTAATCCTCAATGAGCTCGAAGCGGTCACCCAAGCCGAGCGCCACTGCCTGGGTGCGCAGGTTGGACAGCTGGCCGCCCGGGATCTCGTGGCGGTAGACGCGGCCGGTCGGGCCCGGGATGCCGGACTCGAACGGGGCGTAGAGCTGGCGCACGCCCTCCCAGTACGGCTCGAGGTTGCTCACGGCCTCCAACGACAGGCCGGTATCGCGCTCGGTGTTGGCGAAGGCGGCGACCAGAGCAGACATGGACGGCTGCGAGGTGGTGCCAGCCAGCGGTGCGGACGCCACATCCACCACGTCGGCACCGGCATTGGCGGCGGCGAGGTAGGTGGCCAGCTGGCCGCCGGCGGTGTCGTGCGTGTGCACGTGCACCGGAAGGTCGAAGCGTTCACGGAGAGCACTGACCAGCTTCGCAGCGGCTGCCGGGCGCATCAGGCCGGCCATGTCCTTGATGGCCAGAACGTGCGCACCGGTTTCGACGATCTCTTCTGCCAGGCGCAGGTAGTAATCGAGGGTATACAGGTCCTCATTCGGGTCCATCAGGTTGCCCGAGTACGCCATGGCGACCTCGGCCACGGTGGTCTGGGTGTCCAGGACAGCGTCGATGGCGGGGCGCATCTGGGAAACGTCGTTAAGCGCGTCGAAGATGCGGAAGATGTCCACGCCGGTGGATGCTGCTTCCTTCACGAATGCTTTGGTCACGGAATCCGGGTACGGCGTGTAGCCGACGGTGTTGCGGCCGCGCAGCAGCATCTGGATATTCATGTTCGGCATCGCGTCGCGCAGCTCCTCCAGTCGCGTCCACGGCGATTCGTGGAGGAAGCGCATGGCCACGTCGTAGGTCGCGCCGCCCCACGCCTCGACGGAGGTGAGCTCCGGGGTGAGGTGGCCGACGTGCTTGGCCGCGGCAACCAGCGTGTTCGTGCGCACGCGGGTAGCCAACAGAGACTGGTGCGCATCGCGGAAGGACGTGTCGGTAACACCCAGCGCGGTCTGGCCGCGCAGCTTCTCCGCCCACTTCTGCGGGCCGAGCTCGCGCAGCTCATCGCGCGCGCCGCGCGGGGTGGACTCATAGTCGAGCTCCGGCAGCTTCTCGCTCGGACGGATATTCGTCGGGCGCGGGCCGTTCGGCTTATTCACCGTCGTCCACGCCAGGTACTCGAGGATGCGGCCAGCCTCGTCCGGGGCGGCCGGGGCCTCGAGCAGGTGCGGGTGGTCCTCGATGAAGCTGGTGGCGATGCGCTTGTTGATGAAGTCCGGCTCGCTCAAAAGCGCGCGCAAAAAGCCGATATTGGTGGACACGCCGTTGACGGAGAACTCGTTGAGCGCACGGCGGGCGCGCGCCACAGCGGTCTCGAAATCCTTGCCGCGGCAGGTCATCTTGACCAGCAGGGAGTCGAAGTTCGGGGTGATCTCGCCGCCGACGGAGATGCTGCCGTCCAGGCGCACGCCGGCGCCGCCCGGGGAACGGTAGCCGGTGATCACGCCGGAATCCGGGCGGAAGCCGTTATTCGGGTCCTCCGTGGTGATGCGGCACTGCAGCGCGGCGCCCGTCAGCGTGATCTCGTCCTGGCGCAGGCCCAGCTCCTCCAGGGACGCGCCCGCAGCAATGTGCATCTGGGATTTCACGATATCCACGCCGGTGACTTCCTCGGTCACCGTGTGCTCGACCTGCACGCGCGGGTTCATCTCGATGAAGACGTGGTTGCCGTGCTCGTCCACGAGGAACTCGACGGTGCCGGCACCCTGGTAGTTGATGTGGCGGCAGAAATTCACCGCATCCTGGCAGATCCGCTCGCGCTGCTCTTCGGTGATGTGCTGCGCGGGAGCGATCTCCACGACCTTCTGGTGGCGGCGCTGCACGGAGCAGTCACGCTCAAAGAGGTGGATGACGTCGCCGGAAGCATCGCCCAGGATCTGCACCTCGATGTGCTGCGGGTTGATCACGGCGCGCTCGAGGTACACATTCGCATCGCCGAACGCGGCTTCAGCTTCGCGGGATGCTTCCGCAGCCAGCGTGGCCAGGTTTTCCGGCTTATCGACGAAACGCATGCCCCTTCCGCCGCCGCCCGACACAGCTTTGACGAAGACGGGGAACTCGAAATCGTCCGCCCAGCCGACCAGCTCGTCGATATCCGTGGTGGCCTCCGAATCCTTGAGCACCGGCAGGCCCGCCTCTTCCGCGGCGCGAACTGCAGCGGCCTTATCGCCGGTCAGATCCAGCGTCTCGGCGGTCGGGCCGATGAAGGTGATGCCGCGCTCTTTGCAGGCGCGAGCAAGGTCAGCGCGCTCGGAGAGGAAGCCGTAGCCCGGGTAGACCGCATCCGCCCCGGTCTTTTCCGCAGCGCGGATGATCTCGTCGATGGACAGGTATGCGCGGACCGGCTGTCCCTCATCGCCGATCTGAACTGCCTCATCCGCGAACGGGCGGTGGAAGGAGTGGCGGTCCTCGCGCGGGTACACCGCGACGGTCTTGGCGCCCGTCTCGAAGGCCGCGCGGAAAGCGCGCACTGCGATCTCGCCGCGGTTAGCGACGAGGATCTTGTTGAATGTGGGCAGGTGCGCCGCTTCGGTTCCGGCCGTGTGGTCAGGACCAGTCATGGATTTCTCCCCTGAATCAGATAGGTGCAGTACACCCATCGATCTTAAAGGCTGCGCACCGCACAAGCCCTGTGACCTCGACTACTCTCCCTCCGCCCTGCCCTGCGGTGAATCAGCTTTGTGGATCCAGCTATGTGGATCCAGGTTCCTTTATGCCCCCGGCACGTGGCGCTCGGCTGGCCCGTTGTAAGCGGCCAGAGGACGGATAATGGTGTTGTTCTCGAACTGCTCGATAATGTGCGCGGTCCAGCCGGTGATCCTCGCCATGACGAACAGCGGGGTGAAGAACTCAATATCGAAACCGAGAATGTAATACGCCGGGCCCGCCGGGAAATCCAGGTTGGGCATGATGTTGATCGAGGTGTTCTCGTACATCGTCTTCGCCATGATGTCGTACATCTCCACCCACTTCGCACCGTCTTTTTCCGGGTGCTCAGAAGCGAGCTTCTTGAAGGCTTCCTCCATCGTGGGCACGCGCGAATCGCCCTTCTTGTACACGCGGTGACCGAACCCCATGACCAGCTCTTTATTCTTCAGCTTGTTCAGGGTCCACTCTTCGGTCTTCGCTGGGTCGCCGATGGCGACCATGTTGTGCATGACGAATTCGTTGGCGCCGCCGTGCAGCGGCCCTTTCAGTGCGCCGATCGCACCGCTGACCGCCGACCACGTGTCGGACTGCGTCGAGGTGATCACGCGGGCGGTGAATGTTGAGGCATTGAAGGAGTGCTCCGCATAAAGGATCATCGACTTCTCAAAGGCCTCGATATCCGAAGGGATCGTCGCCGGCGACCCTTCCCCATCACCGAAGACCATCCAGAGGAAATTCTCCGCGTACCCCTTGCTCGTGTCCGGCTCGATATAGCCTTCCCCGCGCCGGCGGCGGATATCCAGGGCGACGATGGTGGGCAGCTTGGTCAACAGCGTCAGCGCAATATCGCGGATGTGGTCGGAGTCCGGAGTGAATTTCTCCGGGTCGCGCGTGCCCAGAAATGACACCGCTGTGCGCAGGACATCCATTGGGTGGCAGTCTTTCGGCATCGCCTCAATCACACCGATGAGCTCCTCGTCGAGCCCGCGGCGGCTTCGCGCCACGTCGTAGAACTCCTGCAGCTCTTCCTCGTTCGGCAGTTCCCCATTCCACAGCAGCATGGCCACTTCCTCGAAGCTGACGTTATTGGCCAGCTCGTGCACCGGGTAGCCGCGGTACAGTAGAGAATTCGTCTCCGGGTTGACCTTGGACACTTCGGTGTAATCGGCGACGACACCGTTGAGGCCCTTGCGGATTTCTGGTTGCTCCGACATAGTTTCTCTCCTCTACAAAACTTTTATTTGGGTGAAAAAGTGGGCCTGGCTATATCCAGGCCCAGCGTGGGTGTTTAGAAAATGCCCTCCGGTGTCGCCGGCGCGGTGGCAAGCGCCTCGTCGGTCAGGCGGACATTCAACTCGTTCAGATCAGTGAGGTTTTCCAGGTTCTCCGCCGCAGCGATGAAGCGGTCCTGCTCGTCGGCGCTGACCAGCCCGTCGGCAAGCGTGCGGAATTTCGCGATATAGTCCGCCCGCGCGAACGGCCGTGCGCCCAACGGGTGTGCGTCCGCCACAGCCAGCTCGTCCTCGATCACTTCCCCATCGCTAAACGTGATCACTGCTTTGGCGCCGAAGGCCTTCTCATTCGGGTCCGTCGAGTGATAGCGGCGCGTCCACTCCGGATCCTCCGTGGTAGTGATCTTGTGCCACAATTCCAACGTCTCCGGGCGGCCGGCACGCTCCGGCGAGTAGGAGTCGCGGTAGTGCCAGGTGCCGTCCTCGAGGGCGACGGCGAAGATGTACATGATCGAGTGGTCGAGCGTCTCGCGCGAGGCCGACGGATCCATCTTCTGCGGGTCATTCGCTCCCGTGCCGATGACATAGTGCGTGTGATGCGAGGTGTGCAGGACGATGGACTCGATCTCCGCCGTCTTCCGCCCGGCATCGGCGATGGTCTGCTTCATGCGCCGAGCCAGGTCGATCGGTGCCTGCGACTGGTATTCAGCGGAGTGCTCCTTGGTGTAGGTATCTAAGATCGCGCGCTTTTCCTCCCCCGGCGCAGGCAGCGGCACCGTGTAGGTGCGGTCCGGGCTATGCAGCATCCACGCGATGACGCCGTCTTCGCCCTCCCAGATCGGGGCGGGCGCACCTTCACCACGCATACAGCGGTCCACCGCCTCGATGGCCATTTTTCCGGCGAAGGCCGGAGCGTACGCCTTCCACGAAGAGATCAACCCCTTGCGCGACTGGCGCGTAGCCGTCGTGGTGTGCAGCGCTTGACCGACCGACTGGTAGATCGTGTCCACATCCAGATTCAGCATGGTGCCAATGCCCGCCGCCACACTCGGCCCCAGATGCGCCACATGGTCGATCTTGAACTCGTGCAGAGAGATGCCCTTGACCAGGTTCACCTGGATCTCGTACCCGGTGGCGATGCCGCGGATCAGCGTCTTGCCGTCCAGCCCCTTGTGCTGCGCGACCGCCAGCAGCGGCGGAATATTATCGCCCGGGTGCGAGTACTCCGCAGCCAAGAATGTGTCGTGGTAGTCCAGCTCACGCACGGCCGTGCCATTCGCGAGCGCCGCCCACTCAGCAGAAAAGCGCCCGTCCACACCGAAAACAGAAGCGCCATGCTTATCGACGGGATGTGCCTGCGCCATCACCCGTGCCGACGTCACCGGCCGGCGTACCACCGAGGCCACCGCGACGGCGGCATTATCGATGATCCGGTTGATGATCATCTCTTTGGTCTCCTCCGGAACCTCCACCGGGTCCGCGGCCACCTGCGCGACCTTGTAGGCGAGGTGTTCCTCGTACGGAAACTCCTCCGCCGACCTGCGCGTGCGCACCTCGTGCTCGATCATGGACAGCAAACCTCCTGGGAATATCGCCGCGGGCAATTCATATCACTGCGGGATACCTTTGTGTCCCGCGCCACTAATTAGTATGCCGAAACAATGTGGGGCGCGGGCCATCTTTCCCCACTTTCTGCCCCGCACACCTGCCCAGCAAACTCGCGCCCCGCCGTGGAAGGCTTGGCTTTGCCTTAGTCCCAGCCGCTGTCGCGGGGACCGCGGTTCAGCAGGTGGTGCCCCATGTGCGGGATCGTGAAATTCAGGTAGCCGTGTTTCGGGCTGTAGACCAGCTCGCGCTTGAGCAACGCTTGCCGAGCCATGGTGAGCGACTGCGGGGTGGCACCGAGCACGCGCGCAATCTCCGCCGTCGGCACCGCCGCCAATTCTTGCTGGGCTTGCGCCATTGCCACGAGAAATTCCTCCTGCTTCGGCGGAACCGTGCTCAGTGCCGGCGCGTGCACCAGCTGGCCGAGAGTATCCAGCACATCCTCGCGCACCGCGTCCACATCACCGGCCGTGATCCTTCCGCCCCGGCCAGCCCGCTCAAAGAGGTGGAATCCGATGAGCTGGATCAAAAACGGGTAGCCGCGACTCATCGCCACCGATGCGCGCAAGGCCGCCTGATCGAACTCCGCCCCACCTGCTTCTGCGGTCTGGGCGAGCACCTCTGCCGTCTGCTCCGGCGACATCGGCCCCAGATTGGAGTGCTGAGCCCGGCGCAAGAACGTCGTGCCCGGGTGCTGCAACAGCGATGCGATGCCCTCGGGAAGCCCCGCGGCAGCGAAGGCGATATTGCGGTTATCCCGCATCAGGTCCTGCACCGCGGCGGTGAGCTCCCACATCTGATTCGACGGTGCGCTTTGGACCTCATCGACGGTAATGAGGATGCCGGAGTCGGGGCCGGCTTCGTCGGCAAGCGAATTCAAGCCCGTGATCAGTGAGGGCGCGGGGCTGTACCCATCGTCGATCTCGCTGCGCACTCCCCCAAGCCCCGCAATATTGACGCCCGTGATTCGGCGGCGCCCCTCGGGGCGCTGGCTCAGGATCGACAGGGCGTGCGGAATCGCGGTATCCACCAGCGGCTGGACCAGGTCGTGCGGCTGCGCACGGAGCACCACCCAGCCACGGCGCTTGGCTTCGTCTTCCAACTCATTCAGCGTGACGGTCTTGCCGATGCCGCGCGGGCCCGACAGCAACAGCGCGCGCCGCGGGTCGCCGACGCCGCCGGACAGCCCGCGACCGAACGCCTCCACGACCGCATTGCGGCCAGCGAACACGCTCGGCGAGACACCGAATGTGGGAATGAACGGGTTGCGCGATAAATTGCCCACGGCGAACCTCCTGCTCGGGCCTCGGCTTTTAGCTTTTATATAGCTTATATTCTCTATATTTTCCCGATCAGCCGCCGCAGTCTTATATAACTTATATTTCGTCCTGAACTGGCGCTTTAAGCGCTTAGTTCAGGTCCGTCTTGTGCACGAGACGGCGTGCCGCCTCGGTAATGGAACCCGACAGGGACGGGTAGACCGCCATGGAATTGGCCAGCTGCTCGACCGTGAGGTTATTGGTCACGGCGATGGTGAGCGACAGGATCAGCTCGGAGGCGGTCGGCGCGACGATCACGCCGCCGAGCACCTGGCCGGACCCCTTGCGGGCGAAGATCTTCACAAAACCGGTCTTGAGCGAACGCATCTTCGCGCGCGGGTTGGTGGCCAGGTCCAGCTTGATGATGTCGGCGGAGTACTCGCCGTTGTGGATCTGCTGTTCCGTGATGCCGACGGCTGCAATCTCTGGACGCGTGAACACGGCGTTGCCGACGGTGCGGATGCGCAGCGGTTCGACGCCCTCACCGAGCGCGTGGTACATCGCGATGCGGCCCTGCATCGCGGCGACAGAGGCCAGCGGCATGAGGTCGGAGCAGTCGCCCGCGGCGTAGATGCCGGCGACATTGGTGCGGGAGACGCGGTCCACGTGAATGTGGCCGGACGGAGTGACGTCCACGCCCTGGGATTCGAGCTGCAGATCCTTCGTGTTCGGGATCGAACCGATGGACATCAGGCAGTGGGAGCCGGTGATCTCGCGGCCGTCGCTCGTGCGCACAATGACGCCGTCGCCGGTGTTCTCCACGCTGTCCACTCGTGCGTCCTTGACCAGGGTCACGTCACGGTTGGACAGGACCTGCTCCAGCACGTCGGCCGCATCCGCATCGTCGTGCGGGAGAATGCGGTCGGAGGAACCCACCATGGTCACCTTCACGCCGAGCTCAGCGTAAGCGGAGACGAACTCCGCACCGGTCACGCCCGAGCCGACCACGACGAGGTGCTCCGGCATCTCAATCAGGTCGTACATCTGCTGCCAGTTCAAAATGCGGCGGCCGTCCGGCTTCGCCTTCGGCAGCACGCGCGGGGATGCGCCGGTGGAGATGAGCACCATGTCGCAGTCGATGGTCTCCACGGTGCCGTCTTTGAGTTCCACCTCGACGCGGTGGGTGGTGTGGCCCTCCTGCTTGGACGCGAAGCGGCCGCGGCCGTTGATCAGACGAACGCCGGCGCGCTCGACCTGGTTGCGGATATCGCGCGACTGCTCGGAGGCGAGGGCGACCACGCGGTTGTTCAGCGCCGGAACCGACAGGTTCACCTCGCTGAGGCCATGCTTAAGCCCCATGGCGTCGGCGCGGCGGAGGTCGGTCTTGATATTCGTGCCCGCGATGAAGCCCTTGGACGGGACAACATCGCGCAGAATGCCGGAGCCACCGACACCGAGATCCTCGACCAACGTGATGTCCGCGCCGTAAGAACTGCCGACGAGTGCTGCCTCGTAGCCGCCCGGGCCGCCGCCGATGATCACGATCTTCTTGGACACGCATGTCTCCTTTGCGCTTCGCGTCTGCACAGTTTCCGGGAGTCCACTGTAGCCGTCAGCAGCACGTGTCGCCGACCGGGCTGCCAGTGAGCGAGAAGAGAGACGCTGAACTGGGCAGAACGCCTACAGTGCAGCTGGTTCGACGAGGCCGCCTTCGTAGCGTTCGACCAGCGAGCCGAACAGGCGCACGCCGACGTCGATGCACCGTTCGTCGACGATGATGTCGCCGCGGTGCAGATCGTATTTCGGGCCAGTCCCCTGCCAGCAACCCAAGCGCGCCATGGAACCGGGCACGTGCTCGAGGTACCAGGAGAAATCTTCGCCGCCACTGGACTGCGGAGCCTGCACCACCGCGTGCGGGTCGACATTCTGCGCGGCCCCGGCAAGCGCTGCGGTGGCCACATCGTCGTTCATCACCGGCGGAACGCCCCGGGTATAGGACAATTCGTATTTGCAGCCGGTGGGGGCCACGACGGCGTCGATAAGCTCGCGCATGAGCGGTTCCAACGTGCGCCACGTCCCGATATCTTGGGTGCGGATCGTGCCGGACACGCGACCCGTTTTCGGCACGGCGTTCGCGGCAAACCCCGCCTCGAGCTGACCGAAGACCAGCACGGTGCCGGTGCGCGGATCCACCCGGCGCGACAGCAAACCCGGCAACTGCGTGACCAAGCTGCCGAGGGCGTAGACCACATCGGCCGTCAAATGCGGGCGGGAAGTGTGGCCGCCGGGACCGGTGACGTCGATACGCAAAACATCCGCGGCGGACGTGATCGCGCCCGTGCGCACGCCGACTTGGCCGACGCGCAATTTCGGCTCGACGTGCACGGCGTAGATGCTGGACACGCCCTTCAAGCCACCCCACTCGATGACATCGCGCGCGCCGCCGTCCATCACTTCCTCCGCGGGCTGGAAGATGATGCGGATGCCGAACGGCAGGTCGATCCCCGACAAGGCGCACGCCAACGCCAGACAGATCGTGGTGTGGACATCGTGCCCGCAGGAATGCGACATTCCCGGGGTCAGCGACGCGAACGGCAGGCCCGAGACCTCCTCAACGCGCAATGCGTCGATGTCCGCGCGGAAGCCGAGACGCTCGTCGCCCTCCGGCCCGATGTCGACGTACAGGCCCGTCTCCGGGAAGAGCTGCGGCTCAAGCCCGTGGTCTGCGAGCACGCCGGCGATGAACTGCGTCGTCTCGATCTCGGCGTGGGACAACTCCGGATGGGAATGCAGATGGCGACGCCACTCCACGACCTGATCACGGTGCTCCACCAGCCATGCGTCGATTTGGGCCGCTATTGACACGCTGCACACTCCCCTTCGCCTCAACGATGTCTGCGCGCCGGCCACGTTAGCGTCCGCGCGCATCTAGTTTCGCTCTGCGTGGAAGTGTACAACTAGACCAAGCTGTACAGATAGTTGGGGCAGAAAAATGGCCGAGATTTCTCGGACACTACCTAACCCAGCGATGCGAAAGGCTTCGTATCGTCGGGGCCAGCCGGCCAGGCGACGGTGGTACTCAATTGCCGCCAGTGGGCCCTTTTCTTCTGCTCGACTTCCTCGTCCTGCAGGTCCTTCGCCTTCTCCATCACCCGCTCGAGCGCTTCCCAGCACAGCTCGCCGACCTCTTCCCCTACGGCCGGCAGCAGCACCGCGGGCGGAACGCGCAGGGCGTACGCCAGGCGGTAGATAGTGCTCATCGTCGGATCCGACGACCGCGTCGCCCCGGAACTATTCCGCTCCAGATTCGACACCAAGCTGCGCGACAACCCTGCCATTTCAGCCAAACGCATTTGGCTGATCCCCCTCATGTCCCGCAGCATTCGCAGACGCGCCGACAGGCTGTAACCGAAGCTCATCCAATTGCGCGTCGGCAAAACCTCATCCATCCCTAAGCCCCCCTTAGAATTTTTTAAGTTTTCGTTAAGGCGGAGACTAACTCAAATGTGTGAGGCGCGCCACACAAATATTTTAGAGGTGAATATTACGAGGTCCGTAGAGTCGGTCGCCCGCATCGCCCAGCCCCGGCACGATGTACGCGTCCTCGTTCAACGCCGGGTCCACCGCCGCCGTGATCAAACGGAGCGGCACATTCATCTCCGCGAGGCGATCCACGCCCGGCTGCGCGGACACGACGCAGATCACCGTGATGTCGTCCGCTCCGCGCGCGGTGAGCAGCTCGATCGCGTGGACGAGCGAACCGCCCGTGGCCAGCATCGGGTCCACCAGGTACACCGGCTGTCCCGACAGATCGTCCGGCAGCGCCTCCAGGTACGGCACCGGCTCATGCGTCTCCTCGTCGCGTGCCAGACCGATGAAGCCGACCTGCGCGTCCGAGATCATCGACAGCGCCGGGTCCACCAGCCCCAGGCCGGCACGGATCACCGGCACGATGATCGGCGGATTCTTCAGCCGCGAACCTTCCGCAGTCGCCACCGGGGTCATGCACTCGTAGGTCTCCACCTCGAGGTCGCGCGACGCTTCGTACACCAGCATCGCTCCCAGGTCCGACAGGGCGGTACGGAAACCGGAATTATTCGTGCGCTCGTCGCGCAGGCGGGTCAGACGTGCTTGGGCCAGCGGGTGGTCGATGATCGTGATCTCCATAGACACCCATGCTATCGCGGAATTTTTCACGCTGATGGAACCTTCGGGCGCTTCGGGCAGTCCAATAAGGCATGCACATTTTGAAACTGGATACCGCCGCCACTGAAACCGACCTCGCCACTTTGCGCGAAGACGCTGACGCACTCGCGCCCACATCCTTGCCGCCGCTGCCTACTACAGGTCCGCTCGCTGGCCTTGCCACCGCCATCACCAACGCCGTCGCCGCCGCCAACGATCAAGCTGCGCTGCTCACCGATGAAGCGCACCGCGTCGCCGACAACATGGCGGTATTCAGCAACAAGGCATCGCTTATCGACGGTGCATCTGCCCACTCCTTCGAGGCCATCCACCCATGACCGCGACTCTGACACCACCGACGCTGTCTCAATCGGCACTGCCCCAACCGGCACCTGCGCTCGACCCCATGTCGTCCGGCCTGGGGCTCATGCCTCTGGTGGCTGCCGCCGGTTTCACTCTGGTCGAGCCTGTGCTGTGCGCCATCCTGGAATCTGCGCCTGAGCCCCTGCCGGAGATCACCATCGGCACCACGCCCGAGTTCGCTTCCGCCAATGCGCTCGCCGACCTAGTCGGCGCAGATCCCAGCCGCTTGCTCGGTGCGGTGGCCAACCTCGCGGCCGACCGCGATGAGATTGAGGCCGCTATAGGCGACGCCGCTCCTCATATCGAAAGCGCAGCCGCCGATATCGTCGAGACCGGCAAGCAGTTCCTCATTGACGCTGCACCGCTCCTCCCCGGCCTGCTTTCTGGCCCGGCCGGATTCGGTGCTGTCCTTGAGCTCACGGTCTTGGCGGGAGGGGCGCTGGCGGACGTCGATAAGCGGCTCGACGTATTGAAAGACGACCTGGACCCGCTCATCACACGCCTGGACAACCTGGTTGCTGACGCGCTATCCCGCGACCCGCTCGTCCCGTCCGCCACGGCACAGGCCGCCGAAGCAGAACTCCGTGGCAGCTCGACGCAGACCGCCGCACTGGAGACACCCGCTCCCGCCGACGTCCCTGATAGTCCCGTCCCCGCCGGGGACAGTGAAGCTGGCCGCGCCGCCGTCGCCGCCGCGAAATCCATGCTGGGCACCCCGTACGTGTGGGGCGGCAACGCGCCCGGTGGCTTCGACTGCTCCGGGCTGACCTCCTGGGCTTACCGACAAGCCGGGGTCGAAATCCCGCGCACCGCCGAAAACCAGGCCATCGGGCAACAAGTCAGCCACGACGATCTGCAACCCGGCGACCTCATCGTCTGGTCCGGTCACGTGGCCATGTACGCCGGCGACGGAATGATGGTCGAAGCCGGTGACCCGGTGCAGATGAACCCGGTGCGCACGACCAATATCGGCATGCCGTTCAAAGGGTTCTGGCGGCCGACGGCCTAGCTCGAATAATTGGACATGGATTTAGTAATGTGAATGCCCATGAATACGCGCGCGATTCTCCCGGTGAAGATCTCGTTGACGGAGGGCGATTTCTACACGCTCTGGGCCCCCACGTGGCGCCAAGGCGGATCCGAATGGCAAGCCTTCCTCGGCGACGCCGACGATGTCCTCGTCTTCAACAGCCCCGAGGCACTCCTCGTCTACCTCGAGGACCACAATGACCACGACCTCGTTGACCACCCCAAGTGGTCCGCCTTCCAGGCCGGCGGCGATGACCGAGTCGTGCCCGGCGACAAGAACTCCTACGACATCATCGGCCTGCCGTCCTACCTGGCCGGCCGCCCGAGCCACGAGAATGTCTCCGCTGTCTCCCGCATTTTCCAGCTCTCCCGGTCGCTCGCCGAAGTGGCCAACGCGCAGGACGCCTCCATCTTCTTCGCGTCCCACTCCATTTTGAACAATGTCCACCGCGGCCACGAGCACTACGCCGGCCCGACCGGCCTCGGTGAATGGTCCGGTGTCGGCCGCACCGTCCTGACCAACTGGGAAAATGTCGTCTCCTCCCTTGATGACGCTGTCCGCGTCGTCGCCGATGATGAGCTCGATGCCACCCGCGTGTCCGACGCCGGCGAATCCATCGCCGCAGCCACCGCCGCCCGCGAAGAGCAGCGCGCCCAGGCCGAGAAAGACGCCGAGGAAGCCCGCGCCGCCGCCGACCCCTACGATTCGTCCGCCTGGGCCGATGCTGGCATCGACCCCGTCAAGATGACTGTCCAGGGCAAGGGCGTGTACACCCTGCGCACCTACATCGGCGACTCCCCTGTCTTCCTGGGCAAATTCGGTGAAATCTTCACCTTCCCCACGACCAAGCACCTGCTGCGCTGGATCGTGGACAACGACGACCACGATCTTGCCCGCGTGAGCACCTGGTCCGACCTGCAGAACCTCGCCAACGCCGGCGAACTCGAGGTCACCGTCCACCCGGACAACTCCTACTCGCTGAACGGCATCGCCTCCGACATCGAGAAGGGCGTCGATTCCGTCGACACCCAGCAGATGTCCAAGGCCTACGAGCTCATGGCCGACGCAGCCGACTGGGCCGACGACGACTCGCTCAACTCCTACCTGCTCGCCAACCCTCGCATGCAGGACTACCTCGCCTACATGATGGGCTCCACCGAAGCCGCCGGCTACGTCCCCTCCGCCCCCTTCACCGACAAGGCCGAAGGCTGGCGCGAACTCGAAGACCTGCTAGTGAAGCGCTTCTCGAAGTTCTAGGGCTGCCGGGTCAGAACCTGCAGGGCCACCGGTCCAAAACCTAGATGTTAACCCCAAAACTTAGTTTCCCCAGGTCGCTGAGAACGGGCCTCAAACCCCCACCTGGGATAACTAAGTTTTGGGGTTAACAACTAGAGCGGGGGTTAACAAATAGAGCCACCAACCCCGGCCACCCCTCACCACTGCGGGCTCCCGAAACTACCCGACCGCGGTGCCGAACAGCGAGCCGACGGCGAAGGTCGCAGCGAGCGCCAACCCACCGCCGATGACCAGTCGGAAGACGGCTCGACCCGGCTTCGCGCCGCCGAGTTTGGCGGAGATCGCGCCGGTGACTGCCAGGGCGATCAGGGTGGCAACAACGCAGACAGCCACGCGGGTGGTGGCGCCGCCGCCGAGCATGATCGCACCGAGCGGCAGCAGCGCACCAACAAAGAACGACAGGAACGAAGCGATCGCAGCAGACCACGGACTGACGATGTCGTCCTGGTCGAGGCCATAGTGGACCTCCAAGTGGGCGGCGAGCGGATCGGATTCGGTGCGCTCACGGGCCACGGCAAGGGCGGTCTCCGGGGACAGTCCGTCGTTCTTGTACGCCTGAACCAGGTGGCGGAATTCCGCCTCAGGGTCTTCTGCCTGCAGCTTCTTCTCGGAGTCGACGGCGGCCTTCTCTGCGTCGCGTTGGGAGGAGACGGAGACATACTCACCTAGCGCCATAGAGATCGCACCACCGACGAGCGCCGCCAGACCGGCGGTAAAAATCTCGCGGGTGCTGTCCGTCGCACCGGCAACACCGACCACGACGGCGGCGGTGGACACGATGCCGTCGTTCGCACCCAGCACGGCGGCGCGGAGACGGTTCAGCTTCTCTCCCATGCCGTGGGTTTCCACCTCGACTTCGGGGACATCCTCCTGCTCGAGGTAGCCAGAAATACTTTCCTTTTCACTCATATTGTTAGTTCTACGCGGGCACCAACCAGCTCCGCAACCAAGTTAGCACTAACTTACCGCAGGTGAGAGGCTATTTTTGAGGTGAGGCTACGCTTGCCCGGCGCGGATACGGGCCGGAGTATTCAGCGGGTCATAAGTCCCCTACCCCGATCATGGTCCTAGACTTACCGCTCGATGAAGAAGAAGCTGTCTATCGCGTTAGCTGCAGCCATCGTCCCCGCCGCTATCGCACCGGTCGTCCCACTTATTGAGCCTGCTGCCGTGGCACAGGAAGCAGAAACCAGCACCGCGGCACCCGAAGAGCCCGGAGCTGACACCCCGGCAGACCCGGACAACGAGGCAGGGGCAGATGCCCAGGCCGAGGCCACGGATGAGGATGCGCCGCACTACCCGGATCCGCGCGAGGAAGCCCCGAACACGGACAATTGCCCGAACGCGACGCTGCCGCCGGAGCCGGTGAGCACGTCGGAACGCGTCGCGCCCGGTTCCCCCACCCCGACGCCGCTGCCGGTGGAGTACGACGGCCCGTGCGGTGTCATCGCGCCGGACGGCTTCAAGGTCAGCGAGAAGGTCTTGGCCACATCGTGGCTGGTCGCGGACGCTGACACGGGCGACGTGATCGCGATGAAGGACCCGCACGGGCGCTACCGCCCGGCGTCGATCATCAAGGTGCTGCTCGCTCTCATCGCCATCGACGAACTCCCGTTGGACAAGGAGGTCACGGTCAGCGAGGAATCCGCCGGCCAGGAGGGTTCCGCGGTGGGGTTGGGCCCGAATGGCAAGTATTCCATCGATGACCTCCTGCACGGCCTACTCATGGTCTCCGGCAACGATGCCGCGCACGCACTCGCACAGGAGCTGGGCGGCGACGAGGAGACGCTGCGCAAGGTCAACGAGAAGGCCGCCGAGCTGGGGATGAAGGACACGCGCGCAGCGAGCTATTCCGGACTCGATGGCCCCGGCATGTCCACCTCCGCGTGGGACATGGGCGTGGCGTACTCCGAGGCGTACAAGAACCCGAAGTTCAGCGAGATCATCGCCACCGAGATGTACCCCTTCCCCGGTTACACCGCCGCGGACGGGGAGGAGCTGCCGGGCTTCGATGTCTACAACGACAACCAGCTCTACCTCAACGATCCCGACGGAATCGGTGGCAAGACGGGCTACACGGACGACGCGAAGCACACCTTCGTCGGCGCGCTCGACCGCGACGGTCGGCGGCTCATGGCGATCGTGCTGGACACCACCATCGACAAGGGTCGCGCGTGGGAGCAGACGCAAGATCTCATTCACGAGGCGTACAAGTTCAGCTCCGACGACGCCGTCGCATCGCTTATCGACGACACCGCCAACCCCTCCAACACCGGCACCCCCATCTCCGACGCACCCGACTCGGACGGAAGATCCTCCGAAACCGCCAAAAACGGCGACCCCGTCCCGTGGGAAGGAATCGCCGTCTTCAGTGGTGTGCTGGCCCTAGCCGGGCTAGCTACCTGGCTCAGTCTCGCGTCAGCAAAGAAACGGCGGCGACGCCGATAGCACCGATCGCAGCACCGATGCCGAGGTTGCGGCCGGTGTTGTCCTTCTCGTTGATCCCGGCGCGGATATTGATCACAGCCGGTTCCGGAATGACCGGTTCTTCCTGCGCGAGGGATTCCTTCGTGGTCGCCGTCCATGCAGAGACGTAGAGGACCACGCGCCACACCAGGTAAAGCACGACCATCAGGGAGATGATCGGCCCGAACAGCGCGCCTGCCGGGTTGCCGGTGGCAGAGCCGATGATGACGGTGGAGAACTGCTTGATCAGCTCGAAAATCACGGCACCCAGCAGCGCTCCTTTGAAGCCCGACTTGAGCGGCACCTTGGTGCGAGGCATGAACACGATCATCCACCAGAAGACCAGGAAGTTGGCGAAGATACCGGCGACCAGGCCCGCCACCCACACCACTAAGCGCGCACCCGGGAAATTGCCGATGCCGAAGTGCTCCATCGCCGTGGTGGTCAGGCTGGACGAGCCGACAGCAGTCACGCCGAAGGCGAGAATCAGCAGCACCAGCAGACCGATGAGCGCGACCAAGTCCGCCAGCTTCTTGGTCACGAAATTGCCGCCCTCATTGGCGTCCAGCGACCACATCGCGGAGATGCCGGTGCGCAGGTGGTTCATCCACCCCAGGCCCGACCACAGTGCAGTCAGCAAACCGATACCGGCGACAGCACCACGCTGATCGATCGCCGTTTTCACGATCTCGTTGACCATCTCACCGGTGTCGCCCTCCACCGAGTTAGAGATCTGCTCCTGCAGCTGCTCCATCAAATCCGGGCGCGCCGCTAGGACGAAACCGATGCCTGCGAAAAGGAGCATGACCAGCGGGAAGATCGACAGCACGGAGAAGTACGTGATGCCGGCGGCGAACTGGTTGCCGCCTTCTGCCCCGAAGCGCTCGTTCATGCGCATCAGGTGTGCGACCGGCGGCGCTTTCTCCTCCACCTTCGCCATCGCGCCGTCCTGCTGGGTCGGGTGGGCGCGCTCAATCCCCTGCTCATCCGTGAAGCCCTCGCGGGGCGACGTAGCCGTTGCCATGGGTAATCCAGTCCTTTCCTAAGTTTCGCTCATACATGGTAAAGCACCGGCCGGACACCTGCGCCTTAATGGCGCTTCGGGAGGTGTCGGGCCGGTGCGGGGAGGGCGGGGTGCACACCCCGTCGTCGATAAGCGTGCTATTAGCGGCGGGGAACGAGGAAGCCTGTCTTCTCGTAGACGTCCGCGAGAAGCGGCTGCGCGATCTCACGGGCGCGGGCGGCACCGCGGGCGAGAATGTCCTCGAGCTGGGCACGGTCGCTCATCAACTCGTCGTAGCGTGCGCGCAGCGGCGTGGTGAACGCCTCCAGCGCATCGGCCGTGTCGCCCTTGAGCGCACCGTACCCCTGGCCTTCATAACCAGCGACGAGCGAATCGATGCTGTTGCCCGTCAGCGCGGACTGGATCGCGAGCAGGTTGGACACGCCCGGCTTGGCCTCACGGTCGAACGCGATCACGCCGTCATTGTCCGTCACCGCCGATTTGATGCGCTTCGCCGACGTCTTCGGCTCGTCCAGCAGGTTGATGATGCCCTTCGGATTCGCCCCCGACTTGCTCATCTTCGAGGTCGGCTCCTGCAGGTCGTAGATCTTCGCCGAGCCTTCCGGAATGAAGCCCTCCGGCACCACGAACGTCTTCCCGTAGCGGCCGTTGAAACGCTCCGCCAGAGTGCGGGTGAGCTCCAGGTGCTGGCGCTGATCCTCGCCCACCGGCACGAGCTGCGGCGAGTACAGCAGAATATCCGCCGCCATCAGCACCGGGTAGGTGAACAGGCCCACCGACGTGCGGTCCTGGCCCTGCTTTTGCGACTTGTCCTTGAACTGCGTCATGCGGCTCGCCTCACCGAAGCCCGTCAGGCACTGCAGCACCCAGGTCAACTCCGCGTGCTCCGGCACGTGCGACTGCACGAACAATGTCGACTTATCCGGGTCGATGCCCAGCGCGATCAGCTGCGCCACGCCCTTGAGTGTGCGCTCGCGCAGCTCCTCCGGGTTCTGCTCCACCGTGATCGCGTGCAGGTCCGGGATGAAGTAGAACGCCTCATAGTCGTCCTGCAGGTCAATCCACTGCTTCAGCGCCCCCAGGTAGTTGCCCAGGTGATACGAGTCCGCCGTCGGCTGGATGCCCGACAGGACCCGCTTGGTTCCTGCGCCGGTCTGGTTCTGGGATTCGGATGCGGAAGCGTTGTCAGCAGCAGTCATGGGCAACAGTCTAGCGACAGCGCGAACTGCTCATGCCACTCACGGCTCAGAAGCCCTAGCTCAGCTGCCGATGAGGCGACTATCGGCCTGGGTGTTCAGCGGACCGATATAGTCGAGATCGTCCTCCCGCAACCACAATGACGTGCCCTTGGGCAGCACCCACCGGGGATGCACCCGGCCATCACGGTCGCGTTGGGTGCGGGATTCGACGTCGGTGATGCGGTCGATGATGTCGATGAGCTCAGCGCGTCGAGCAGCGACCTCGGCGTCGTCCCACGTGGTGTTGTCGCTCCACCGCGTGTGCTTGGCGGTGATCGACAACAACACCGAGCCGGTTCCGACGAACACCGGCAGTCCGAACGGTGTGCCCCATCGACGTCGGGTGGCCTTGGTCCACGAGAAGTCACGCTCGAACATGGCGCCGTTCTCCTCCGGCGTCGCATTCCAGTCGACCGCGTCTCCCGCAGCAATGAATGCGCGCAGTCCGTCCTCGGACAGAGCTTCCACGATTGTGCCCACGAATCCTCCTGGCCGATCGGACGGTTTCCCTGCAGTTCCCGACTACTGTAACGGCGTGACGGTGACCGTTCCATCCGGGGGCTGCGGCGAACCGGTAGTCCCGCCTAGCTGTACTCGACGAGCAGCGGCGAGTGGTCGGACCAGCGCTCTTCGACGGTCGCAGCTTTTTCCACCCAGGTGCGCTGGGCGCGCTCGAGCATATTCGCGGTGACGGCCTGGTAGTCGATGCGCCAGCCCGCGTTGTTGTTGAATGCCTGGCCACGGTAGGTCCACCAGGTATACGGCGCGTCATCGGGCTGGAGACGGCGGGCGACATCGAACCAGCGAGGCTCGGCGCAAGCAGCGCGACGGAGATCACTGACGTACTCGACGGCACCGAAGAAACCGGCCTCGTCCTTGGCGTCGATGTCCTGCGCCTCATCGTCCGGGAAGCAGCCGAAGACAGAGTCCATGAAAGCGCGCTCGCCGGGCAAGAAACCGGAGGACTTCTGGTTGCCCTTCCAGTTCTTCAGGTCCTCGCGGCGGTGGCAGATATTCCAGTCGCCGCCGATCACCATGTCCTTGTTTTCCTCAGCCCACTGTGTCAGCAGCAGCTCGAACTGGTCCAGGAAACGCCACTTCTCATCCTGCTTTTCGGTTCCGGTGCTGCCGGAGGGGAGGTAGAGGGAGGAGACCACGGTGCCGTCGTCAAGCGTGCCCGCGATGAAGCGACCGGAATCCTCGAACTCGGGGATGCCGACGCGGACCTCGTCAAGCGGTGTGCGCGACGCAATGCCCACGCCCGCGCGACCTTTCGCTGCGGCGGGTGCGAAATAGACGTGCCAACCCTGCTCGATCGCGGGTGCAAGTGCCTTTTCTGCTTGGTCCTGCGTCGCGCGGACCTCCTGCATGAGCACCACGTCAGCCGAAGTCTCCTCGAGCCAGGCGAGCATGCCCGGATTGTTCTCGTTGCGCACCTTCGTGGCCGCGCGGATGCCATTGACGTTGACGGATGCGATAGTGAGGCTCATGCGGGCCCACCTTACCGTGCGGTACCCGGAGCCTAGACGGCGGACCGAAAGCTATATGGGTACGCTGGTGGGCTGACACATTGAGAAATAGAACATTCTGATTATTTGAGGTGACCCATGGCCAAAATCATCTGGACCAAAACGGACGAAGCTCCGCTTCTAGCTACCTACTCCCTCAAACCGATCGTCGAAGCCTTCGCCTCCAACGCAGGCGTGGACGTAGAGACCTACGACATTTCCCTCGCGGGCCGCATCCTCGCCCAGTTCCCTGACTACCTGGGCGAAGACCAGCGAGTACCCGACTACCTGGAGAAGCTCGGCGAACTTGCAGGCACCCGCGATGCCAATATCGTCAAGCTGCCCAATATTTCCGCATCTCTGGTGCAGCTGCGCAAGGCCATCAAGGAACTGCAGGACGCCGGCTTCGACATCCCCGACTACCCGGCCAACCCGACCAACGAGACGCAGGAAGACGTCCGCGCCCGCTACGACGCCGTGAAGGGCTCCGCCGTCAACCCGGTCCTGCGCCAGGGCAACTCCGACCGCCGCGCACCGCGCTCGGTGAAGAACTTCGCCCGCAAGCACCCGCACTCCATGGGCGCATGGTCCGCTGATTCCAAGACCAACGTGGCCACCATGTCCGAGGGCGACTTCCGCCACAACGAGAAGTCCGTCATCATCGACGCCGATGACACCCTGACTATGAAGCTCGTCGGCGACGACAAGGAGCGCGTCTTCCGCGACGATGTGAAGGTCGCCGCTGGTGACGTCGTCGACGCGACCTACATGTCCGTCAAGGCCCTCGATGCCTTCCTTTTGCGCGCTGTTCAGCGCGCAAAAGACGAGAACATCCTCTTCTCCGTCCACCTCAAGGCCACCATGATGAAGGTCTCCGACCCCATCCTCTTCGGCCACGTCGTCCGCGCCTTTTTCAAGGACGTCTACGACCAGTACGGCTCTGAGCTTCTCGAAGCTGGCCTCGACGGCGAGAGCGGCCTCGGCGCCATTTACAGTGGCCTGTCCGACCTGGAAAACGGCGAGGAGATCCGCGCCGCCTTCGACAAGGCCATGGCTGACGGCCCGGCACTGGCGCAGGTCAACTCCGCCAAGGGCATCACCAACCTGCACGTGCCGTCCGATGTCATCGTCGATGCCTCCATGCCGGCCATGATCCGCACCTCCGGCCACATGTGGAATGCCGATGACCAGGAGCAAGACACCCTGGCCGTCATCCCGGACTCCTCCTACGCCGGTGTATACCAGGCGGTCATCGACGACTGCCGCGCTAACGGCGCCTACGACCCGACCACCATGGGCACCTCCCCCAACGTCGGCCTCATGGCACAGAAGGCCGAGGAGTACGGCTCTCACGACAAGACCTTCAAGATGCCTTTCGACGGCACCATGCAGGTCGTCGCCGGCGACGGCACCGTGTTGATGGAGCACACCGTTGAAAAGGGCGACATCTGGCGCTCCTGCCACACCGGTGGCCCCGCCATTGAGGACTGGGTCAAGCTGGCCGTCGACCGCGCCCGCAAGTCCGGCATGAAGACCATCTTCTGGCTCGACCCGCAGCGCGCCCACGACACCAATATCCAGCAGATCGCCGAGAAGCAGCTCGCCGACCTGGACACCGACGGCTTGGACATCTCGTTCGCATCCCCGGAGGAAGCCACCAAGATCACCGTCGACCGCATCCGCCGCGGCGAGGACACCATCTCGGTGACCGGCAACGTGCTGCGCGACTACAACACCGACCTCTTCCCCATTCTCGAGCTGGGCACCTCCGCCAAGATGCTCTCCGTCGTCCCGCTCATGGCCGGCGGCGGTCTGTTCGAGACCGGCGCGGGCGGCTCTGCCCCGAAGCACGTCCAGCAGGTCGAGGAGGAAAACCACCTGCGCTGGGATTCGCTTGGCGAGTACCTGGCACTCACCGAGTCCTTCCGCCACGAGCAGGACAAGAACGACAACGCCCGCGCCGGTGTCTTGGGAGATACCCTCGACCGCGCCATCGAGACCTTCCTCGACGAGGGCCGTTCCCCGTCCCGCAAGGCAGGCGAGATCGACGACCGCGGCTCCCACTACTTCATCGCCCGCTACTGGGCCGATGAGCTGGCAAAGCAGACCGACGACGCTGAGCTTGCATCCGGCTTCGAGAAGATCGCCGCTGAGCTTCGCGACAACGAGGAGACCATCCTGCAAGAGCTTCTCGACGTCCAGGGCGGCCCCGCCGACCTCGGCGGCTACTACTGGTTCGACGACGCCAAGACCACCAAGGTCATGCGCCCGTCCGAGACCTTCAACCGCATCGTCGACGCACTGGAGAGCTAGCAGCTCCCGACGCTGACGTTGGCCACCTCCCAGAACGGGAGGGCGGCCGGGTGCGTGTGGCGTCGATAAGCAGTGTTTTTCTTCATACCTATTCCTGGGTCAGCGCGTTCACCGTTGAAACCGCGACCTTGACGAAAAGTATCCAGGAATAGGGTTTTGTCGTTCAGCTGACAGCCCTTACCTAATTGGCTGTCGATTCACCTCATCGCGACACATTCGGGTGTGATCTGAAGTACATTCGCGGGCATGAGCGCCACCGCAGAAGCAGCAGAACCCACATGGATCGACGTGACCGGCGGATACGCCCTGACCATTGACGACGGAGCAATCCGAGCCCGCAACGCCAAAGGCAAACAGCTGAAGTCCGTTCCCGCGAAGATAAAGAAGACCGAGGAATACTTGCAGCTTGACAGCCTGCTTACGTGGCTGAAAACCCACGACGAGGAGTGCGGCACCCAGGTGGAGACGTGGCTGCTGCGCTCCCTCCCCGTCCCCTCGGTAGTCCTCGCCGAAATCTGGCGAGACGAGACGTGGCAGTCTTGGCTGCGAGATCTCATCATCCAGGCCGCAGACGACGCATCTGTTGCTGGATTCCTGCGGGATGTGACGAAGTCAGACGACGGGAAGGTCGAGCTCGGCGTCGTCGACTTGGACGGCGAAACGCGCACGATCGTGGCCGAGGAGATTCTCATCCCGCACCCGGTGCTTCTGGATGACCTGGAAGACCTGCGTGAGTTCGCCGCCGACCTTGGTGTGGAACAGCGCTTCGATCAACTCCAGCGCGCAGTGTACGAGCGACCCGATCCCCTGCCGAAGGAGTCGTTAACCAGCCTGGACGAATGGGCGGGTGCTACCTTCGAGAAAGCGCGCTTCGCAGTGAACCGCGCTCAGTCCGGCGGGTTCATTGTCAAAGGTGGGTACGCTAAAGCCCGCATCTACGAAGACGGCCACCTCGTGGAAGCGAGCTACTGGATCGACTCTGATGAGCATCCCGAGTACGAGGCGCACACTGGCGCATTGTTTTGGCTGATTGACGGAAGTAGCGTCTCGGTGCGGGAAGTTGGACCTGTCGCCTACAGCGAGGGCGTCCGCATGGCCACGCACATTCACGCCGGCCGAACCGTCGAGGAGAGCGACGATGCATGACATCCGCACCCGCCTCGAACAGGGCGGTATCACACGAGAAGCTGCAGATACTTCCTTTCCTCTCGCCGCGGCCACCTACACCCATCCCGTTCTGGCCGGTCGCCCCGTTGTCAGGCTCACTCCCGAGCCACTCGTGGAAGCAGACAAAGCCACCCTCGCGGTGACCGGACTTGAGTTGGAAGGGCACACACCTGTCGGTCACGTGCGCCGTCGTGCGGTCGGTTTTCCCGAGTGGCCGATCCTCAACGACCCCGATAACGCCCAGGTCGCGCTCGACCTCGTTGCCGACTTGAAACGTCTTTCCCCCCGCGCCGCATCCAAACCGGCAGCAGCCAAGAACGAGCTCGACGCACTCGCGGACACCCTCGATGCCAGTGCCCCTCACTTCGTGCCCACATTCTTAGAAGAAGCCGGCCGCATCTTCCTGGAGATAGGCAACACTTCGTATGCATCACAGATGTTCACCAAGGCACGCGAAGTCGAGCGCCGTCACGCACTGCTAATCGACGAAGAGCGCCACCGCGAAGTCCTGATGGAATTCGCCCATGCAGGAGCGATCTCAGCGAAAGAACTCACCGCAGAGTCGACAAGCCTAACCGAACGTTTGGAACCAGCAGACGCCTACGAGCGATTCCGCACCTTGTGCTTGGAGCGCGTCCGCGGCGGACTTACTCCCTATTCCGGGATGAAAAAAGACCTAGCGAAATTGGCCAAAGCGGCGGGGCTAGAACCCGCCGACGAAGAAGCGGCAATGGTCGCAGAACTACTACGGCAAAACTCAATCGAGCACGCGAACGCGAGTTTCTGGAAGAACTACAAAACCGCGATCCGGAAAGCAGCCAAACAGGACGAAACGCTGCAGGCCCACCTACTGGGATTGTTTCCCTGGGAACCCACCGTCGACGACTGGATCGATATTCTCCGCAGTAGCGGAGCTATCGAGCTCGCCAAGCAGGGAAAGCACCCTGATTTTGTCCGGCGCATCTTGGAATTAGCCACTCGCACCATGTGGCACACGGATAGCAATGAGGAACTCGCCCCGCTGCTCGACGAGATTCTTCCGCACGCCGGCTGCACTGCTATCGCCGTGCCGGACGGTTGGTTGGACAACATCCCCGCAGAAGCGTGGGAGAAGTTGCTGAGCCATGACGTGGCCATCGATTTCACTAACTATGTTGTCCTGGCTTACATCGACCTCAAAACCTGGGCGGGCAACGAACATCGGGCTCCGCTATCCCACGTTGCTGCCAGCGAACAACTTCAGAAATACCTGTTCGAGGGCATCGAAAGGGCGCTTGAACACCCCGACGAGATTACCGTTATCGCGACCGACCCCCACCTCCACCCCGTGGTGGTCGAGCTGCTCACAGAACGGATCGAGTCCCTGGAGTCGACGCCGCCGACGGCGGATCGTTTGGCCGAGGTGACCGATGTCGTTCGCAACTTCGAGTTCGTCGACGACACCGAGATCCAAGGTCTCCTCGACCGCGTCCGGACATACCACGGCAACTTGGCCGAAGTATTAGCAGAGACCCTACGCCGTGGCCTGCTCGACGAGATAGGCTGGCCGGAATTCGAAGGCGCCTACTCCGACAAACTCGAAAACGACCCTTATGGCCGGGTGACAGTGGCAGACTGCTGGCCGGGCGTGTTGGTACACAACGAATCGGAAATCGAGCTGGTTGTCGGCAACTCCCGCACCGAGATCCAGAACTGGACCGGTGAAATGATCGAGCACGTCATCGAGGCAGACGACCAAATAGCCATTGTGACGCGGGGCAGGTCCGATAGCAAGAACAAGATCAGCTGGTCTGGTTTCCGCGAGCCGATGGAAGACGACCCGCGCTCGGCTGCGAGCCGCACCTCTTTATACGCTTCAGTGCCTGTCCCCGGCGGACGCCTCCTCGGAGAAAATACCGTCGTCCGTCCCGGACAGCCCACATGGGCCTACAACACCGCGCAGTTCTTCGTCGAAGGCGACCGGGTCTGGATGGTCACAAACGCTGAAGAGATCGTCGAGATCGATCCCGAGACCGGTGAGCTCGGCCGGGAGTCACTGCCAGATTGGTTCGAAGAGCAATGCCGCCGCCACCCCGACCTTGTTTTCAATCCGCGCACTTCACAATTGCGTCCCGTCTGCGACGAGACCGCGCACTCACCATTCTCCACAGCAGACGGCTACCACCGGCACGCGGTATTTCACCGCGAAGACGACCCGAATTTCGCTCTCATTGTCGATGCAGACGGCACCGAGTTCACCGTCACCGGCAAGCTCGCCCGCTCCGCCTTCGGGGTGATCCGCCTTCCCGACGGACAGCCACGCATTCTCACCTCCATGTTTTCCGACACATGGATAATCGACCCGGCAGATGGCAGGCGCACCCAGTTCTACGGTCTCGAATTCGACTCCAAAATGTGGTGGCACCACACCCGGTACCGCGACCTGGAACTGAGCGCGAGGTTGCGCAAGATCACCGCTGATGACCTAAGCGGCGTCATCAAACACTTCACTGAACCGCACGTCGACGATGATATGGCCGATTCCGACGATTACGAGGTTGTAATAGCCGATACCGTCGGGCAACTGCTAGACATCGACGAATTCGTGGTAAGCCACGAGATCGCGCGGCATGCCATATCCCTGGCCCAGTCCTGGCCCGGGTGGGAAACCTCGGGCCCCGAAGAAGCACTATCGACTACGCTCAGCCTGAAAGATCACAAGGACATTTTGCTGTCGACCATGCAGTACGAATGGGACGACATCGACGGCCTCCCCATCTGGCACGGCACAGCGAAACTAGGCTTACACGACAAAGAACTACCTCAACCATCATCGCAGTGGCACAACGGTCCGAACAACTGGATCGAGCTGCTCGGCTGCGCCGACGCACTTCTCGCGCTCGCTGTCATTCCGGGTCGCACGGCAGAACAAGCCCAAGCACTCAAAGAACTGTGGGTCTTGCTGCGCGACACCAATGCCCTTGAGGCCGATCACTTGATCGTCGAGGACGTGAAGGTTCCCCACAATCTGCAGCCACAGCAACTTCCTCAGCAGTCGCTGCTTGCTGGCCGGGAATACTACGAGAGACGCCCACTCGTGCGAGCCGACGGTGGCGGCCCCATCACTATCGGCGGCAGCCCTGTGGAGATCTACTCCAGGCGGGAGATCGCGCCGTCGCGCACGGACCTCGAGCCTGTCTTCGACGCACTCATCGAGCGACTCCGCGAGGACGGCCCGCAACCATGGTCGCCCGAACCCGGTGAAGCATTCGCCGCCGCAAGCGGCGCACTGCTGACCGACGCGCATTTGATCATGGCCGGATTCCCGAACTTCCATAAGTGGGAGTCCAATTTCATGCCCAAAGAGCTGCGCACAGCAATGGGGCTCAAGGTTGCCGAAGCAACAAAAGCAAAAGACCGCCTACGAGATTCGCGTGAGCATTTCTTGCGTGTGCTCGCCGCAGGCATTCCCGACGACGCTGAATCTGTCCTAGACAACGGACTAAATGCCCACGCCATGGCAGCGTACTGGTCCGAACACGGCCCCGCCACACCCCCACAATTGCCAGAGGAGCTCGCCAACCGAAAACCGCAGTACCTCGACGAAAACATCACCCTTAAGGTTTTAGCCGGCGAGCACGACGACGATGGTTGGTGGTCCGAGGAAGTCGCCTCGTTGCTTTGGCTGGCCAACGAGTTTGATCTTTCAGACCCACACCGGCAAACCCTGGCCGATTACGCCGAGAAACTGATCCAGTCCCCCTCCAGTTTGGACAACATCGCGCTCGGCCCCATCAGCAACTATTGGGACGTTTGCCGCAGTCTCGGTCTGCCCGTCCGCAACGTGAAGGACCCTGATGATCCGCTCTACCAGTCTGAGCGTTTCACTCTCAGACAGGAAGCTTGGGCCGGCTCCTCCCAGATCATCGCGGACTTGAGCAATGTCACCGACGCCGATGACCCCGATTTGGAACAGGCCATCTATTGGGGCGCTATGTGCAGCGGGTCTGTGCAGGAGCTCGCGGCTCTGAAAATCATGCTGCACGGTGGGTTGGGCGCTTACGCTAAGTGGCTGCGCGAACCAGGCGAAGGCGACCCGCACGATCCGCTGGCCGTCGTGCCCGAACTCGTCGGAGAGGTGGCATCCACTTTGAAGGTCAGCGAGAATGCCGCCCGCTACTATTTGCAGCTTCTCGCCTGGCCAGATCCCACAGATGCGAATGTGCGCCGCTGGAATGAGTGGAAGAAGGCCGACATCACCAAAGCTGGCACCGAATTGGTCAATGCAGGCGTCGTCGTCGAAGCGAAGCGGTCCCGCGCCAAGCGGAAGTACTTCCTGCCTGGCGGTTGGCTGGAAGGATACCCGCCCCACCTGCCGATCGAAACATGGAAAAAAGAATCCTTCGGCATGGTCAAAATAGCCGCACGCAGCAAATACGAGCCAATGCTCGACGTCACTGTGGCACCTGTGCCGCCCACGGAGTGGTTCGCCACCTGCTGGGAACGCTCACGAGGAGACGACGCACCACAATTCGCCGAACTGGAAACTGACCGGAGGAATCGCCGATGACGTTAGATGACAGCACCCGCCTCGAGCAGGGTGGTATCACACGAGAAGCTGGAGAGCGCTCCTTTCCCCTCGCCGCAGCCACGTACGCACATGCACTTTTGCCTGGCCACCCCGTCGTCAGGCTCACTCCCGAGCCGCTCTTGGCTGCAGAGAAAGCCGCCCTCGGAGTAACCGGACTTGAGCTGGAAGAACAGACTCATGTCGGTCATGTGCGCCGTCGCGCGGTCGGTTTTCCCGAATGGCCGATCCTCCACGACCCCGACAACGCCCACGTCGCACTCGACCTCGTTGCCGACTTAAAACGTCTTTCCACCCGGGCACGGTCCAAGCCGGCGGCGGTGAAGACAGAGGTCAACAAGCTCGCAGACGATCTCGACGCAGCCGTCCCGCACTTTCTGCCGACATTCTTGGAAGAGGCCGGCCGCATCTTCTTGGAAGCTGGAAACACGTCGTACGCATCGCAGATGTTCACGAAGGCGCGCGAGGTTGAGCGTCGGCACGCATTGCTTATCGACGAGGAGCGCCACCGCGACGTCATGATGGAGTTCGCTTTTGCGGGGGCGGTCTCCGCGAAGGAATTCACTGCGGAGTCCACTCACCTGGCTGAGCGGATGGAACCTGCTGAGGCATACGAGCGGTTCCGCACACTGTGCCTGGAGCGTGTCCGCGGCGGGCTTACTCCCTATTCCGGGATGAAAAAGGACCTGGCGAAGCTGGCCAAAGCGGCGGGGCTGAAGCCCGCCGGCGAAGAAGCTGCACTGGCCGCCCTTCTCCTGCGGGCGCCCTCCATCCTGCGCGCGAACCAGAAGTTCTGGAAGGATTACAAGGCCGCTATCCGGAAAGCAGCTAAACAGGACAAGACGCTGCAAGCCCACTTGTTGACGATGTCGCCGGGGGAAGTCAAAGTCGACGACTGGATCGACATTCTCCGCGGCAGCGGGGCCATCGAGCTCGTCAAGCAGGGAAAGCACCCTGATTTTGTCCGGCGCATCTTGGGATTAGCCACTCGCATCATGTGGGACACGGATAGCAAAGAGAAACTCGCCCCGCTGCTCGACGAGATTCTTCCCCACGCCGGCTGCACTGCTATCGCCGTGCCGGACGCTTGGCTGAACGATATCCCCGCAGAAGCGTGGGAGAAGTTGCTGAGCCATGACGTGGCCATCGATTTCACTAACTATTTTATCCTGGCCCGCATCGACCTCAAGACCTGGGCGGGCAACGAACATCGGGCTCCGCTACCCCACGTTGCTGCCAGCGAACAACTTCAGAAATACCTGTTCAAAGGCATCGAGCGAGCGCTTGGACACTCCGACGAGATCGCCGTCATCGCGAACGACCCGCACCTCCATCCCGTGGTGGTCGAGCTGCTCGCTAAACGGGTCGAATACCTTGAATCGGCACCGCCGACGGCAGATCGTTTGACCGAGGTGACCGACTACGTCCGCCACTTCGAATTCGTCGACGACGCCGAGATCCAAGGTCTGCTCGACCACGTGAGGGCATACCACGAAGACCTCGCCGAGGTGTTGGCGGAGACTCTGCGCCGCGGCCTGCCAGAAGAACTGGGTTGGACTGAGTTCGAGGTCGCTTACGGGGAAAAATATGAAAGTGACCCGAATAACTGGGTCGCAGCGAAAGACTGCTGGCCCGGAGTCGTGGTGCACAACGACAAACAACTCGCTCTTGTCGTTGGCGAGTCCACCACTGAAATCCAGAATTGGACTGGTCAAGAGATCGAGGGAGTCGCCGAAGCTGACGGCCAAATCGCTATTGTGACGCGGGACCGTTCCACTAACGGGACCAAAATCAGCTGGTCCGGCGCGCGTGAACCGTTGGATATTAAGGTGTCGCATTTCTCTCACGCTGCAGGTCTCACGGCTTCTGTCCCCGTTCCCGGCGGTCGTCTCCTCGGAGAGAATGTGGTCGTACGCCCCGACCAGCCCGCATGGAGCTTCAACACCAGGCAGTTCTTCGTTGAAGATGGCCGTTTCTGGGTGCTCAATGACTTAGAGAAGATCGTCGAAATTGATCCCGACACAGGTGCGCTCGGTCGCGAATCGATGCCTGACTGGTTTGATCAGCAGTGCCGCCGCCACCCCGACCTCGAGTTCAATCCTCTCACCTCCCAGTTGCGGCCCGTTTGCGAGGAGACGGAAAAGTCACCGTTTTCCACAGCAGATGGCTACCACCGGCACGCGGTTTTCAACCGGAAGGGCGACCCGGACTTCGCCCTCATTGTCGACGCGGACGGCACCGAGTTCACCGTGACGGGCGCGCTCGCCCGCACGGTCTTCGGTGTCATCCGACTGCCGGACGGACAGCCACGCCTTCTGGCGAGATCGCTAGGGGGCACATGGATTATCGACCCGGCGGATGGCATGCCCACCCGTTTCTACGGCCTCGAGTTCAACAGCGCAATGTGGTGGCACCATGCTAGGCCCCGTGACCTCGAGGTCAGCGCGAGGCTACGCGAGATCACGGCCGATGACCTCCGCATCGTGATCAAGCGCTTCACTAAGCTCCACGTCGACGGCGATCTGGCCGATACCGTCGGACACCTGCTGGACATCGATGACTACGTGGTGAACCACGCTATCGCGCAGCATGCCGCAGCCCTGGCGCAGTCATGGCCGGAGGTTGGGATATCACCGGATGTTGCTGTGACCAGGACGCTTGCCGTGCAAGAGCACAAAGACATTCTCCTTTCGGCCATGGTCCACCGGTGGGACGATATTGATGCGCTCAGCGTCTGGCACGGGGCAGCACGGCTCGGCTTGACCGACAGAGAACTGCCGCCGAAGCCGGATTCCTGGCAGGTCAGTGGAAACAACTGGATGGAGCTGCTCGGCTGCGCCGACGCATTGCTCGCGCTCGCGGCAATGCCGGGCCGGACACTTGAAGAGGTCCAAGCTCTCAAAGAACTGTGGGTGCTGCTGCGGGATACGAACCTGCTATCGGCTGAGCATCTGATCATCGACCAGCTGTTGGACAACGGACGCTACCGAGAAATCCACACGAAATTCCCGCCGCTGACGTTGCCTGGCGGACAGCACTACGGGAACAGGTTCATGGTCCTGCGTGCCGACGGAGGAGACCCCATCACCATCGACGGCCATGCTCTCGAGCTTGAAAACCGGCGGGAAATCACGCCGTCACGCACGGATCTCGAGCCCGTCTTCGACGCCCTCATCGAGCGTCTCCGCGACAACGGCCCGCAACCGTGGTCGCCTGAGCCCGGCGAAGCTTTCGCAGCGGCCAGCGGAGCTCCTGTTGTTGAAGCGCATCTGATCACGGCCGGATTCCCGAACTTCCACGTCTACGAGGCCAATTTCATGCCCAAGGACGTGCGCACGGCAATGGGAATCAAGGTCGCCGAGGCGAAAGAAGCGAAACGCAGGTTGAGCAGATTCGACGAGCATTTCTTGCGCGTGCTCGCCGCTGGCATTCCCGAGGACGCCGAATCAGTCCTGGACAACGGTCTAGATGTTCAGGCAATGGCCGAGTACTGGTCAGAGCACGGTCCGGCTGCTCCCCTGCAGCTGCCGGCCGACATCGCGGACCGAAAGCCGAACAACCTGTCCACAGAAACCCTTCTGAATGTCCTCGACGGAAAACACGACGATTATTGGAACTCGAGGGTCAAATCGGTGCTCTGGCTGGCCAACGAGGTGGACATGTCCGACCCGGTCCGCAGCAACTTAGCCGATGTCGCCGAGAAGCTGCACGAGTCCCCCGAAAATCGGCAAGATCTTCACCTCGGCGCTCTGGCGACGTACTGGGATACCGCACGCAGACTCAACCTGCCCATCAGAAAATTCGACGATCCCGACGATCCGATCTACCAGTCGGGACGATTCACCCGCATAGAAGGATCCTGGCCCGGCGCCACGTCGATCAGCGTCGACCTGAGCGACATTACCGATGCAGATGATCCTGATCTGCAGCAGGCCCTCGAGTTTGCGATCATGTGCGACACATCCACAAGTGACCTCCGGGCGCTGAAACTGTATTTGCAGGGCAGCTTGTCCGCATACGCGACGTGGCTGCGCGAACCAGGCGAAGGCGATCCGCACGATCCGCGCGCCGCCGCGCCCGAGCTCATCGGAGAAGTGGCCTCCACGTTGAACGTCAGCGAGAACGCCGCCGTGTACTACCTGCAGCTTCTTGCCTGGCCGGACCCGACGGACGCGAATGTGCGCCGTTGGAACGGCTGGAAGAAAGCCGACATCACCAACGCCGGCACGGAATTGGTCGATGCGGGCGTCGTCGTTGAGGCCAAGCGGTCCCGCGCCAAGAGAAAGTACTTCTTGCCTGGCGGTTGGACGGAAGGACAGCCTCCGCACCTGCCGATCGAAACGTGGAAGACGGAGCCATTCGGCATCGTGAAAAAGGGCGCGCGCAGCAAGGCCGAGCCACTCCTCTGGGTGGCCGTGGCTCCCCTGCCGCCGACGGAATGGTTCGCCGCCTGCTGGGAACGCTCCCGGGGCGACGATGCGCCGCAATTCGAAGAATTGGAAACGAACCCTAGGAGTCGCCGATGACGTTAGATGTCAGCACACGCCTCAACCTTGGGGGCATCACTGAGAACGCGGCGGACAACTCGGTGCCGCTCGTGGCATCGTCCTTCACTCACGCAGCGCTTTCCGGCCGCACGATCGTCCAGCTCGCACCCGAGCCACTGGCGGAAGCCGAAGAATTGGCACTCGGTGTCATCGGCCTCGAACCAGCTGGCCGCGTGAACGTGGGCCACACGCGGCGGCGGGCGATCGGCTTTCCCGCTTGGCCGATTCTCAACGACCCCGAGAACGCGCATCACGCGCTCAACCTCGTCGCCGACTTGGAGCGCGCGGGCAAATACGCCGCCAGCAAGCCCAAGAAGTTCAAAGAGGCAGTCGACGAGTTGGCTGACAAACTCGACAACAGCGCACCGCACTTTCTCCCCACATTCTTCGAAGAGGCCGGACGCATCTTCATCGCCGCAGATAACGGCAAGCTCGCCGCGCAGATGTTCACGCAAGCTCGCGACGCGGAACGCCGATATTCACTGGCTATCGACGAGTCTCGCCATGCCGAAGCCGTCATGGAATTCGCTTACGCAGGAGCGCTGAGCACAAAGGAACTCGGCAACGAGGCGAAGCGGCTGGCGGAACAGCTTGAACCGGAAGAGGCGTACCGCGCATACCGCACCCTGTGCGTGGAACGAGTGCGGGGTGGGTTGAGCCCGCACGCCGGAATGAAGAAAGAGCTGGCGAAGCTGGCGAAGGCCGCTGGCTTGGACACCGCTAAGGAAGAAGTCGGGGTCGTCCGCGATCTGTTGAGCGTCCCGTCGATGCAGAAGGCCGGCGCGCATTTCTGGAAGAACTACGAGAAGGCTATCTGCCGCGTCGCCGAGGACGATTCCTCGCTCATCGACCGCTTGCTCACGCTGTTCCCGCGGAACGTGGACACCGATCCGTGGCTGCACCTGCTGGATGCCGCGGGAGCGCTCGACGCAGTGAAAGACGGCGCGCACCCGGACTTCGTTCCCGGGCTCCTCCTGTTCGAGTCCCAGTGGACGAAATGGCCGCATACGCCGTCGACCCAGTTGACACCGGTTCTCGCAGATATCCTCCCCCATGCCGGTCCCAGCACCGTCACCCTGCCTAAAGACCGGCTCCATTACCTGCCGGCGGCAGCCGTCGAGCAGGTTCTCGCGAACGGACTGACCTTCTCGTTCTCCCATACACCAGTGCAAACGGGCATCGACCTCACCAGATGGGCACGCCTTCCGGAGCGCGCACCACTGCCCCACCTCATGGCGGACGAATCGCTGCGAGGAGCTGTCGTTCTGGGGATCAAGAATGCGATGGGCCATCCCGAGGTCGTGGAGACACTCACCGCCGATCCGCACGTCAGGACGTTGGTGGTGGAGCTGCTCACGGAGATCGTCGATAAGCTTGAAGCGGGAGTGCCGACCGTCGACCACCTCACGCACGCCACCACGTTCGTCCGCGGCTTCGAACTCGTCGGCGACGAGGAGATTCAGGCGCTCCTCGACCGGGTGCGTGCGATTCACCGCGATCCGGCCGTGCCTTTGGCTGAATCCTTGCGTCGCGGACTGCCCGATGAGCTCGGCTGGCCTGAATTGGAGCAGTTCAACGTGAAGTACGGAGAGCCGACTCAGCTCACTTTGTGGCGAGAGCCCGCCGATTGTTGGCCCGGCGTCATCGTGAGAGAAGACACCCGCGCTACCTACCTGCGCGGCCGCACCGCCACCGAGATTCCCAATTGGACCGGGGAGAAACTCTTCAGCGCCGTGGAAATCGACGGCCAATTCGGCCTCGCCACCTCCACCAACGCGAATCCGCGGCTGTGGTGGGACGATACCCCCAAAGGCATGTCCAGCGCATGGAAACATTTTTCGTACGGCGGTCTCACCGCCTCGGTCCCGGTGCCCGGCGCGCGTATCTTCGGCGCCGACACGGTGATGCGCCCCGGCGATTCCACGTTGGCGAGCGGCAGCGAGCATTTCTTTGTCGACGGCGACCGGGTATGGCTCGTCGAACGCTCCCCGCTTGACGACGTCTCCCCTGTGGTCGAAGTCGATCCAGCCACCGGTGCCACAGGCCGCGAGAGCTTGCCTGACTGGTTCGCCGAGCAGTGCCGCCGCCACCCGGATTTGGTGCTCAACCCGTGGCGTTCTCAGCACCGGCCAGTGGAGGACACGACCGCGGAATCACACTTCTCCACCGCTGATGGGTTCCACCGGCATGCTGTGTTCACCCGTCCCGGCGACCCCAACTTCTGTTTGCTGGTCGATGCGGACGGAACCGAATTCACCGTCATCGGCGAGCGCGCGCGCACAGTCATCGGCATACTTCGCCGCCCCAACGGTGGACGGTGGATTCTCACTACTGAACGCATAGATCCTGTCGTTGTGGATCCGGACGACATGACCCCGGTGGCGGTGCGCGGCACGGACTTCTACTCGAAGATGTTGTGGCACCACTTCCGCGTGCGCGAGCCCGAGACTAGCGGGAAGCTGCGGAAGATCACTGCCGATGAGGTCCGTCCCCTGGTGGAACAGGCGCGTGGGAACGACGGCGGCGTCGATAAGCGAATGTGCGATTTTGTCGGCGACGCGCTCAATATTGACGATCCGGTGCTGCGCTACGCGATTGCGTCCGTTGCGCACGAGGCGGCGACGACCTGGCCGCAGGAGAATACCGACGTACGGACAGAGGAGCTGACCGGGGCACCGACGTTCGCCGAACACCAAGACGTGCTCCGTCCCCTCACGCGGTTTCCCCTCTATGAATTCGACGCGATGGACATCTGGCGAGGTGCGGCTGCGTTAGGAATGCACGACCGTTATGTCCCGGAGAAGGGGTACACCCACAACAGCACGAGAGGCTCAAATGACTGGATGAAACTGCTCGGTTACGGCGATGGCCTGTTCGTTTTCGCGGCATCTCCCGGCCGTATTGCGGACGAAGTGCAGGCGTTGAAGGAGCTATGGATTGTACTGCGCGACGCCGGCGCACTCACGGCTGACAATCTGGTGTTGGAGTCCTACGCCTCGGTGCCGTTTTCGCCCGGGCAGAATGTACAGCTGCCGCCACAAGCGGTACGTCTTGTGTACAGAGGTTCCAACGACATCCTGATTGTGCGGGTATCTAGCGAGGAACCGGTGACAGTGGATGGCACACCCCTAAAACTGAAAAGCCGCACTAACATCGCGCCGTCGCGCACGGACCTTGAACCGGTCTTCGACGCACTGCTCGCACGCATTGAGCAGGACGGCCCGCTGCCGTACTCAGCGTCCACGGGCGAGGCTCTCGCCGCCGCAGCTAGCACGCCGCTTGCCGACGCCCACCTGATCGCCGCTGGTTTCCCTAACCTCTACTCCTTCAAGACTAATTTCGTACCGAAGGATCTGCGCGCAGCCATGGGTATGCAAGTCGGCGATCTCAAAACTGCCCGCGACCGGTTGATCTACTTCGACGACCACTTCGCGGCGATCCTGGCAGCCGGCCTGCCCGACGATGCGGCGGAGTTGCTGACCAGCGGCCCGGATACCGACGCCATGGCCCGGTACTGGTCCGAGCACGGGCCGGACTACCTACCCGAGCTGCCGGCGCGCATCGCCGAGCACATCCCGAAGGTGTTGAAGGAGAGCGTGCTGCAAAGCATTGTCGCCGGCCAGCATGTCGACGATGACAATGACGCTGACAATGCCGGCGGCTGGGCCCAAGAGGTCGGCGCTTTACTGTGGCTTGCCACTGAGCTGGACATGACCGATCCGCTTCGCCCTGCGCTGGCCGACCATGCCGAGCGGCTGCACAGCTCCCCGCGGGGCACCGAGGCAATCAAGGTCGCTATCACCGGTGTCGGCGAGGACGATGAGGCAGTTCGCAGCGCAATCGGTGCGCCGAAACGCGCTGCGGGCGACACGGACCGCAAAAACCTGCAGGCAGGCAGGTTCGCAGTAGAACAGCATGATGACGGAGATGTGATCTTCGTCGATCTCTCAGATGTCGATGAGCCGTGCCGCGACCTGGATCTGGCGCGCGAATGGGTAAAGGACCTCCATTTCGGCACCAGTAGAATGCGCGTTGCGGCGGTGGACCTCCGCGCACACGGTGCCCTGACCGCCTACGCGGAATGGCTGAAGCAGCCCGGCGAGGGGGAGCCAAGCGACCCGCTCGTCTCTGCGCCAGGCCTCGTGGCGACGGCGGCAGACACATTCGGAGTCAGCGAAGACGCGGCCCGCTACTACCTGCAGCTGCTGGCCTGGCCCGACCCGACGGACAAGAATATCCGCCGCTGGAACTCCTGGAAAAAAGCCGATATCGTCCGCGCCGGTTCCGAACTCGTTGCCGCCGGTAAAGTCGTCGAAGGCAAGCGCCCCCGCTCGGGCCGCAGCTATTTCTTGCCTGGTGGATGGGTGGAAAAGGTGGATAAGTCTGACGGGCAGCTCCCGATCGAGGTGTGGAAGCTTCCCGCATTCGGCATCGAGCAGACTGGTTACAACGGCGAATTCGAGCCGCAGCTGGACATCGCTGTCGCACCCCTGCCGCCGCCGGAATGGTTCGCCGCCTGCTGGGAACGCTCACAGGGGGATGACGCACCACAATTCGCAGAACTGGAGACCACGAGGAGGAGACGCCGATGACACACCAAGTCGTACTAGCAGAAGAACGCTTCGCGGATGAACTCGAGTTCCTCGAGCGCTGGGATACCGGCGCACGCCCACCGGGTTGGAAGCTGACACCGCGCGCCGTGGTCGCTTTCATTATGGGCGGCACCGATCTCAAGGCGGGCCGGTCCAAGCTGACCATCGCGCCGAAATACGTCGGCGATCCAGCGCTGGTGGAGCGCTGCGTGATCACGCTAGCGGGTTCTCGCGGGTTGATGCTGGTCGGCGAGCCCGGCACAGCCAAGTCGATGCTCTCCGAGCTGCTGTCGGCTGCGATCTGCGGAACCTCCGGGCTGGTGGTGCAGGGCACCGCTGGGACGACAGAAGACCAGCTGCGCTACGGCTGGAATTACGCGATGCTGCTCGGAAACGGCCCTACTCCTGAGGCGCTGGTGCCCAGCCCGGTGATGCGTGCAATGGAAAACGGCGCGATCGCCCGCATCGAGGAGATCACGCGCTGTCTGCCCGAGGTGCAGGATTCGTTGGTTTCTCTGCTGTCGGAGCGCCGCATTGCCGTGCCCGAACTCGGCGACATGTCGGTGGCGGCCACCGAGGGCTTCGGGCTCATCGGCACGGCGAACCTGCGCGACCGCGGAGTGTCCGAAATGAGTGCGGCCCTGAAACGCCGCTTCAGCTTCGAGACGGTCCACCCCATCGCCGACGTGGATGCGGAAATCGCCCTCGTTTCAAAGCAGACCCGGCGGGCTTTGGACGCCGCTCAGATCGACGCGCCTGTCGACGAAGTCGTTGTCGAAGTCCTCGTCACCGCCTTCCGCGACCTCCGCACCGGTGTGAGCCGGGAAGGCTGGCCGGTGGAGAAACCCACGACGGTCCTCTCCACCGCCGAAGCCGTGTCCGTGAGCACGTCGATCGCCCTGGCCAGCGCTTATTTCCCTGCCCGCAGCGATGGCCTGCGTGATGTGGCTGGGCACCTGCTCGGTGTCGTCCGCAAAGACGACGAGGCGGACGCGGATCGGCTCCGCGGCTACTGGGATGGGGTCGTCCAGCGCCGAGCAAAAGACGGCGCTACACCGTGGCGCACCCTGTGGGATCAGCGCGACGAGCTGGCATGATGGGGGAAAACGTTGCGGGAGCCGTCGATAAGCTAGCGCGCGATTCCATCTACTTGGTTGGCGTACGGCACCACTCGCCGTCGCTCGCGCGCGTGCTGCCGCGGCTGTTGGATGAGGCGCGCCCGGACGCGGTGGTGCTGGAATTGCCGGCTCAGGCGCAGCCGTGGTGCGAGTGGATCGCCCATCCCGAGGCGACAGCGCCGCTCGCTTTCGCGGTCGCCGATGACGACGGCACGATCGGTTTCTGGCCGTTGGCCGATTTCAGCCCGGAGCTCGTCGCCCTGCGGTGGGCGCGCACGCGCGATGTGCCTGTGATCTGCGCCGACCTCTCCCCCGCCGCGCGCCCCGAATCTTCGGAGGCATCTGACGGCGAGTTCAACGTGGGCACGCTTATCGACGCCCACGTCCGCGCCGAACACCCCGACGACGCCTGGGACCGCCTCGTCGAAGTCCCCTCCGCCGGCGCATCACCCGAAGCTGTGCGCCGCAGTGCTCTGGCTTTCGGCTGGGCGTACCGGCAGGGGCGGATGCTGGATGAGCGCACGGCCGCGCGTGAGGCATCGATGCGCGAAGGTATCCGCCGTGCCCGCGCTGAACACGGCCCCGCGGTGACCGCGGTGACGGGCGCGTGGCACAGCCCGGCGTTGACCTCTGAGCTAATCGACGCTGAGGTGGAGTCCGACCACGAGCTGCTTGGCTCCCTGAACTTTGACGGCGAGCCTACAGCCAGCCTCGTCCCCTACTCGCAGAAGCTGCTCGATTCCCGCTCCGGTTACCCGTCGGGCATCCGCGACCCGCGCTGGCAGCAAGCGGTGTTGACCCACGGCGACGACCCCGCCGCATTCGAGGGTGCCGTGACCTCTCTGCTCACCCAGCTCGCTGCCCATCTCCGCTCGGAGGGCCATCCGTGCGGGCCAGCTGAGATCCGAGAGGCGAACCGCATGACGCTCGACCTCGCCGCGCTGCGCGGGTTGCCGGTGCCGGGCCGCCGCGAATTCCAGGAGGCCTGCACCTCCGTCTTCGCGCAGGGCGACGTGCTCGGGCGCGGCCGCGCCGTGGCCCGAGCCGCCGAGAAGATCCTGGTGGGTAATCACAACGGCGCCCTCGCCCCAGACACACCCCAATCGGGTCTGGCTCTCGCTTTTGCTTCAGATCTCGCTGCCCTGCGCTTGCCGGGCGCTGGCGAACGGTCGCGCGAGCTGACCTTGAATCCGCTGCGCCTGAAAGACTCCTCTCCCGAAGACACATTGGACACCCGGCGCGAAATCTTCCTGCAGCGCTGCCGAGTCGCACGCATTGCCTACGGCATATCCAACGATGTCATCGGCGTCGGCGGCGCCCAAGCGGTGAGCACGAGATGGACAGTGCTTTACGACGTCTCCACCAGTGCCAGCCTCCCCCACGCCAGCCGATTCGGTGTGACCGTGGTGCAGGCAGCCAAAGGCGTTCTGCGCACCCGCCGCCCCGACTCCGACTCCGATCCCGACCCCGACGTCCTGGTGACCGGCCTGACTGACGCCGCCACCGCTGGACTAGCTGACGAATTCGACTGGTGGCTTAACGCCGTGGCGGCGGAGCTGCCCCCTCGCGCCGGTATCGACGCTTTGGCGGAGGCAATCGAGGTCATCGCCTCTATCGGCGAAGGCACCGTTGCAGGAATGCTGCTGATAGACCGTGACACACAGATCGCTTCTGCCCTAGAGATTCTCGCTGATGCCGCTGTTGCGCAAGTCGACGGTCTCGCGGGCAGCGACGACCCAGCCGATGCAGCCGCGTTGGGCCGCCTCGTCGCCTTGCGACACACGGATATCGGGCTGCGCCTAGCTCACTCGCTCACCGAATTCGTCTCCGCTGCCTCCCCGCTGATGCAAGGGGCAGCTACTGGTTTGCTGCACCGGATCGGCAGCGATACAGCTGGCCTGACCAGCATCGCTTCCCGCATCCGCGCTGCCTCCAGCGTGCAGGGCCGCCGAGATCTGACCCGCTGGTTGACCGGCCTGATCACCGCCAGTCCCGAATTGCTCACTGACGAGCCCTCACTCCTCGACGATCTCCGCTCCGGTGTCGAAGACATTGACGAAGCGATGTTCGTCGCCCGCCTCCCCGCATTGCGCGGCGGCTTCGACCCGATGTCTGCCGCCGAACGCGAACGCTTACTTGAAGCTATCGGCGCCGACCGCGTCCGGCCGGCCGATGTGCCTGCCGAGGAACTCGCCCGCTGGGCTACCGAAGACCACGCAGCCTGGGAACGTCTCCAACGCCTTGGCCTCACCTCCGTCGCCGTGTCTCCCAAACAGCGCTGGTCGCTGGTGCTGGGGCGCCGCCACCACGAACTGACGGGGACCGAGCAGCGGAGACTAGCGCGCAGCCTGGACCAGCTGTACGGCAGCGGTGACGGCGAAGGATCGTCCGTCAGCTATCTGAGCGGCCGCGGTGGATCCGAGCCTCCCTACCCCACCGCGCGCGAATGGGCCGACGACCTCGACGCCCTGTTCGGCGAGCACGTGCGGGAAGACATCGCCGCCTCAGCAATCACTGCCCGCAACCCGCTCGCCATCGATCTCCTTGATAACACTCAGCCCCGCGCATCCGTCGAGCTCCTCAACGACATCCTGTCTCTCGCCGGCGGCATGCCCGAATCGACTCTGGCGAAGCTGCGGCCGATTTTGCGCCGCATGGTTTCCGAGCTATCCCAGGTGCTAGCCAACCAGCTCCGCCCCGCTCTCAACGGTTTGCAGGGTTGGCGCCCCACCACGCGCCCCTCACAGCGCTTGGATGCCGCGGCGACCATCCGCAGGAACCTACGCCACGCCGTCTCCGGCTCCGACGGCACCCCGCAGCTCGTCGTGGCCACACCGATTTTCCGCCAACCGCTGGCTCGGCGCTCAGAATGGCACATCATCGTGCTTGTCGACGTCTCCGGGTCCATGGAACCCTCCACCGTCTTCGCCGCGATGACCTCCGCCATTCTCGCCGGCGTGGACGCACTTTCGGTGACGTTCCTGGCCTTTTCCACCGAGGTCGTTGACCTGACCGACCACGTCGACGACCCGCTCTCACTACTGCTGGAGATCAAGGTCGGCGGCGGCACCGACATCGGCGGTGCCCTCGCCGTGGCGGGGGAGCGCGTCACGGTCCCCTCGCGCACAATGCTTGTTCTGATCAGCGACTTCGAGGACGCCTACTCCGAATCCTTTTTGCTGTCCCGTATCGAGTCCTTGCACAACTCCGGCGTCCGGATGCTCGGCTGCGCCGCATTGGACGATTCGGGGGCAGCGCGCTACAACGCCAAGATCGCCGCGCGCGCCGCTGGCGCAGGCATGGCGGTCTCCGCCGTCTCCCCGACGGAGTTGGCACGATGGGTGGCAGAGCAGGTGCAACGATGACCCACAACGATCTTCCCGGCATGGACCCGGCCTTCGTCGCCGCCACCATCGAAGCACTCCCAGGCCGCCTGCAAAAACGCCTGGACAAAGCAGACCCTGACTCCTGGACTATCGCCGCTGGCTCCGACACCGCGACCGTGACCGTCGGCACCGCCACCGTCACGCTTGACCCTCCACAGGCCGCGGAGTGCGACTGTCTACTCAGCCCCCGCTGCCTCCACCTGGCGCAGGTGCTGGTGAGCTGCCCGTCGGCTGAGGCGCAGCCGGACTCCGCTGACGATCCCGCTGCAGACTCCACTGATTCCGCCGATTCCGCCGACTCTTCCGCCCCCGCTAACACCCCGCTGGCACTTACCCGCGAGCAACTGGACACCCTCGAACTCGCCGAATCCTGCCTCACCGGCTTGCTCGACCGCGGGCTCGGCGGACTCACCGCCGGTGACCGCGCGAAAGTGCTGCGCGTCGTGGCAGCAGCACGGGTGCAGAAGCTGCCACTGTTGGCCGCCCACTTCGCTAGGCTCCACGGCTACCTCGGCACCGGACGCCTCGGGTACGGCGAAAGCCACGTCACCCAGGACGCAATTTCGACGCTGGTGGAAATCGCATTAGCGACTCACCAGCTCCGCCACGGTTACGACACCGGAACATTGAGCATCGACGCCATCGGCACTGTGCGCCGCGCCTACTCACCGGTGGGGACTCTGCGACTGCGTGGTTGGGCATGCGAACCCCTGCTCACCGCGTCCGGCTATAGCGGGGTCATCACCTATCTGGTGGACGAACGCGACGGCCGCGTCTGGGAACTGTCCTCCGTTCTCCCCGGCGACAGCACGCAGATCGCTCAGTCCTACAACGGCGACACTGAGCTGGGCCAGTTGGGGCTCCCACACTGCGACGTCGCTCGTACCGGCCTCCTGCTCACCAACGCCACGGCCTCCGCCGACGGCAGGTTAGGCCGTGGCAAGAAACTCCGCGTCAACGCACGCACCCCGGACACAAACGCCGTTCCGGCGCAGGACTGGTGGTTCGGCGACGCCGTCCTACGGGGAATCGAGGACGACGGACTCCACCCGGTATTCGTGTTCGACACCGACGAGGGGCCACTGCGCTGCCAGGCCAGCCCCACCGCTGAACGCATCGGCAGCCCCGCCTTGAGGACTCTGGCCAGTGCGAACAACGTGCAGGTGCAACTTCGCCTGCGGCAGCGCCACGCCCAGGAACCGGGCAGCGCCCCATGGATCCTCATCGGTGTCGCTCACGAAGACACCTGGGTGTTCCCCGGCCTCGACCGCCCCAACAACCACTGGCTCGGTGTCCCCAAGGACGCGGAACCGGTGGCTGTCCCCTTCTCACAAATCGAACCGGAAACGGTGCTGCGACGGTGGCGAGATGCCGTGGCACGTCAGGGCCGACGCGCGGTGACCGGTACGAACCGCGAACGGGTCATGGCCGATGCCACGTGGCTGCGCTCTCACGCCAGCGGCCACCGAGCCGACCTCCTCGAGAACCTTGCCGACGCCGCCACCACCGGCTCCCACGATTTCGACGGCCGCTTCCGCCCCGACCCCCGCGACATCCCCCGCCGCTGGGCCGCCGTCGCCGCGGTGTGCTGACCTCTGAGCTGCGAACTTAGCCGAACTCCAGATGTTAACCCCAAAACTTAGTTTCCCCTGGTCGCCGAAAATCAGCTGACAATGCCCACCTGGGGTAACTAAGTTTTGGGGTTAACATCTGGCAGGGGCTAACAACTAGAGATAACAACTAGGGTTCACATCCTCGCCGCCCACCACCGCCACCACCTCCTACTGCACCAACCGTTCACCAATGAGCCCGCTGGCCGCCAGTGCCTGGCGAACCTCGGCGAGGAACCGGCCGGGGTACTTGCGCACAAACCATGGCGCGTAGCGGAGAAACACATAGCCACGGTTTGCAATGAGTTTTTGCCGGTTGAATTCGTCCTGGCGGACTTTCTCGGCATCAGGCCCAGAGTATTTCTTTTCTCCGTCGATTTCGATCACAAGCCAGGTGTCGATGAGTAGGTCAACGTAGTATCCACCGATTTTGTACTGGGCTTGTATAGGCCCAATACCGGCTTCGATAATCAGCCCCCGAGCGAGTGATTCGTAGGGCGAATCAGAGTCCGGGATGGCATGTTCAAGGCACCGGCGGGCAGTCCCAATCCCCTTGGCGCGCCCCATTCGCTGGATTCCGCGCAGGATCTCGAAGCGTTCGATTCCGCGGCGCAGCAGGTAATCGGCGGCGATGAGGCCTTCGAGGAAGCCGTGGTGGCGGGCGATATCGATGAATGTACGGATGGGGCTGGTGACTGGATGTCCCTCGTACATCACCACGTCACTCGGCTGGATATGTGAATGCCGAAATTCGTAGTTTCCGGAGGCCATCCGGCTGCGTGATACGCCACGGGACGGAAGACTCACTTCGACTTTCTCCTCAGTGCTGGCTATGACCCATATTCCGAGTTTCCGTGCGGCGGACCGCCCCGTCAGAATGGCGGTGGTGCTCACCATGGCGGCGGCTTCGACGCGCAGCCACTGCTGTTCGTGATATTCGAGTTCCTCCCACAGTTCACGCGGGTAGTGGATGAGCGCCGCGAGCTCCTCAACGTCGCCCTGAAAATCTTCATCGGCCACACGCCTATCGACGATCCCCGCCCGCAACTCCCCCTTCCTCATTTCCCATTTCTTCAGTTCTTCCTGGTTTTCTCTATCTCTCCCCATATCCTCTTAGACTCCGCCGCCCCCAAACCGGTTCCGCCGCCGATTTAGATTCACGGAGCCCGCCCAACCCGTACACGCAAATAGACAGCTTGGTCCACTTTTTGCTAGAGCCACAGACCACCGGCACCGAAAAGTGCTTGCGGGCACCCAGACCCCCTCCTAACTTGGTGCCATGACAAACGAGCAGAAGACCCGATACGACAACAGTGCAGCAAACGACTGGTCCTTCGACACCCGCGCGATCCACGCGGGCCAGAGCGTCGACAACGGTGCCGGCGCCAGAAACCAGCCGATCTACATGACCACGTCGTATGTGTTCAACGACACGCAGCACGCGCAGGACCGCTTCGCGCTCGCGGATCCGGGCCCGATTTACACGCGCATTACCAACCCGACGCAGGAGGCGCTGGAGAATCGGCTGGCGTCGCTCGAGGGCGGTGTCGCGGCGGTGGCGTTCGCATCCGGCATGGCGGCGGAGACTGCGGCGATCACGAACCTGGCGAGTGCGGGCGACCACATCGTTACCTCACCGCGCCTCTACGGCGGCACGGAGACGCTCTTCGAGGTAACGCTTCCCCGCCTCGGCATCGAGGTCAGCTTCGTGGACAACCCGGACGACCCGGCTAGCTGGCAGGCGGCAGTCAAGCCGAACACGAAGGCGTTTTACGGCGAGACCTTTGGCAACCCGATCGCGGATGTGCTGGACATCCCGGCAGTGGCCGAGGTCGCGCATGCCAACCAGGTACCGCTGATCGTGGACAACACCATGGCCACCGCAGCGATCGTCCGGCCGCTTGAGCTGGGCGCAGACATCGTGGTCGTGTCCACCACGAAGTTCTACACCGGCAACGGCGCAGCACTCGGCGGTGCGCTTATCGACGGCGGCTCCTTCGACTGGACCGCTACCCGCGACGGCGAACCGGTATTCCCCTATTTCGTCAATCCCGACCCCGCCTACCACGGTCTCGTCTACGCGGACTTGGGTGCGCCGGCATTCGCGGTGAAGGCACGCGCGGGTATCTTGCGTGACACAGGCGCGGCCATCTCGCCATTCAACGCCTGGGTGGCGCTGCAGGGGATGGATACGCTGGGCCTGCGCGTCGATAAGCATAATGCGAATGCCCTGAAGGTCGCGGAATACCTGGCGGGCAAGGACGAGGTCGCGCACGTGAATTTCGCGGGACTGCCGGATTCGCCGCACTACGCGACGAAGGAGAAGCTCGGCCTGAAGTACACCGGCTCCGTGCTGTCCTTCGATCTTGCGGGCGACGCGAACGACAAGACCGCGGCGTGGAAGTTCATCGACGCGCTGAAGCTGCACTCCAACCTCGCGAATATCGGCGATGTCCGCTCGCTCGTCGTCCACCCGGCGACCACGACGCACTCGCAGTCCAACGAGGCCGGCCTCAAGCGCGCGGGCATCACGCAGGCGACGATCCGACTGTCCGTCGGCATCGAAGACATCGACGACATCTTGGCTGACCTCGACCGCGGCTTCGAGGCCATCGCATGATCGACCTCCCGCCCGAAGGCGAGCTCGCCACACAACAGATCGGCGACGTTCACACAGAAGCCGGCGCCACGATCCGTGACGTGCACATCGCTTATCGACGTTGGGGCGCCTTCACCGGCAACCCCCACGGCCGCAATAACCTCATCCTGGTCGAGCACGCCCTGACCGGCGATTCGAACGCCGCCGGGTGGTGGGAGGATCTCATCGGCCCCGGGGCGCCGCTGGACACTGACCGTTTCTGTGTCATGTGCACGAATGTGCTCGGCGGCTGCGCCGGCTCGACCGGCCCGTCGAGCGAGCACCCCGACGGCGGGGCGTGGGGGTCACGCTTCCCTGCCATCTCCATCCGCGACCAAGTGCGGGCCGAGGCGCAGTTCCTTGAGAGTCTCGGGATCAACAGCATGCACGCCGTCATCGGCGGCTCGATGGGCGGGGCACGCGCGCTGGAGTGGACGCTCATGTACCCGGACTGGCCGAATTATTCCTGCGTGATCGCCATGTCCGCGCGGGCGTCGGCGTGGCAGATCGGCATCCAGACAGCGCAGATCACCTCCATCGTGCGTGACCCGGACTGGCAGGGCGGGGACTACCACGGCACCGGCCGCTCCCCCGACGCAGGCCTTGCCGCCGCCCGCCGGATCGCCCACCTGACCTACCGCGGCGAACTAGAAATCGACGAACGCTTCGGCACCATGGCCCAGCCCGGCGAAAATCCACTCGGCGCCTACCGCGACGAAAACCAGCGCTTCGCCGTGCAGAGCTACCTCGACCACCAAGGCAAACAACTGGTCGAGCGTTTCGACGCCGGCTCGTACGTCGCCATCACCGAATCCCTCTCCCGCCACGACATCGGCCGCGGCCGCGGCGGACTCAACCGCGCGCTGGCGCAGATCAGCGTTCCCACCATGGTCGTCGGTGTGGACACCGACATCCTCTACCCGTTCCACCAGCAGGAGCACCTGTCCCGCAATATCGGGAACCTGCTGGCCATGAACAAAATCGTCTCGCCCGTCGGCCACGACGCCTTCTTAGTAGAGACCCGCCAGATGGGTCACATCCTGCGCAACTTCATCACGTTGGCCGACCAGACCCCGTCTGCGACGGACCTGGCCAAGCAGCGCGGCAACTACGAGATTTAGCCTACGAGCAGCGCGTATGTGCAGATCTAGGTGTTCGGCTCCGTCTTGTAGTCGCCGTGCAGCGGGTACTTGAACCACATTGAATTAGGGTGCTGCAATCGCACATGCATCATGTCGCGGTGGTCCAGGGTGTCTTCATCGAGAATCTCCTGCCACTTCGCGCGGCCGAGAAGGAACTGGTCCACGTGGTCGCGCCAACTTTCCGAAAATTCCCTGGTGAGAGCAAGCGCGGTTGAGGAAATATTCAAGTACTGGTCCAGGTCGATCATCCCCAGCATGTAGCCCATTCGGGCAACGCGGGCAGCGCGTCCGATTTCCCAGCCGGCAAGGGTGCTCGGAAGCTTCTGCGGGATCAGTTTCTCGCTGTGTTCTTGGGTGTACAGATCCAGCCAGTTTCCGAGGTCCTCTCGAACGACTTCTTCTGGAATCTCAGTTTGCTGGAAGTCAGCCACCGCCATTTCTATGATTTGCGGGGCCGCATCGTCGCGCTCCTTCACAGGTCGACCTGCAAGCTGCTGTATGTAGGGGCGCATCGCGACGTATTCATGGTCTACTGGGTTGGACAACAGAATGGACACTGTTTCCAACAGCTCATCGCTGGACGTGATGCCCCACTGCTGTTCCAACATCGTGGAGATCATCGCGAACATCTCTTGGTCCTCCGGCGTGCTCTGTGCTGCCACGACTTTTGGAGGCGCGTCCGCCGCTGTCGGTTCACTTTCACCGAACGGCATCATGAGCGAAATACCGAGGCCTACCTCGACAGGGAGTGAGCCCGTTTCAACATGGCTGAAGTCCCCTTTAGAAGGATCGACCGACCACTCCATGAACTCCTCATAGCTGTTAGTCAGCCCCAGGATTACAGAGGCACGAAGAGAATACTTGCCCTTTTTCTTATTCTTTTTCTTCTTGCGTCCAAACACGACTCGAGGTTAACGCAATAAATGTGGCTCCACACACAGTTAGGCGCACAGTTCGAGAGCGTCACTGATAGTGACCCTTCCGCCATCAAACGAAGCGATGAGCGCTTTGCCCATGCCGACCCAGCCGATGAAGGGGTCGGTGGACAACATGACGCGCTCGTGGACGTGGCCCAGCAGCCATGCGTCATAGTTGCACGAGGTGAGTTCATCCACCGTGCACGGCATGCAGGCGTGATTCGAGTACTCGCCGGTGACGGAGCTGTGCAGCAGACCGAGATTCGGCGCGCCCTCAACGGGAGCCGGGAAATCGGGAACGATGGTGCGCGGGTCGCGGTCGATCTCTACTGCCGCTGTATGCAGAGCCCACTGCCCCGCCCGAATCGTCTGCGGCTCAATACCTGCGACCACCACACCCCGCGGGATCACGTCGGTGAGGTCGTGGTGCACGTCGTGGTTTCCTGCGATGAACACGACTGACTCGAAGAGCTCGAGGCCCCGCTCGAAGAACTGCGTGACCTCGGTGTACGTGTGGTCGGTGAACCGCTTCCGGTCGATGACATCGCCGAGCATCACCAAGTGTCGCGCGCCTGCTTCGGCACCACGATCGAGGGTATCGAGCGCCCACTCAATGCCGGGGCCGGTCTTCTTGTCGTCTTTCTGCTTGCGCCCGAGGTGAATATCAGCGAGGACAAGAATCGGTTCCATGACTGCCAGACTATCCCCGATCGGACGTGCCGACTACCGCGCCTGGTGACTCGCGCGTGCCTGCCACCAACGGATGAGAACGAGCACAGCAGTCGACGTTCCCACACCGATCAGCGTCATCGCCATCGCCTCCGCGCGGTGACCCTGCTCGAACTGATTCATGATCCAGGGGGCGAGCAAATTGATGCGCGTCGGACGGATCAGCGACGACATGACCAGTTCGCGAATACCCACGAAGAATGCGAGCAGCCAGCCGGCGAAGATGCCGGGGGCGAGCATCGGAATCGTGATGCGCGTGAATGTCTGCCAGGACGTCGCACCGGAGACTGCGGATGCCTCCGCAAGCGTCGGCGACATCGCCGCGGCGGAAGTCTTGATATTTTGCACGGCCATCGGCACGAAGAGCACCGTGAACGCCATCACCAGGATGATCTGGGTGCCGTACGGCGAGATCGGCAACCACGGCGCGTTCCACAGCAAAATGAAGCCGATCGCCAGGACGATGCCCGGGACGGTGTCCGGAGCGACCGCGAGGAAATCGCTCACCCGGGCGGGCAAACGGCGGCTGCGCATGGTGAAGATCGTCACGGCCAAGGCGAGCAGGACCGCAGTTGTCGCACCGATCGCGCCGAGCATGATCGAACGAGTCAGCGCCTCCTGACCCGAGGGCATCTGCAAGACGATCTTGAAATAGTCGAAAGTGAGGTTATTCGGTGTCGGCGGCTTCGACCGCAGAATCGTCATCGACGCCAGAATGATCGAAATGTACGGGATGAACACGCTCAGCGTGAACACGATCAAGGTGTAAATCCACGCGAAGAACATGCCGATCTTCGACGGACGCAGCTGCACCGGCCGGGACACACGGCCGCCCGCCGCCAGGTCCGCGCGCACCGCCCACTGCTGGATCGCCCACGCTAGGACACCCAATGTGAAAAGCACGCTTGACGACGCCGCCGCTTTCGAGAAATTCAACGGATCGATCGTCACATCCTGGTAGATGGACGAGACCAGCACCGGGTAGCCGATCGCATTGCCCAAAGTGACAGGCGTGCCGAACTCGCCGGCAGCCTTGATAAAGACGATGAGTGCACCGAGCGAATACGGACCGAGCACGATCGGTGCTACCACTCGGCTGAACTGCTGCCAGCGGCTCGCGCCGGCGACCTGCGCCATCTCCAGCTGGGATGCCGGGATGGACGCAAAAGCACTGCGGAGAATCAGGTATAGGAACGGGAAGAGCTCCGCCGCCATGATGAAGCCCATGCCCCAGACAGAGTTGATGGCGGACCGGACCGCATCGCCAAGAGTGGAGCCGAGCAGCATATCCGCGACACCGCGCAAGCGGGTGAAGTCCATCCACGCCATCGCAGCCGCGAACGGCGGAGTCATGAACGGCACCATCACCAGTACTTCCACCCACCCGGCGCGGCGCATCGGCGTCCACGCACGGAAGAAGGCCAGCGGTGCCGCGAAGAGGGTGGCAAAGAAGACAACGAGGATCGAGAGCCATACCGTGTTCCCGATGATCCGGATCATCTCCGGACGGAACAGGGTATGCAGTGCAGACTCCTCACCGCGGTAGCCAGTCACCGCGGTCACCAAAACGGAGATCAGCGGCGCCGCCACCAAAACCAGCAGGATCAGCAGCACCGGATACACACCGGCATTAGCTCTCATCCTCGTCTTCATTTCTCCGGTACTGCTCCCCTAGGTCGTGCTACTTGGTGTGTTTAGAGGTAACGCTCAGCGAACTTCTCGCGGAGGCCCTTCGATTCCTTGGAGATTGCACCCCAGTCATCGGAGATCTGCTTGATGTCCTCGAGCTTCGGGCCGTTCTTCGGCTCGACATTCTTGTTCGCCGGGATCATGTTCTTGGAAGCGGAGATCTGCTGAGCTTCCTCGGAGAACATGAAGTCGACGAAGGCCTTCGCCGCATCCATGTTGTCGGCGGTCTTCATGATCATGACCGGGCGCGGGGTGACCGTGGTGCCAGAAGACGGGATGACGACCTCGAGCGGTTCACCCTTGCCCTTAGCCGAGTATGCGGAGTAGTCGACACCGCCAAGGACGATGCCCTTGGAACCGGAGGTGACCTGGTCGAGTGCCGGGCCGTTAGCGCCCTGGACGATCATGCCGTTGTCGAAGAGCTTGTCGAAGAACTCCCAGGTCTTGTCCTCGCCCCACTCGGTAACCATGGCGGTGACCAGGTCGGCGGCGGTACCGGACTCGCGCGGATCAGGCATGATCACCTGGTCCTTGTATTTCTCATCGGCAAGATCCTCCCAGTCCTTCGGGATATCGGAGACGACATCGGTGTTGGCCACGAGTGCCAGCGCGGAACCGTCACGGCCGTGGAAGGAGTCGTCCTCAGCATTCCACTTCTCGTTGGCGTTCTCGATATTCTCCGGCTTGTACGACTCGAGGGAGCCGGCTTCTGCCTGCTTGTTGGCGGCGCTCCAGGAAGCGAGATAGACGACATCGGCCTGCGGGTTGCCCTCCTCAGCCTTGATCTTCGCGGTGACCTCACCGGTGGTACCGGCGAAGACATTGACGGTCACGCCGGTGCGGTCCTGGAATTCCTTGACCAGCGCATCGGTCAGACCCTGCGGGTTCGCGGAGTAGTAATCGAGGGAACCGGACAGGCCTTCCGGAGCCTTCCACTGATCCGCGGTGACGGTGTCATTGTTATCGGCAGACGGCTCGGCGGTGTCAGTGGATTCAACGGAGCCGCAGGCGACGAGGCCGAAGGCGGCGGTCATGCCGACGAGAGCGGCAGCAAGCTTCTTCATGGGGATGAAACTCCTTGTTCAGGAAACGGGAAAAGATTAGAAATGTGAGGTGACCGTCAGCAAAACGCTGTCGCCGCGGCCGAGACGGTGCCGCGAGTAGGCCAGCCATGGATCTGGTGCACCTGGCACCACGCAACGAACCTCGTAGCGTCCACCGGTGTATTGGCTCTCCACCACCTCGCCGATGATGGAGTTCGCCGGGACAGAATCCGGTCGCTTTCCATCGAGCGGGGTGACCTCGAGGTCTTCCGGACGGTTCGCCGGAAGGCTTTCGTGGGTATTCGTCACACCCACGAACCCGGCGACAAAATCGTCCGCCGGGTGGTCGTACAGCTCAACCGGATCGGCGAACTGGCAGACATTGCCTGCATTCATCACCGCGACGCGGTCCGACATGGCGAGCGCCTCAGACTGGTCGTGGGTCACGTAAATGACCGTCAGGTTCAACTCATAGGCCAATCGCGTCAGCTCCGAGCGGATCTGGGTGCGCAGAGCCGCATCCAGCGCTGACAGAGGCTCGTCCATGAGCAGCAACTCCGGGTCGGACACCAGCGCGCGTGCAATAGCCACACGCTGCTGCTGACCGCCGGAGAGCTCATTCGGGCGCTGCTCAGCCTTCGCGCCGATGCCGACCATGTCCATGGCCCGTGCGACACGTTCTTCGCGTTCCGCTTTAGCCACCTTCTGGTTACCGGTGGTCAGCGGGAATTCCACATTTTTCGCCACCGTCATGTGAGGCCACAACGCGAGATCCTGGAACACCATCGACAAATTGCGCTTGTTCACTGGGACGTTCGTGTTCGGGCCGAAGACTTCGCGGCCAGCGAATTCGATCACACCGGCATCCGGGGTTTCGAGTCCCGCGATACACCTGAGCATCGTCGACTTTCCGCAGCCCGACGGCCCGAGAATGGAGACGAACTCGCCTTTCTCGATGTCCAACGACGTCTCGTGCAGACCAGTGCCGTCCGGAAATTCGCGCCGAATCTCGCGCAAGGAAACCTGGGGGACGGCCATTACTGCCTCCCACCGACGGGGGTCACCAATGAAGCAAGAGAAATATGAAAACTGAACTGCTTTAGGTTGAACACCGAAATGAAGTTAGGAGCAGTTCATTACTTTTCTGGGGACTTAACGTGAATTCTGTGTAAATAATTCCAAACTCCACGCATCGCGCGTTACACTCGTTTCCCCTGGTGAGCGGTTCACGCAGGCACGCTAACCCCCCAGCGCGTCCACGGACACGGCGAGCCACACCAGCACAGAACCTACGAGATTCAGCTGCTACGGAATGAGTTCAAGCGTCACTCCGAGAGCAAAGTAATTCGTGTACGCACGCTTGTCCAAGCTGGCTAATGACGCTTCGTTTTCCAGCACAGTAAGCGCGATGAGACCGTCGTAAACTGCACCGCCCTTGATTCCGGCACTAGCTAAACGGCGGTGCACCTCCCGTGAAGCGGCTTCCGGTAAGGAGAGAACGCTCTCAAATGTCCCGTCTATGACTCTCACCGCGTCGGCTTCCGTGAACCGGCTATCGCCAGGCAATCTGGTCAACACCGAATATGTCTCTGCGAGAGAGTGCGCGCAGAGAGCGAGATTCTTCCCCCTCGACCAACGCTGTAATCGTTCATGACTGCTGTGATTTTGCAAGAGCAAAGGAACTGCCGCACTTGTGTCGAGCGCGATTACGCCCATTACATTCGTCCTGCATCAATGAGCGCCAGGATGTCCTCTTCAGTGATTGGCTTTGAGCCACGCCCGACCAGGCGACCGTCTTCCGTTTCGACAACCTCGGCCGTCCGGCCACCCGGGATGATGGTGATTCCGCCCCCGTACGCTGAAACATCCACGGTCGAACCAGGTGTGAGACCGAGGGAATCGCGCAAGGCTTTGGGCAGCAGAATCCGTCCACCAGAGTCAATCGTCGCTTCCATGGGAATAGGTTACCACCTGGTTCCCATGCTTAGATGGGCAAAGATTCTGTCCGAATGCATCCACCCACCTCTAGGTACGCACAGCGGCGACAGCGATATGTGCTCGCTTCGTTGCGGTCTCGGGACGAGTTTCCGATCTGCGTATCCGAAAGCCGGCGTTTTCAATAAGACGTTTGATTTCGTCCTCCGAGTAAGCCGTCGCCGCGGTGACTCGGTGATCGAAAAGCGCGCGGGAAGGCGCAAGAAAGCCACCATAAATGAGTACTCCTCCCGGAACGAGGATCTCAGAGATTCTTTGTAACGCCTTGGCCATCTCACCCGGTGACATGTGGATCAACGAATACCAAGCAAGCACCCCGTCTACTCTTTTGGTCTCTGTGCTGAAACTCGCAATGTCAGCTACCGAAAAGTCGGTGCCCGGATACGTACTGCGTGCATGATTCACGAACTCGGGAACGAGATCTATCCCAGCAGCTTGATGCCCTAATCCGCTGAGGTACGCGGTCAGATGACCTGGCCCGCAGCCTACATCGAGAACATCCGCGACTCCTTCAAATCCTTCCGATATGAAGGATTTATCCGCCTCTTCAACCGAATCGATGCTCCCTAAGAGCTCGATGTACGTGCCCGCCACAGATGAATAGGCTTCCCGCGTTCTACGCGAAGTCACGCTAGCTCCCCAGCGCATCCACGGACACGGCGAGCCACACCAGCGCGGCGCCGGTGGTGGTGGTAAACATGGCGTCGAAGCGCCGGGAACGCACGGCGAGCAGACCCATGACCTGGGAGTCGCAGGTGAGGCGGCAAGCAGTGAGCCACAGCATCGCGACGCCCAGCATAAAGCAGGCGCGGCGCCAGTGCTCCGTCACCGCGAACCCGGTCGCGACCACGAATCCGACGACGAAGAGTCCCACCATGAGCTGCTGCACGCGGCGCGGCAGACGGGACGGCGGGGTGCCGATGTCGTGGGGGTTGTCCAGGCTCGGCGGCACAAGGCCTTTCACCGCGGTCGATCCGCTCCCGTCATGCGGCTCGGCGGTAGGACCCGGACTAGTTGGCGTCGGCAAGCCGCTCGGCCCTCTCGACGATATTGCGCACCAGGAACGTGCGGGTCATGGGGCCGACACCACCCGGGTTCGGAGAGACCCAGCCGGCCTTCTCCCAGACGTCGGGGTGGACGTCGCCGGTGGTCTTGCCGTCGACACGCGAAACGCCTACGTCGAGCACGGCCGCACCTTCTTTGACCATGTCGGCGGTGATCATGCGGGGCTTGCCGGCAGCGGCGATGATGACATCGGCGCGGCGGGTCTCAGCGGCCAAGTCCTTCGTGCCGGTGTGGCACAGCACCGCGGTGGAGTTGATGTCGCGCTTGGTCAGCATGAGCGAGATCGGGCGACCGACGGTCACGCCGCGGCCGATGACGCAGACGATCGCGCCATCCAGATCCACGCCGAAGCGCTCCAGCAGCGCGAGCGAACCGTTCGGGGTGCACGGCAGCGGCGCGGGCTCGTTGAGCACGAGACGACCCAGGTTGACCGGGTGCAGGCCGTCGGCGTCCTTGTCCGGGTCGATGAGGCCCAGCACGCGGTTCTCATCCAGGTGCTTCGGCAGCGGCAGCTGCACGATGTAGCCGGTGACGGCGTCGTCGTTATTCAGCTCCTCGATCACCGCATCGAGCTCTTCTTGCATCGTGTCTTCCGGCAGCTCCTTCATGATCGACGCGATGCCCAGCTGTTCGCAATCCTTGTGCTTCATGCGCACGTAGTTCTGGCTGGCTGGGTCCTCGCCGACAAGCACCGTGGCCAGGCCCGGCGTGATGCCTTTCTCCTTGAGGTCCTCGACCCGCTTGGCAAGGTCCGCGAAAATCTCCTCGCGGTAGAGTTTTCCGTCCAATTTGATCGCAGTCACGCGCACCATCTTAGACTTGGGCGCGTGCTCCACGTGATCTTCGACAATCCCGTCATTCCGCCGAATACCGGCAACGCGATCCGCATGTGCGCGGGCACTGGCGCCACGCTGCACCTCGTGCGCCCCTTAGGCTTCTCGCTCGATGACAAGCACCTGCGCCGCTCGGGGCTCGACTACCACGATCTCGCGCACGTCGAGGTCCACGACGACATCGACGCATGCTTTTCGCTTATCGACGGCCCCATCTACTCCTTCACCACCTCCGCCACCCGTCACTACACGGATGTGGACTACCAGCCCGGCACCGCCCTGTTGTTCGGGACCGAGCCGACTGGTCTGCCCCGCGAGCACTCCCACCACGAGCGCGTGACCGACCAGCTGCGCATTCCGATGCTTCCCGGTCGCCGGTCAATGAACCTGTCCAATTCCGCCGCCGTGGCCACCTACGAAGCCTGGCGCCAACTCGGGTTCCCCGGCGGGGTTTAACTTTCCGCCTTTAGCCGACGAGCTCGATGACAGCCCCTACCGCGAAGTAAGTGTTGGCTAAAGCGATTGTCTCCCGGTAGCCGCGTCAGGACTGAATAAGTTTCCACCAACGCGTGTCCACACAGTGCCAACTCTTTTCCTTGCGCCCATGCAGTCACATCGTCATGGCGTTCATGATTGGTAAGGAGAAGAGGCAAAGCAACACTGGTATCGACAGCGATCATGACTATCGTCGACCTGCATCGGTCAACGTCAGCACGTCCTCATCCGTCACTGTGCCTGAACCAGTGCCGACCAGGTATCCATTCGGACCCTTCTCCACACGAGCAGTCGGCCCTCCGGGCACGACTGCTATCCCCGACCCATATGCGCTAATTTCCACGACAGAACCGGGCCTGAGCCCCAAATCTTCCCTTAGCTGCTCTGGGAGCTGCACGCGACCTGCCGAATCGATCCTCGCTTCCATGAGCTCAGACTACCAAGTTTGTTTTTCCGGAAAACTGGTTGAAAACCAACTTCCTACTTTTCGGCGGACGCTGTCAGTGCCGGGAGCTCGCGGGCGCTTAGTTCCGCGACCACCGCCCACGCATCTGCCGTGTCCAGGTCGCGCGCAGTCATTTTCACCGGTCCGGGCACGAGGTCGAAGCGGACGTGAGCCAGATTCATCATGCGCTGCACCGGCCCCTGCCGGTAGGTGATCTCCTGGATGTGGGAAACGTCGATGAATTCGAACTGGCGACTGAGCAGACCGTGACTGGTGGTGGCCCACACGCTCGCATCCGAGGCGGGGCGGAGGGAGAGGGCTTGGCGGGAGGCGTCGATAGGCGATGGCACGCGTGCGCGCTTTGGCGAGCGGATATCCCACGTAGGCGCGGTGACGTGCTCGGACGCAAGCGGGCTGAGTGCGGTGATGAGGTCCACCGCCTGCTCACGCGAGCCGATCGGCAGCAGGCGCGACGTGCCCGATTTCTTGTTCGTCTCGCTGCCGTACCCGGCGATATTCACCGACACAGCCCACCACCCGAACGGCCGCCACAACATCGGCTGGTACAACCTGACCGCGTGGATCCGGTCGAGCGGCACCGCCTGCCTGCGCCGGTTGGCCAGCCCGTACGACAGGTTCAGCACTCCCTGGTCCAACGTCGCCGTGTAGCGCCAGGACTGGTCGATCTGGTTCCAGATCTGTGGGATGAAGCCGACCAGGACGGGGAAGACCACCGCGAAGGTGACCTCGGTGAGCACCGGCAGCAACGACATGGCCACGGTGAACACTGTGGACAGTCGCAGCGCCGCACCGGCGAGCGAGCGGGCGACCGGGATGGGCGGGATGAGCGCGGGCGCGGCAAGCGGGGTGGGACCGGTCTCGCTGGTAGCGCCGTCGGGCTCGGCCGCAGCTTTTTCTGCCTCGGCCGGCGTCATCTCCGCGTCCGGACCTTCAGCGGCGATGCGGTGGAGGAGCTCGCGGCGTAAAGCATCAGCCTCGGATCTGGACACGTAGCCGATCTCGATGGCGGAATCGGATCCGCCGGCTGCTTCGACACGCACGGCGGCGAGTCCGAACAGGCGGGGCGCGAACGGCTCAATGATGTCGACCGCCTGAATGCGGTTGTAGCGGGTGGCACGGACCTTCGTGCTGATCAACCCACTGCGCATTTCCACCTCGTCCTCGCCGAGACGGAAACCGATACGCGACCACCACAGCTGGGACAGCGCAAGCACTCCGGCCAGCACCGCCACGATCACACCCGCGATTCGCGCGATCTCTGCCGTTGACCACGATTCCGCTGTCCCGCGCTCAATACCTTCGAGGACAGTGGTGGTGAAGTTGAACACCAGCAGTGTGGCCAGTGCAGCGGCGACCGCCCAGACGCGGAGGAAGGGGGTGAGGCGGTGGACGCGTCGATAAGCGAATGCGTTGGGGGACGTCACAGGCCGCTCATTCGCTCGCGCGCGTTGACGGCGAGGCGCTCGCGCAATGCGTCGGCGTCTGCCGCTTCGAGGCCGGGGATTTTCGCGTCGGTCGAGGCGGACGCGGTGTGGAGCGCGACTGCTTTCAACCCGAGCGGACGCGTGAACGGCCCGGTGGTGACGTCCACGAATTGGATGCGGCCGTACGGCACGACCGTGAACGTCTGGAACATCTTCCCTTTGGAAATCAGCAGTTCATCGTCTGTTTCGAGCCAACCGAGATTGCGCACGCGCAGCGGAATCATGATCGCCTGGAACACGAACCACACGCCCGTGACCGCCGCGCCGATCCACCACCGGCCGCCGAGGAAGAACTGCGCCGCGAGGAAGCCGCCCGCGATGACGAGCGCCCACATGATCTGGGCGATATAGCGCGCCACGATGAGCTTTCTCGACACCGGGTTCATCGCGGAAGCGGAAGTGGGAAGGGCGGGCACGGGTTCGTCGTCAAGCGCGTGCTTGGCGACGCTGTGCGCGTGGGCTACTTCAGGCTCCATGAGCGCTACCCTACCGCGCGGTGACCTCACCGAATTTACGGGCGACCGGTGCGAGCACCGCCGGCTTCGTGGCCACCCACGCGCCCGCGATGACAGCGAGCGAGACCGCGAAAATGATGAATCCGAGCCAATTATCGGCGTAAATATCCGGGTTCACATCCCCGCGCGCGGCATACATGTTGTTCAGATTGCGCAACACACCCGTGGCCAGCACCAACACGACGTGGATGACGACGAACAGCAGGAAGTAGATCATCACCGGGAAGTGGATCTTGCGCGCCACAGCCGCCGAGAAGATCTTATTCGCCGTCTTCCACTCGTTCTTCCACCAGTAACTCATGCGCACACCCGATGCGATCGCCAGCGGCGCCGCGATGAACACCGTGACGAAGTACGCCAGCTGCTGCAACGCGTTGTAATTCACCCACGCGTTCTCCGTCGGCCAATCCAGACTCAGGTACTGCAGACCCGCCGACAGCGCATTCGGGAACACCTCCCAGCTCGTCGGCACCACGCGCATCCACTGGCCTGTCGCTGCGAGAAGCACCACGAAGATCACACCGTTGACGATCCACAACACATCCAGCATCAAGTGGATCCACAACGTCAGACTGATCTTCTTCCCGCCGCGCTTCGGCCGCCAGTACGCGTCCGGTTTACGCTGCGTGCGCACCTGCCAACCCGTCTTCACGATCAGCGCCATAAAGAACATATTGAAAAAGTGCGACCAGCCGACCCACGCCGGCAGCCCCACCGGCGCGTTCTCCGGCAGCGGGTTCTCACCCGGGAAGCGCGCCAGGAAGTCCTGCCCCGCACCGCTACTCAGGAACGCCCTCGACGCCACGACAGCCAGCGCCAACAGCGCCACCGCGCCCAGCACGCCGAGCACAGCTACACGACGCCAACCTGTCGGCTTCGCGCCGGTCGTCTTGGATCCAGTCGGGGTTTTTGGTGCCGCGGGCTTCGCGGTAGCTGCGGGCTTGTTCGCTTCTGGCTTGCTCACAGCCGCCGGTGCGGCGGTGGACGCGGGTTTCGCACTTCCCGGTTCGGCCGGTGTTGCGGGTGGTTTAGGAGCGGCCCCGCCAGGAACGGCCGGTGCAGCGGGCGGCTTAGGAGCGGCCCCACCAGGAGCTGCCGGTGCAGCGGGCGGCTTAGGAGCGGCCCCACCAGGAGCTGCCGGTGCAGCGGGCGGCTTAGGAGCGGACCCACCAGGAGCTGCCGGTGCAGCGGGAACAGCCGGAGGTTTCGGCACCGAGTTTCCTGGTGCAGCCGGGGCCTTCTTGGGCGCATCCGGGGTGGGAGCGGCCGGTGGCTTCGATGCCGCGGCACCCGGCGCGGCTGGGGCCGCCGGGGTTTTAGTAGCAGCCGGCGGCGCAGGGACCGCGGGTGCGTTCGGGGCAGAAGCGCACGGTGCCTGAGTCGCGGCGGGTGGCTTGGGAGCGGCCGGAACGTCGTGGGGCGATGCTGCCTTCGGAATATTGTTGCTAGTCATCGCTGCTTAGATTATCCAAGCCGGTCAGTTGGGTGGAATCGAACCTAGTACGGTGAGGGGTGCGGTACTATATTTGGTACCATCCAGACATGGGGTCAAGTATCGAAGAGATCTTGAGAAAGATGCGCTCGAACCCATCTAACATACGGTTCACTGAGCTAAAGAAGGTATGCAATCACCACTTTGGCGAGCCGAGAAACCGCGGTAGCTCGCACTTCATCTATAAGACTCCGTGGCCCGGCGACCCACGGGTAAACATTCAAAACAAAGGTGGCGCCGCCAAGCCTTACCAGGTTCGACAAGTTTTGAGCGCCATTGACCACCTTAGGGAGAATTCACATGAACGCTGACAAATACACCTATCAGGTTGGCTGGTCCCAGGAGGACGAGCAGTTCGTTGCAACGGTCCGGGAGTTCCCGTCTCTGTCCTGGCTGGAAGATTCCCGAGACGCCGCCGAAAAAGGCATCCTTTCCCTCGTCGAGGAGGTTTTGGCGGACCTTTTAGAAAGCGGCGATCCAGTCCCACAACCGCTTGGGATGCGTGAGTTCTCTGGGCGGTTCAATGTCCGCATTTCACCGTCGCTCCACCGGAAGCTCGTTGACGAAGCTGAAAATGAGGGGATCTCGCTCAATGCCCTCGTGACCCAAAAGCTGGCCTCTGCCTGAGGCTGAAGAAAACATCTGGAACGCACCAACGGGTGAATCTGTTTACATCAGCACGATCTTACTAAATGCCGAAATCGCGCTGACCTTTCCTTATAAAACATGTCGCACATG